>DAIPIQ010000044.1:0-17087 GCA_036770745.1 Opitutaceae bacterium | reverse complement strand
TTGTAGCGACCGCCGCCCGCCAGCGCCCTCAGGTCGCCCTTCCGATCAAAGGCCTCGAAGACGAAGCCCGTGTAATAGGAAAGCCCGCGGACGACTCCCAGATCGACTTCGACGAAATCGCCCACGCCCATCGCGGCGAGTCCGTCGAGCAGGGTGCGCCAGTCCGCGAGCCGGGCCGCGAGCCGGGGATCCCCGGTCGCCGCGATCCGCGCCTCGAGCGCGGCGAAACCACGGACGCCCAACAGGCCGACCACCGCCGCACGCCGTTCCGGGGCGAGCGGGCCGTGCCTCTCCTCGAAGCCCTTGAAGGCGTCGTCGCCGAGCTTCTCGAACTTGTCCACCGCTGCGAGCACGTCGGGGGTCGCGGCCTCGTCGAAACCGATCGTCTGGAGAAAAAGGATCCACAGGTCGCGATCGCTCAGCCGCACCCGGAAATCCTCGGCGGTGAGACCGAAGGCGCGGAGGCACTGGACGAGCAGCGCGATCAGCTCCACCTCGGCCTCCGGGCCGGACTCGCCGAAGATGTCGGCGTTGAACTGGAAAAAACACCGGCCGCGCCCCTTCTGCATCCGCTCGTAGCGGTAGAACTCGGCGATGCTGAACCACTTGATCGGGCGCTTGAGGGAGCTGGCCCGCGCCCCGACGAGCCGGCAGACCGTCGGCGTCATCTCCGGGCGCAACGCCACCTCGCGCCCGCCCTTGTCGGTGAAGCTGAAGAGCTGGCCCTCGATCTCGTCGCCCGCCTTGCGGGTGTAGAGCTCCAACGGCTCCAGCACGGGCCCGTCATACTCCTGGAAACCGAAGGCGAGCGCGGTCTGCCGCCAGAGGCGGAACATGAACTGACGCGGGGCCATCGCTTCCGGGGGGAATTCCCGGAAGCCCGGAAGCGTTTGCGGAAGCGCCATCGCCGCGGGCCGGCCTCAGGAGTCGTCCGAGTCGTCGTCCCGATCGGCGTCGGGGGCGGGCTCGTTGGCCTTCTCGGCCTGAAGCTTCTCGAGGTCGAGCTGCTTGATCTGCGCCTTCAACACCTTGCCCGACTTGAACTTCACCACGGCACGGGTCGGGATGATCACATCGGTCTCCGGCTTGTTGGGATTGCGGCCGATCCGGGCCTTGCGCACCTGCACTTCGAAGACGCCGAAATTGCGCAGCTCCACGTTGCGACCGGCCGAGAGCGCGGCGAGCACGATGTCGAGTGCCATCTGCACGGTCTGTTGGACCTGCTTTTGCGGAAACCCGGTTTTCTCGTAGATTTCGAGAACGATCTCCCGTTTGGTGAGGTTGTTGGCCATAGGTCGAATCGAGGTTGGCGCGAAGCGCCTGCGTCGGCGGCACGATCCCCGACGACCTCGGCATCGTCAACCTAAAATCCACGCAACCCTTTCGGAATGAGCGATAAAGACGAACCCAGAAATCCGCTCGAAGACTTTCAGCGGCAACTCCAGCAGATGCTCCGCGACGGAAAGTTCCAATCGATGTTCAGCGCCCCCGGCGTCGCCGCCCAGCCGGCCGCCCCCACCGACGCCCCGGCCGGCGAGCCGGACGCCGCCCGTGCCGAGGCCCTGCGGCGCATCCGCGCCTTCAACCTCAAGCCCCGCGAAATCCGCGACCACCTCGATCGCTACGTGATCCGGCAGGACGAGGCGAAGAAGGTGATCTCGGTCGCGATCTGCGACCACTACAACCACGTGCGCCGCTGCCTCGAGGACGCCGCGCTGCGCGAGCGCGAATACGCGAAACAGAACATCCTCGTCCTCGGCCCCACCGGCGTCGGAAAGACCTACCTCATGCGCACCGTCGCCCGCCTCATCGGCGTGCCCTTCGTGAAGGCCGACGCGACGAAGTTTTCCGAAACCGGCTACGTCGGCGGCGACGTCGAGGATCTCGTGCGCGACCTCGTGCGCGCGGCCGACGGCGACACCGACCTCGCCCAATACGGGATCATCTACATCGACGAGATCGATAAGATCAGCGCCGCCACCTCGCAAGGCGGGCGCGACGTCTCCGGGCGCGGCGTGCAGATCAACCTGCTCAAGTTGATGGAGGAGACGGAGGTCAACCTCCACAGCCAGACCGACATCCTCGGGCAGATGCAGGCGGTGATGGAGATGCAGCGCGGCGGCAAGTCTAAGGCCCGGACGATCAACACCCGCCACATCCTCTTCATCGTGAGCGGCGCGTTCGACCGGCTCGCGGGCCAGGTGCGCCGACGGGTCGAGAGCGCCCGGGTCGGTTTCGCCCACCAGGGGCGGCGCCTCGAACGCGACAGCGATGCGCTCGGACTCGTCCAGACGCAGGACTTCATCCAATACGGCTTCGAGCCCGAGTTCGTCGGCCGCCTGCCCGTTCGCGTCGCCTGCCAGGCGCTCGAGCCCGACGACCTGGAGGACATCCTCCTGCGCTCCGAGGGCAGCGTGCTGGCGCAGTACCGGGCCGACTTCGCCGGCTACGGGATCGATTTCGAGATCGAGCCGGCGGCGATCCGGGACCTCGCGGAGCGCGCCCACGGCGAAGGAACCGGGGCCCGCGGGCTGATGACCGTGCTCGAGCGGCTCTTCCGCGATTTCAAGTTCGAGCTCCCTTCCACCGCGATCCGAAGCTTCAAGGTCGCCCCCGAGACGATCGCGGATCCGAAGGGGCGGGTGAAGGACCTGCTGCGTTCGAACTCGAAGGCGCAACGCGAGGTCCTCAAGGGCGGGATCACCGACTTCGCGCGCCGCTTCCAAGGCGAGCACGGTTTCGAACTCGTCTTCACCGACGAGGCGGTCGAGGCGCTCGTCGTGCGGAGCCTCGAGCTCGACCGCACGATCCGTTCGCTCTGCGAGGAGAAGTTCCGCGACTTCCACCACGGCCTCACCCTGATCGCGCGCAGCACGGGCTCGAAGACGTTCACGATCGACCGCGAAGCGGCCCTCGATCCCGAGAAGGAGCTTTCCCGCTGGGTGGTGGCGAGCTTCCGCGGGCACGACGCGCCTCCCGCGAAGTCCTGAGCCTCCACGACGCCGTGCCCGACCCCGCCGCCGTCAACGAGATGTTCGGTCGCATCGCCCCGCGCTACGACCGGGCCAACCGCGTCCTCAGCGGCGGCCTCGACGTGCTCTGGCGGCGGCGACTCGTGCGCGAGGTGGCCCGGGCGCGACCGCGCGACGTCCTTGATCTCGCGACCGGGAGCGGCGACGTGGCCTTCGCGCTGCGTGCCGCCCTGGGCCCGGGAGTCGCGATCACCGGGATGGATTTCTGCGCGCCGATGCTCGACGAGGCCGCCCGCAAGCAGGCGGCGCTCGCGCCTTCGCTCCGGATCGCGTTCGTCCTCGGCGACGCGCTCGAGCTCCCGCTGGCCGACGCCACTTTCGACGCGATCACGATCGCCTTCGGGTTGCGCAACACCGCCGATCGCGCCCGCGCCCTGCGTGAGATGCGCCGCGTGCTGCGGCCGGGCGGAACGCTTTTCGTGCTCGAGTTCTCGCAACCGCACCGGTGGTTCGCGCCGGTCTACTACCCGTACCTGCGGCACGTGCTTCCCCGGATCGCCGCCTGGTGCACCGGTGACCGTTCGGCCTACGACTACCTCTGCGGCTCGATCGCGGCGTTTCCCGACCGCGCGGGCATCTCCGCCGAGTTGCGCGCCGCCGGTTTCGTGGAGGTGCGGGCGGTCGCGCTGACGTTCGGCACGGTCGCGCTGCACCTCGCGCGCACGTGAAGGGGCGGATCAGTTGAAGGATTTCCCGCAGCCGCAGGTGCTCTGGGCGTTCGGGTTCTTGATCTCGAATCCCTTGCCGTGCAGGCCGTCGTCGAAATCGATGACCGAGCCGTCCAGGTAGGCGAGGCTGGTCGCATCCATCAGGAACTCGACCCCGGCGGACTCGTGCCGCGCGTCGCCGTCCTTGGGCTGATCGAAGGACATCCCGTACTGGAAGCCCGAACATCCGCCGTCCTCGACGAAGACGCGGAGGCGCTTCGATTCGTCGCCGAGATCGGCGAGGAGCGTGCGGACCTGGCGGGCGGCGCGTTCGGTGAGCGTGACCATGACCCCACGACCGTAGGCCGCGCGGAGGGCGTGTCAACGAGCCCGACCAACTGAAGCAGTTTCCATGCTACGCGCCCGCTCGGTTCTTGCATGCATTTGCCGTCGCGCAATCTTTCCGCTCGTGCGCCGTCGCGTCTTCGCCGTCGAATTTTTTCCCGTCACCCGCCGTCGCGGGCCGGTGGGCGTGCACGCTTCGGAGGCCGGACGGTGAGCGCGCACGGTTTCTCCCAAGAGCTCCGGCAGCGGCAGACCCAACAGCTCGTCCTCGCGCCGCAATTGCGGCAGTCGTTGAAGATCCTCCAGGTGGCCGCGCTCGACCTGCGCTCGACGATCCTCGAGGAACTGCAGAGCAACCCTGCGCTGGAAGAGTTGCCGATGGAGTCCGTCAGCCTCGAGCGCAGCGCCGAGCCGGGCGACCACGGCGAGGCGGGCGCGCCGGAGCCGGAGGCGGCGGACGGGCGCGAGGCGCGCGACGAGCTCCAGTTCGAGCGCAACTTCGAGATCCTCTCCAGGCTCGACCAGGATTGGCGCGACCACATGAACCAGTCGGGCCCGGGCCAGGCCTTCACCCAGGAGGACGCCGAACGCCGGCAACACTTCCTCGATTCGCTGGTGGGCGAGACCTCCCTCCAGGAACACCTGCTCGACCAGGCCCGGCTCTCCGAGCTGGGCCCGCAGGAGAGCGAGGCGATGAACCTGCTCATCGGCAGTCTCGACAACAACGGTTTCCTCACCTCGCCGCTCAACGAGATCGCGCTCCTCGGGCAGTTGCCGCTCGGGGCCGTCCAGCGCGCGCAGGCGGTCCTCAAGACCCTCGATCCCCCGGGCATCGGTTGTCTCGGCCTTCAGGACAGTCTCGTGCAGCAGCTCGTCCTGCGCGGCAAGGGCCGCTCGATCCCGGCGCGGATCGTCAAGGACCACTTCCACCTGCTCACCCGCCGCCGCATCCCCGAGATCGCGCGCAAGATGAACCTGCCGATGGACGAGATCCAGAGGGCGATCGACGAGATCGCCCGGCTCGATCCCGCCCCGGGCCGGCGCTTCGGCGAGGATTCCAACCGCGTCGTCGTCCCCGACGTGATCATCGAGAAGGTCGCGGGCGAGTGGACGATCCAGCTCACGAGCGACTACATCCCGCGGCTCCGCCTCAGCCAGTCCTACAAGGAGCTCCTCGCCAAGGGCACGCTCAGCCGCGAGGAGAAGGACTACCTGCAGGAGAAGATGCGCTCGGGGCGTTTCCTCATCAACTCGATCGAACAGCGGCAGCAGACGATCGAGCGGATCGCGCGCGAGATCCTGAAGCGCCAGCTCGAGTTCTTCGAGGAGGGGGTCGCGAAGCTCAAGCCGCTCACCATGACGCAGGTCGCCGAAGTCGTGGGCGTGCATGAGACGACGGTGAGCCGGGCGATCGCCAACAAGTACGTGAAGACCCCGCACGGCGTCTTCGAACTCCGCTACTTCTTCACCTCGGGCTACCAGTCGTCGGAAGGCGAGGCCGTGGCCAACACCAGCGTGAAGGACATGATCGCGCAGATCGTCGCCGGCGAGGACCGTTCGGCGCCGTTGAGCGACGCGGAGATCGTCAAGCTGCTGCAGGAGCGCTCCATCACGATCGCCCGCCGCACGGTCGCGAAATACCGGGAGGAGCTCGGCCTGCTGCCGAGCAACCTCCGCCGCGACTACAACTGACCGGTCGCACCGCCGAGCACGCGCATCCGTCGCGCCGGCGCCAGGCACTCGCGGGCGAAGCGCGCGAGGTCGTCGACCGTGACCGCATCGATCCGCTCGTCGTACTCGCGCCGGTCGTTGACGGGCAGCCCGTAAAGGGCGTTGAGCGCGGCCTGCGACGCGCAGGCGGCGTTGCTCTGGAGGCTCATGCGCCGGCCGGATTTGAGACGCGTCTTGCAGCGCGCGAGCTCGTCCGCCCCCACCCGTCCGCGCCGCACCCGCTCGAGCTCGCGCGCGAACTCGGCGAGCACCTCGGCGCGACCCTCGGGATTGGTCCCGGCCATGAGGAAGAACATCCCCGTGGAAAGGCCGACGATCCGGCTGGAGCGCACGAAATAGGCGAGGCTCTTCCGTTCGCGCACCCGCTCGAAGAGGTTGCTCGACATGCCGCTGAAGAGCTCGTCCGCCACCTCGGTGACGTGGAAATCACCGGCCCGCAACCCACCCATCGGATACGCCTCCATCACGACGACCTGCTGCCGGTCCATCGGGTGGAGGTGTTCGCCGACGGCCGGGGTCCAACCCTTCGGTCCCGATGCGACCGGTCGCTCGCCGCGCGGGATCGCCGCGAGAAGGCCCTTCAACCTCCGCCGGATGACCGCCGCCTCGACCGCTCCGGAGACGGCGAGGACGGTGTTGCCGGAAACGACGAGCGCGCGGTGGTGCGCGCGCAGCGTGGCGGCGTCGATCCGCGCGACGCTCGCCGCCGCCCCGTCGGGCTCGAAGGCGAACGGGTGGCCCGCGAAGAACGCCGCGCGCAGGCGCCGGCGGGTGGCCGTGACGACGTCGTCCTCGCCCTCCGCGATCGCCGCGAGCGTGGCCTCGCGTTCGCGGGCGAGCGTGGACGCGCGGAAGGCCGGCCGCAGCACCGCCTCCCGGAGCAGCTCGAGCGCGAGGTCGAGGTCGCTCGGAAGCACCTCGATCGAAAGACCGAAACTGTTGTTGCCGGAAAACTCCGTGAACGAGCCGCCCGCCGCCTCGATGGCCGCGGCGACCGCGGCCGCGGTGCGCGTGCGCGTGTCCTTGGCGAGCAGGACCGCGAGGAGGGAGGTCGCGCCCTCGCGACCGGGCGGATCGAAGAGCGGGCCGCCCTCCCAGGCGATGCGCAGGTGCACCTTCGGGAGCCGGTCGTTTTCCCGGACGAGCAACCGGATGCCGCCCGGCGCGGGGGCCTCGGCGAAGTCGAGACCGGCCGCCGCCCGTCTCACCGCGACCGCCGCCGGTGCGACGCGCGGGCGGAGGGTGGCGACGGTGACCGGGGCGTCGCGCAACCAGGCGCGCGCCACGCGGTCGAGATCGGCCACGCCCAGCCGCGCGAGCCGCTCGAGGTAGCGGGCGGAGAAGTCGAGATCGCCCACGACGGTCTCGGCCACGCCGAGCCGGCCGGCCTGACCGGCCATCGTGCGACGGGCGTTGACCTCGGCGACGAGCGTCTGGCGAACGGCCTTGCGGAGTTGGTCCGCGGTGAAACCGCGATCGCAGGCCCGGCGGATCTCCTCGCGCACCGCCTCGAGCGCGCGCTCCCCCTTGTCGAGGTCGGCGACGAGGGAAATGTAGAACAACCCGCGGCTGGCGGGGCTCCAGTTGCTCGCGTCGATCGACTGCACGAGGTTGCGCCGCTCCCGCAACCCGCGCCAGAGCAGGGAGCTGTCGCCCTGCCCGAGGACGAGCGCGAGCACGTCGAGCGCGGGCGTGTCCGGATGGGCCAGGCCGGGCGCGGGCAGCGCGAGCGAAGCCCGGAAGACCTGCACGTCGGAATCGATGTCGATCCGCCGATCGGCGAGCTGGGCCGGTTCCTCCGGCAGGACGAGCGGGAGGAGCGCACGCCGCGCCGGCGCGCCGAAATGCCGCTCGATCGCCGGCCACAGGGTCTCGGGGTCGACCGCACCGGCGATGACGAGCGCGGCGTTGTCGGGTACGTAGCGCGCGCGATGGTAGGCGACGAGGTCCTCGCGGGAGAGCTGCGCGAAGACGTCTCGATGCCCGATGATCGGATGCCGGTAGGGATGCTCGCGAAACGCCGCCTCCATCAGCGCCTGCGTCACCCGGTGGTCGGGATCGTCGAGCCCCATGTCGATCTCGCGCAGGATCACGTCGCGCTCCTTGACGACCTCCGCCGCGGGGAGCGTCGAGTGGAAGACGGCGTCGCCGAGGACGTCGAGCGCGACCTCGGCGTGTTCGGAGGGCACGTCGATGTAGTAGACCGTGCGATCCAGGCTCGTGTAGGCGTTGATGTAACCTCCGTGCGCCTGCACCTCGGCCGAGATGTCGCGACCCGCGCGCCGCCCGGTGCCCTTGAAGAGCATGTGCTCGAGGTAGTGCGAGATGCCGCCGCCCAGCCAGCGGTCCTCGTGGATGCTCCCGGTCTTGATCCAGACCTGGACCGAGGCCACCTCGGCCGAGTGGTCGGGCCGGATCAGGACGGCGAGCCCGTTGGGCAGCACCCGGCGCACGACCGGTTCGCGCAGGAGCGGTTCGACGAAGCGATTGGCGAGACGGTTGGAGGAGATCTTCAAGGCCATGGTTCTGAGGGAGCCGCCTCGGGAAAGGCCGGGCGGCGGGCGCGCTCGTGCGGCCCGGTCGATGCGTCAGGAGGCCTCGGGCGCGGCGACGGCCGGCCCCGAGGAGCGGCCCCGCTTCGGAAGGAAGGGCTTCACGAACGCCTCATCGAAGGTGTAGGTCTGGGCGAAGTCCTCCTTCGAATCGGTCTCGGTCTTGCTGAACACGCCGAACTCGATGAGCCGGTAGACCATCTCGCCGAAATCCTCGCAGCGGGTGATCCCCCACTCGGTGAGCACGAGGTGGGCGAGCGGCCCGTATTGCGCGAGGGCGAACTCGCGGATGCTCTCCAGCAGCTCCTGCCCGGTGACGTGGTTGGTCCCGCGCCGGCGGTTGCTCCGCGCCTCGGCCTTGCGGACCGTCTTGACGGTGTGGTCGAGGGCGTCGCGGAGGAAGAAATACGCGCGCTTCTCGTAGCGCCGGTCTTCCTTGCGGATCAGGTCAACAACATCTCCAAAGTCGGGGCCTTCCATGCGTGTCGGCGGACGATGATCCAAACCCGCCGGTCGCGCAACCGCGGACCGCGCCCCGCGCACATTTGGGATGCGATCGGAGTTGGGGGCAGGGCTCGGTTCCGCCAAGGACCGACGCGGGGCTCCGCGGCTGGGGGGATCGATCCCAGCCAACTGAACCGCCCATGGCGGCGGGATGTCGCCACTACTTTGGATCGCCCCCGTGCATTTGCGTGGCCCGTGGGCGGGGAAGGCGCATCGTCGCCTGCATGTCCGCCGTCAGGATCGGTGTCATCAACGTCTCCGACCGCGCCGCCGCCGGGGTCTACGAGGACCTCCCCGGCAAGGCCGCCGTGGCGACGCTGCGGGAGTTTCTCGAGACGTCGTTCGAGACGGTCTACCGCGTGATCCCCGACGAACGCCCCCTGATCGAGGCGACGCTTCTCGAGATGGCGGACGAAGAGGGTTGCTGCCTCATCGTGACGACGGGCGGCACCGGCCCGTCGCCGCGCGACATCACGCCCGAGGCGACGACCGCAGTCTGCGAGAAGATGCTGCCCGGCTTCGGCGAATTGATGCGGGCGCGGTCGCTCGCCGTCGTCCCGACCGCGATCCTCTCGCGACAGACCGCCGGCCTGCGCGGCGCGTGCCTGATCGTGAACCTCCCCGGCAAACCCAAGTCGATCCGCGAGTGCCTCGAGGCCGTGTTCCCCGCGATCCCCTATTGCATCGATCTGATCGGCGGCCCCCGCCTCGAGACCCGGGAGTCGGTGATCCGGGCGTTCCGCCCGGCCGGCGCCCCTTGACGACTCTGGCATGATGCCAGCGTCCATGGCTCTCCCACGACCAGTCCCGCTCCTGCGACGGCGCATCCCCGCGCTGTTGGCGGCGCTGGCGCTGGTCCTGGCCGGGCTGCTCGGGCACAGTCCCGAGGCCCACGACCACGTCCACGAGGGGAGCCACGACGAGGAGCACGCCTGTGGCGTGACGCTTTTCCAGATCGGCTTCGTCGACTCTTCCGGGGCCATGCCGCGGATCGGCGCGCCGGATCGGATCGCGGCGGCCGTTTTCCCGGAGTCGCGCGGCTTCGCATGGAGCGCGCCGGGCTTCTGGCTCCTTCCCGCTCAGGGACCTCCGTTTCGCGCCTGATTCGCCGACACCCGCCGTAGTGCGGGCTCTCCCCGCGGACCGACGATGCACCGTCGTGGCTTCGCGTTCGCGTTCGTCACTCTCGCAACCCGTTTTCCCATGCACCTGACTTTCTCCGACACACGTTTTCGAAGCCGGCTCGCGCTTTCCGCAGGCCTGCTCCTCTCCCTCCCGGCGGCCGCGCAGAACACGCCCGCCGAGGCCCCCGTCGAGCTCGACACCTACGTCGTCTCCGCCCTGCCCTTCGGCCGCACGGTCGAGGAGTTGCAGCTCCCGGTCACCGTCCTTGCGGACGATCGCCTCGATGCGAGGCGCCGCACAACGATCGGCGCCTCGCTCGAAGGCCTCGCCGGCGTGGCCGCCACCTCCTTCGGACCCGGGGCCAGCCGGCCGATCCTGCGCGGGCAGGACGGCGAGCGGATCCGCGTCCTCGTCGACGGCCTCGGCATGATCGACGCCTCCGGCGTGAGCCCGGATCACGCCGTCGCCCTGGAGACCGCGGACCTCGAGCGCATCGAGATCGTGCGCGGTCCGGCGACGCTCCTCTACGGCAGCTCCGCCGCCGGCGGGGTCGTCAACACCCTCGACCGTCGCATCCCGTCGGCCCCGCACTCCGGGCCGGTCCGCGGCACGCTCGGCGCGGAGCTCGACTCGGTCGCGAACCGCTGGGCGTTCGACGCGGCCGCGACCGGCGCGCTCTCCGAGGCGGTGGTCTGGCACGCCGCCTTCGCGCGCTCCGACGCCGACGACATCGAGATCCCGGGCCACGCCGGGATCGAGGAGCACGAAGAGGAAGAGGAGGAACACGAGGAATCCGACGGAAAGCTCGAAAACAGCGCCGCCCGGAAGACCTCGGGTTCGGTCGGTCTCGGTTGGAATTTCGCCCGCGGTCGCGCCGGCGTCGCCGTCTCGGGCTTCGACACCCTCTACGGCATCCCCGGCCATGGTCACCACGAGGAGGAGGAAGGGGAGGAAGAGGAGCACGAGGAGGAGTCGGTCCGCATCGACCTGCGGCAACGCCGGGTGGACCTCGTGGCGGAACTCACCGAGCCGATGGGCTTTCTGGAGAGCGCCCGCTGGCGCGCGGGCTTCGCCGACTACCGCCACCTCGAGCTCGAAGGCGACGAGGTCGGCACGCGTTTCGACTCCGAGGGCTGGGAGACACGCCTCGATCTCCGCCACGGCGCGATCGGCGAGGTCGAGGGCGCGTTCGGCGTCCAGCTCTCACGGATCAAACTGGAGGCCGACGGCGAGGAGGCGTTCCTCCCGCCGACGCGCACCAGCGAGTGGGCGCTGTTCGCCCTCGAGGAATGGTCGCAGGGCCCGGTGCGCTGGCAGGTGGGCGGCCGTCTCGAGCGCCGCTCGATCGCCGTGCTGGACGCCAGCGCCGAAAACGGGGCGAAACTCGCCGCCAGCTTTTCGGCCGGCCTCGTCTGGACGCCCTCCCGCGCCTGGACCGCGGCGCTCAACCTCGCCCGCACCGAGCGCGCGCCGACCGCCCAGGAGTGGTACGCGAACGGCCCGCACCTCGCGACCTCGACCTTCGAGATCGGCGACCCGGGCCTCGGCATGGAGAAGTCGACCGGCCTCGACCTCACGCTGCGCCACCGCGCCGGTGCGATCACGGCGGCGGCGAGCGTCTTCTACAACGACTACGACAACTACCTCTACGCCGCCCCGACGGGGGAGATCGAGGACGACCTGCCCGTATTCGCTTTCGTGGGACACGAGGCGCGCTTCCACGGCGGCGAGCTCGAGGTGACGTGGCACGCCCACGAGGGGCGCGAACACACGTTCGACGTCTCCTTCGTCGCCGACACGGTGCGCGGCCGCAACCGGACCGAGAGCGCCGATCTTCCGCGCATGCCGCCCTGGCGCGTCGGAGGCGAGTTGCGCTACCGCGGCGCCGCCTGGACGGCGGGACTCTCCGTCCGCCACGTCGCGAAGCAGGACCGCACCGCACCCGACGAGACCGCGACGGATTCCTACACCGTCGTCGGGGCCGACGTCTCGCGGGCGATCCCGCTCGACTGGGGCGTCCTCCACCTCGGCGTGCGCCTGGAGAACGCGACCGACGCCGACATCCGCCACCACACCTCGTTCACCAAGGACATCGCGCCACTCGCGGGCCGGAACTTCGTGGCGAGCGCGCGCTGGCAGTTCTGACGAAGCCGGAGAACAACCGGCCGCGCCTGTCGCCGCCGTGGGCCGGGGTTCATCCCCGGCTCGCGAACGCGAGGCACCGCAGAAGCCGGGGATGAACCCCGGCCCACGACAAGGACACCTCGTCGCCCGCCCCCCCCCCGCGGATCAGCCCCGCAGCGCCGCGGCGTGGCGGGCGCCGACCTTGTCCCAGTTGATCTGCCCCAGGACCGCGCTGACGTATTCCGTGCGCCGGTTCTGGTATTGCAGGTAGTAGGCGTGCTCCCACACGTCGATCCCGAGGATCGGCGTGTAGCCGTCCATGAGCGGCGAATCCTGGTTGGCGGTCGAAAGGACGAAGAGTTTCTTGTTGTAGACGGCGAGCCAGCCCCAGCCGCTGCCGAAGCGGGAGGCGCACGCGTTGGCGAGCTCGCGGAGCATCGTGTCGCGGTTGCCGAAATCGGTGTTGATCTGGCCGGCGAGCGGGCCCTTGGGCTCCTTCGCGCCGCCCGGCGTGAGGATGTCCCAGAACAGGGCGTGGTTGGCGTGCCCGCCGACGTTGTTGCGGATCGCGATCGCGATCGAACCCGGCACGCGGGCCATGGAGCGGAGCATCTCCTCGGGGCCGAGCCGGGCGAGCTCGGGATGGGCCGCGAGCGCCTGGTTGGCGTTGTTGACGTAGGCGAGGTGGTGCCGTGAGTGGTGGATCTCCATCGTGCGCGCGTCGAGCGCGGGCTCCAACGACGCGTAGGCGTAGCCGAGCGCGGGCAGGGCGTACGGTCCGGTCGGGGTGGGCGGCGCGGCCGGGGCCGGCTTCGCCGCCGGCTGGGCGTGGACGCTCGTCGGCCGCAGGACCGCGGCGAGCCCGAGGGAGGCGGCGCCGACCCCGAGGGAGCGCAGGAGGGAACGACGGGTGAGGACTCCGGGGAGGGGCTTCATCATGGCGGGGGAGCTGTAGCTTGTTTTGACCAAAAGGCGAGCCGCGGGACGAACCCGCTCAACCCGCCGCGAGCAGCCGACGGAGGATCTCGTCGACGAGCTTCGGGTTGGCCTTGCCCCGGCTCGCCTTCATCACGGGCCCCTTGAAGGCGTTCAGGGCCCGTTCGTTGCCGCCGCGGAAATCGGCCGCCGAACGCGGATCGGCCGCGATCGCCTCGGCGCACCAGCGCTCCAGTTCGCCCGCGTCGGAGGTCTGTCGCAGGCCCTTGCGCGCGATCACCGCGGCCGCGTCCTCGCCGGTGCGGAACATCTCGGCGAAGACCTCGCGCGCGATGCTGCTGGAGATCGCTCCGCCCTCGACCGCGTCGACGAGGCCCGCGATGTGCGCGGGTGGGATCCGGCATCCGGCGAGCGTCGTGCCCGCGGCTGCGATTTCGCGGAGGAGGTCGTTGACGATCCAGTTCGCGATCGCCTGCGCGCGGCCGACCTGCGCGCCGACCGCCTCTTCGAACCATGCGGAGAGCGCGGGCTCGGGCGCGAGGACGGCGGTGAGCGTGTAGGGCAGCCCGAACCGCTCCAGGTAGCGCCGCTGCCGGTCGAAGGTCCGCTCGGGCAGCCGGGCCCGCAGCCGCTCCAGCCACGCCTCGTCGATGCGCACCGGCATCAGGTCCGGATCGGGGAAGTACCGGTAGTCGTGCGCCATCTCCTTCGAGCGCATCGAGGCGGAGAGGCCCGTCTCCATGTCGAAGCGACGGGTCTCCTGGACGATGCGTTCGCCCCGAAGGACCGCCGCGATCTGCCGGCGGATCTCGTGGTCGACGCCGTTGCGCACGCCGCTGATCGAGTTGAGGTTCTTCAACTCGACCTTCGTCCCGAGTGCGGTGGCGCCGCGCGGGCGCACGCTGATGTTGGCGTCGCAGCGCATCTGCCCCTTCTCCATGTCGCAGTCGGAGATGCCGGCGGCGACGAGGTCGTTGCGCAGGGAGGTGAGGAACGCGAAGACCTCGTCGGCCCCGTGCAGGTCGGGCTCGGAGACGATCTCCATGAGCGGGGTGCCGGCACGGTTGAGGTCGACGAGGCTGTCGCGGGCGTGGTGGTTGAGTTTGCCGACGTCCTCCTCGAGGTGGATGCGGGTGAGCCGCACGCGGCGGTGGGCGCCCATGACGTTGCGCGAGGGGCCGGGCAGCTCGATCTCGACCGAGCCGTGGCGGCAGACGGGCCGGTCGTATTGCGAGATCTGGTAATTCTTCGGGCTGTCGGGGTAGAAGTAGTTCTTCCGATCCCAGGTGCAGACCGGCGCGATCTCGCAGCCGAGGAGGAGCCCGGTGAGGATGATCTGGTCGAGCGCCTCGCGGTTGATCACGGGCAGCGCGCCGGGCAGGCCGAGCACGACCGGATCGACGAGCGTGTTGGGCGGTTCGCCGTAGCCCGCCGCGACCGCCGTGAAGAGCTTGGTGCGGGTCCGGAGCTGCACGTGCACCTCGAGACCGATCACGGCCTCGAAGTCGGCGGAGGAGGGTCGGGGCACGGAGGTCACGGAGTCGTTGGAGAGGTCACAGAGCGAGGCGACGAAGCCCCCTGATGAGAACGGGCGAGCGGAAATTCAACAGGAGGCCGATCCTTGCACCCGAAAATCTCAGGTAGGTCAGCACCTGCGCCGAGTGCACGTCGAGCAGCGCCTCCACCGCCTTGATTTCGACGACCACGCTCCCTTCTACGAGGAAGTCGAGTCGGTAGGCGTCATCGAGGGCGAGATCCTTGTAGCGCACTGCGCACGACACCTGTTCCCTGAAGGAAACCCCGCGAAGCCCGAGTTCGTGAGCGAGCGCGCGCTGGTAGGCTGCCTCGAGCAATCCCGGTCCGAGTTCACGATGCACCTCGATCGCCGCACCGATGACCCGTTCGGTGATCGCGTCGGCGCACTCCGCGACCTCGCCTCCGCCTCCGTGGACTCCGTGTCCCGCCCTCTTCACGACATCGGGCGGCGTCGATGCCAGTCGTGCGCCTGCTCGTAGGTGCGGCCGATCGAGAGGATCGTGGATTCGTCGAAGGGGCGGCCGAGGATCTGCAAACCGATCGGCAGGCCCGTCGCGGTGAAGCCGCACGGGATCGAAAGGCCGGGCAGGCCCGCGAGGTTCGCGCCGATCGTGTAGATGTCGGCCAGGTACATCGCCAGGGGATCCGCCGTGCGCTCGCCGAGCCGGAACGCCGGGACGGGGGACGTCGGCGTGAGCAGCGCGTCGACGCGACCGAAGGCGGCGAGAAAATCGCGACGGATGAGCGTCCGGACCTTCTGCGCCCGCAGGTAGTAGGCGTCGTAGTAGCCGCTGCTCAGCACGTAGGCGCCGAGGATGATCCGCCGCTTGACCTCGGGGCCGAAGCCCTCGGCGCGGCTCCGGAAATACAGGTCGACCACGTCCTCCGCCTCGCGGCTCCGGTGGCCGTAGCGCACACCGTCATAGCGGGCGAGGTTCGACGAGGCCTCGGCGGTCGCGATGATGTAGTAGGTCGCGACCGCGTGCGCGGTGTGCGGCAGGGAAACCTCCTCGATCTCGCAACCCTGCCCGCGGAAAAACGCGACCGCAGCCTCGACCGCGGCCCGTACCTCGGGATCGAGCCCCTCTCCGAGATACTCGCGCGGCAAGCCCAGCCGCCACGGTCCGCCGCGCTCGCGGACCTCCGCCGCGTAGTCGGGAGTCGGCGTGTTCACCGAGGTGGAGTCGCGCTCGTCGTGCCCGGCGATCGCACCGAGGAGGAGGGCGAGGTCGTCGACCGAACGCGCCATCGGCCCGACCTGGTCGAGCGACGATGCGTAGGCCACGAGACCGTAGCGGGAGACGCGGCCATAGGTCGGCTTGAGCCCGGCCACGCCGCAGAGGGCCGCGGGTTGACGGATCGAGCCTCCGGTGTCGCTCCCGAGCGCAAGGACCGTCTCGCCGGCGGCGACCGCGGCCGCGCTTCCACCGCTGCTGCCGCCGGGCGTGCAGGCCTCGTTCCAGGGGTTGGTCGTGACTTGGAACGCCGAGTTCTCGGTGGACGATCCCATCGCGAACTCGTCCATGTTGAGCCGTCCCCAGAGCACCGCGCCCGCCGCCTTCAGCCGTGCGACCACCGTCGCGTCGTAAGGGGAGACGAAATCCCGCAGCATCCGGCTGCCACAGGTGAGCGGTTCGTCGCGCGCGGCGAGCACATCCTTCACGCTTACGGGTATGCCGTCGAGCGGGCCCAGCGCCCGCCCCGCGGCGCGCCGCGCATCCGAGGCGCGGGCGAGCGCGAGGGCGCGCTCTTCGTCGCGATGAAGGAACGCCCGCACCCGGTCTTCGACCGCGCGGGTCCGCTCGAGCACGGCGCGGGTCAATTCGACCGACGACACTTCGCCCGAGGCAAGCCGACGGCCCGCCTCCGTGGCGGTTGCGAACGCGAGATCGGTCGACATCGCGGCGGCGGGCTCAGGCATCGTCGACGACCTTGGGCACGACGAACATGCCGTCGCGCACCGCGGGGGCGTTGCGCATCGCGGACTCGTGGTCCAGCGCCCGCCCGGGTTCGTCGGCCCGCCAGACGTTGACGACCTCGCCCGGGTGCGCGGTCGGCTCGACACCCTCGATGTCGACCGCCGACAACTGCTCGACGTAGGCCAGGATGTCGCCGAGCTGCTTCGCGAAACGCGCCCGCTCCTCGTCGTCGAGCGCGAGGCGGGCCAGCCGGGCAACGTAGTCGATGTCGAGCCGGGGAGCGTCGTTCATGGGCTGGGAGAGCAACGCGTCGGAAGGCGCGGAGGGGAAGCCAAAACACCGCGACGCGCGGGCCCTGGCGCGCCTCACTTCCGGATCGTGTATCCGGCCCCCTCGATCTCCGCCTGCACCGCGGCGAAGACGCGACCGACCTCGTCGTCCGTGAGCGTGCGGTCGGCCGCGCGGAAGGTGAGTGCGAACGCCAGGCTCTTGCGCCCCTCCGGCACTCCGGAGCCGCGGTAGACATCGAAGAGCCCGACGCGCTCGAGGGCGAAGGCGTTGGCGAGCGCCTTGCGCGCGGCGCGGGTCAGCGCGGCCTGCACGTCGCCCGCCCGGACGGCCTCGTCGCACACGACC
>DAIPIQ010000043.1:0-23530 GCA_036770745.1 Opitutaceae bacterium | reverse complement strand
GCGAGACGCTGCAGGCTTGCTCTGGTGGCGGGGGTTTTGCCAATTCAACTGAAAGCCCTTCGTTGGATTTGCCGCGGTTGTCCCGCCGCGTCAGATTTCCGCGAGTTTCCCCGCCTCATGACATCCGTCACCCGCCGCCATTTTCTTCGCAACGCGTCGCTCGGCGTCGCCACCGCCGCGCTCGCGCGACGTACCGTGCAGGCCCGCCCGATCGGGGCCAACGACGACGTCCGCGTCGCCATCGCCGGGCTCGGCGTCAAGGGCGGGGCCCACCTCGGCGAGCTGCTGGCGATGCCCGGCGTGCGGGTCGCGGCGCTGTGCGAACCGGATCCGGAGCGCCTCGCCAAGGGGATGGCGCGGGCCAACGAGGCGGGCGCCCGGCCGATCGGCGCGGCCGATCCACGAAGACTGCTCGAGCGCGACGACATCGATGCGCTCATCATCGCGGCCCCCGACCACTGGCACGCACTGCTCGCCGTCTGGGGCTGCCAGGCCGGGATGGACGTCTTCGTCGAGAAACCCGTTTCCAACACGGTCTGGGAGGGGCGCCAGATCATCGCGGCCGCGGCCCGTTACGGACGCATCGCGCAGGCCGGCACCCAGGCGCGATCCGATCCCGGCATCCTCGAGGCGGCGGAATACGTCCGCTCCGGACAGCTCGGCAAGGTGCTCTGGGCGCACGCGCTCTGGTTGCGTGAGCGCCTCTCGATCGGGCGCCGCCTGCCCTGGTATCCCGAGGGTGTGGATTACGATGTGTTCTGCGGGCCCGCACCGGTGCGGCCGCTCGTCCGCGAGACGTTTCACTACGACTGGCACTGGTTCTGGGAGATGGGCAACGGTGAGATCACCAACCTCGGCACCCACTGCGTCGATCTTGCCCGGCTGTTCGCCGGGATCGACTCGCTTCCGACCCGCGTGCGCAGCGTCGGCGGCCGTTTCGTCCTTGGCGACGCCGGGGAGACGCCGAACACCCAGCTGACGATCTTCGAGCATCCCGCCTGTCCGTTCATCATGGAGACGCGCGGCCTGCACTCGGCCCCGGGCTCGAAGGTGATCGACCAGTTCCGCGGTCAGCGCACCGGCGTGGTCGTGCAGTGCGAGGGTGGCTACTTCGCCGGGCACAACGGCGGCTTCGTCTACGACAATGCCGGGAAGCGCATCCGCGGATTCCCCGGCGACGGTGGGGCGGGCCATCTTGCGAACTTCCTCGACGCGGTGCGCTCGCGCGAGGACGCCGACCTGCGCGCTCCGATCGCCCAAGGGGATCTCTCGACCGCGACGTGCCTCTACGGGAGCGTCTCCTACCGTCTTGGGGAGGAGGCTCCTCCCGCGGCGGCGTCCGAGGTTTTCGAGGCGCACGATTTCGCGGCGCAGCGGTTCGCCGATCTTTCGCGACACCTAGGAGTCCACGGCGTCGACCTCGAGCGCACGCGCTACACGGTCGGTCCGTGGATCAAGCCCGACGCCTCGGACGACCTCGTCGCGGAGGTCGAGGGCGGGGATGCCGATGCGCTCGCCCTCGCCCGGCACATCGCCCGCGGGGTGCATCGCCCGCCGTTCGTCGTGCCCGGGATCACGTGACCCGCGGCCGGACCGTTCCTACCGCGCGTCGCGCAGCGAGATCGTGCGGTTGAAGACGAGCGCAGCCGGCGACGAGTCCTTCGGATCGAGCGCGAAGTAGCCGAGCCGCTCGAACTGGAAGCGGTCCTCGACCATGGCGCCCGCGAGGGCCGGCTCGAGCCGGCCCCGCACCACGACGAGCGAACGCGGGTTGAGGTGGGCGGCGGGATCGCCGTCGGCGTCCGGCTCGGCGACGGTGAACAGCCGGTCGTAGAGGCGCACCTCCGCATCGATCGCGTGGGCCGCGCTCACCCAGTGGATCGTACCCTTGACTTTGCGCGCGGCGTTCGGCCCGCCCGTGCGGGAGTCGAGGTCGGCGGTGCAGCGGATCTCGACCAGCGCGCCCGAGGCGTCCTTCACCACCTCGTCGCAGCGGATGATGCAGGCGTACTTGAGCCGCACCTCGCCGCCCGGCTTGAGCCGGTGGAACTTCGGCGGCGGCGTCTCCGCGAAGTCGTCGCGCTCGATGAAGACTTCGCGCCCGAGCGGCACTGTCCGCGTCGTCGGCGTCTCCGCCTGCGGATCGTTCGTCGCCTCGACCTCCAGGGTCACACCCTCGGGGATGTTGGTCAGCACCAGCTTCACGGGATCGAGGACGGCCAGGCGGCGCGTCGCGAGGGCGTTCAGCTCGTCGCGGACGACGTGCTCGTAGACCGCGATGTCGGTGAGGCTCTTGAACTTCGTCACGCCAACGCCGATCGCGAAACGCCGCACCGCGGCGGCCGGCACGCCGCGCCGCCGGATCCCGCTCACGGTGGAGAGCCGGGGGTCGTCCCAGCCCGACACGACGCCGCTCTCGACGAGCGCGCTCAGCCTGCGCTTGGAGACGATGGTGTGGCTGGGGATGAGTTTCGCGAATTCGTACTGGCGGGGGAGCGGGCGCGGCAGGTCGAGCGATTCGAGGATCCAGTCGTAGAGTGGCCGGTGGACCTCGAACTCCAGCGTGCAGATGCTGTGGGTGACGCCCTCGATGTAGTCGCTCAGGCAGTGCGCGAAGTCGTACATCGGGTAGATGCACCAGGCGTCGCCGGTCTGGTGGTGCGCGGTGTGGCGGATGCGGTAGAGCAGGGGATCGCGCAGCCAGATGTTGGGCGAGGCCATGTCGATCTTCGCCCGGAGGGTGCGGGCGCCGTCGGGGAACGCACCCGCGCGCATCCGCGCGAAGAGCTCGAGGTTTTCCGCGACACCGCGACCGCGGAACGGACTTTCCCGCCCCGGCCGGTCGGGCGCGCCCCGGTAGGCTTCGGTCTCCGCCGGCGAGAGGTCGCAGACGTAGGCCCGGCCCCTCCGGATGAGCTCGAGCGCGAACTCGTGCAGCGGCTCGAAGTAGTCGCTCGCAAAGAACGGCTCGAGGTCCGCCTCACCTTCGGGCGCCGGCATCACGGGCGGCATGACGTAGTCGACGCGCCCGTCGTGCTCGCGACGCTCGGGCGGTCGCCCGCGGCGCTTGAAGGCGAGGCGCTGATCGGCCCACCCGCGGATCAGCCAGCGCACGTCGGCGAGGATCGACTCGACGTATTCGACGTCCTCGCGGGCCGGGTTGGTGTCGTCCATCCGCAGGTGGAACCGGCCGTTGTTCTCCAGCGCGAGACCGGCGTTGAGGCAGATCGCCTTGGTGTGGCCGATGTGGAGGTAACCGTTGGGTTCGGGAGGGAAACGGGTGACGATCTCCGGGTAACGGCCTTCGGCGACGTGCGCGGCCACGATGTCGCGGATGAAGTCGCTCGGCGCCCCGGCCTCGGTCGATTCGTCGGTCATGAAACGCGAGGATGCGAAGGCGGTCCGGCGGGAGGCAATGACGCAATGCGCGACCCACGTGGGCGTGAACCCCCGGCCCGCGACCGCCGGGCGCTTGCGGGGCCGGCGCTCCCCGGCATGGTGCGCGCATGCTTGCTCGCGCCGCGTGGTTCGCAACGTCGTTGATCCTGCTCGGCCTCGGTTCGCTCACCGTCTTCGAGGCCCCGACCATCCCCGGCTGGTGGCTTGCGCTCTTCGCGACCGAGTTCGGCCACTGGGCGGCCCTCGCCGCGTTTGTCGCCGCGGCCGCGACCGTCGTGCGGTTTCTCCGCGGAGCGAGGCCGCCCGTGCTGGCGATCACGGCCGGCTTGTTCGTCGTCGCAGGAGGGCTGCTGCTCCGGCCGGTCTGGCTCGCCGCGACGATGTCCGGGCGGGTTTCGAACGGGCTCGACGCCGCCTTCGGCACGGATTCGGGCGCGGAGGGGCTCTTTCGCTTCGCCGGACTCGTCGAGGGCGGCCCTCCCGAAGTGGAGGTCGAAACCCACGAGTACGCCCGCGTCGACGGGCGCCCCCTGCTTCTCGACCTGCGTCGGCCGACCGCCTTCGCCGAGGAGCGCCCACCGGTGGTCCTGCTCGTGCACGGCGGGGGCTGGGAGAGCGGCTCCCGCGCCGAACTTCCTCGGGTCGCCGACCGGCTGGCGGCGTTTGGTTGGGCGGTCGTCTCGATCGACTACCGGCTCGCGCCCGGATCGGTCTGGCCCGCGCCCCTCGAAGACGTGCGTGCCGCCCGCGCCTGGCTGGCCGGTCAGGCCGACGGGCTTGGGCTCGATCCCGAGCGGGTCGTGCTCTTCGGCCGTTCCGCGGGTGCGCAGATCGCCCTTGCCGCGGCCTACGACGCGACCCTCCCGCCGGTCCGGGGCGTGATCGCGTTCTACGGACCCGCGGACCTGCTTTTCGCCTACGAACACGGGGCCGAAGACGACGTGCTTGGCTCGCTCGGTTTGCTTCGCAACTACCTCGGTGGCGCCCCGGAGGCCCGGCCCGAGGCCTTCCGCGAAGCGTCACCGATCCTTCAGGTCCGCTCCGACGTGCCGCCGTCGCTGCTCGTCCACGGCCGGCTCGATTCCCTCGTCTGGCACCGGCAAAGCGAGCGCCTTGCCGCCCGGTTGGACGAGGCCGGCGCGCGGCACCATTTCCTTTCGCTCCCTTGGGCGACGCACGCCTTCGAGTTCAACCTCCAAGGTCCGGGCGGCCAGCTCGCCATGGGTGCGGTGGAGCGTTTCCTGGGCGACGTCGGTCGGGAGTGAGCTCCGCCGCGCGTGCCGTTGGTTGCAGGCGACGCAGGCTCCCCGGATCATTGCGACCGATAGCCGTTTTGCGAGGGTCCAACAGCGCTCGGCCTCGCGCCAGGGACGACCGGCCAGCGGACTGAGGATGGCGTCCGATGGGGGCGCTGTTCTGCACGGAGCGCACCCGATTGCGCTTGATATGCGGATATACTACCGAAGCCGGGGAGATTCCGGGAGTTCGCTGGTTTTCGCCAAGGAGTTGGGCGGGGAAGTTCGTCGATGGATCCGGGCTGCGGGAGAAGAAACAAGCCTCCCGGCGGGAGGCGTGCTACCGAGAAGAACCCGGGATCTTTGCTTGGGGTGGCGTGCCTTTCGCCGAAAGGCTCGGGCCTGCGGGTCGCCGGCTCAGGCGCCCGCCGCAGAATCGCCGCACCAATCGGAAGCGTGGGTCTGCGGAAAACGCGACTCGAGCTTCGTGTCCCGATCGACCGTGAAGACGATCGACTGCCGCGCAGACCCCGTCGGAGAATTCAGGACATCCCTGAAGGCGCATTTCGCGCAGGAGGCGGAGGAGGAAGTCTTGGTGGAGGTGCTCATGATGGGAGGATTGCCGCAGGAACCACCGGCGATTTTTCAAGCGCGGCAACGCCCGGGCACAGGGTGGCGCTTCTTGTTCATGAAATTCGGTCTCAGCCGACCGCGCCCGGCGGTTGGGCTCGATCGTCGGGCATGCCCTCCGTCGTGGGCCGGGGTTCATCCCCGGCTTCCGAACGGGAGATGCCTCAGAAGCCGGGGGTAAACCCCGGCCCACGACCGCCGGCTGCCAACACCTCCTATCGCACCCGATCGCGCTCGATCCGGGGCGTTACTTGACGAGCGACTTCTCGGAGGCGGGCGTGAGGGCGGCGATCATCGCGGCGCGCTCGCTCCAGGTCGCGGGATCCGGGGCCACGGCGATCGCGTCGCGGAGGATCCGAAGGGATTCGCGCAGATGGATGTCGAAGGCCTTGACGTCCTTCGCTTCGTCGCTCTCGACGAGCTCATCGAGGGTCGGAGCGTCGTTGCCGGCGGCGAGGGTCGAGTCGAGCTTCACCTCGGTCGTCGGGTAGTTGAGGACGGCGAGTTCGTCCTGCCGCGTCTTCATCGCATCGCGAAAGGCCTTCTCCTCGGTCTTCATCGTGCGGCGCTTCTCGAGGGCGAGCGGAACCGCCTTCATGTCTTCGCGGGCGCGCAGCCAGTCGATGCGCTGCTGAAGGAAGGCGAACTCGTCGAGCGATCCGATCCGCACGGCGGCGGAGGCGTTGAGGTGGGCGCGGAGGGTGTCGTCGAGCTGGCGACCGTTGAAGCGGACGCCGCCGATCGTGTCCCAGGCGAGGGAGTTGGGCAGGTCGGATTCGCCGATGGGCAGGAAGTCCTCGATCGCGGGGAGGGAGACGTCGGGGATCACGCCCTTGTTCTGGGTCGAGGAGCCGTTGGGCAGGTAGAATTTCTGCACCGTGAGCTTGGTCGCGCCCGCCTTGCCGGCGGTGAAGATCTGGCGGGGGAGGAAGGTCTTCATCTCGAGCACGGCCTGGACGGTGCCCTTGCCGTGGGTCGAGCGGTCGCCGACGATGATCGCGCGCCCGTAATTCTGAAGCGCGCCGGCGACGATCTCGGAGGCGGAGGCGCTGTAGCGCGAGGTGAGGACGACCAGGGGGCCGGCGTAGGCGACCTTGGCGTTGGTGTCGGGCTTGTTTTCGATCTGGCCGTAGGAGTTGCGGACGAGGACGACGGGGCCCTTGGGGATGAAGAGGCCGGTGAGGTCGACCGCCTCGCCGAGGAGGCCGCCGCCGTTGCGCCGGAGATCGAGCACCACGCCCTGCACGCCGGCGCGCTTCAACTTGCCGAGGAGCTCTTCGACGTCGGCGGTGACGCTCGAGGAGGGCGCGCCGGCGGGGCCTTCCTCGTCGACCGCGCCGTAGAAGGACGGCACGTCGATCACGCCGACCGCCATCGTGCCGCCCGAATCGACGGGGACCTCGTGGATCGAGGCGCTGGCGCGGCTGGCGTTGAGCTGGACGACGTCGCGGGTGAGCGTGACGAGCTTGCGGATCGCGATGTCGGTGGCGTCGGCCGGGATGACGGTGAGGGTGATCGGCGTGCCCTTCTCGCCGCGGATCATGTTCACGACCTTGCGGAGGTTCATCCCGATCACGTCGACGGGCTCGCCCTCGCCCTGGGTGACGGCGACGATCTTGTCGTTGACGTTGATCTGCCGGCTGAGGATGGCGGGGCCGCCGGGGATGAGTTCCTTGATCACGCACTGGCCGTCCTCGGAGGAGAGGAGGGCGCCGATGCCGACGAGCGAGAGGCGCATCGAGATGCTGAAGTCCTCGAGCGTCTCGGCGGAAAAGAACGTCGAGTGCGGATCAAACATGCGGGTGAAGGTCGAGAGGAAGATCTCCTGCACCTCGGGCGATTCGATCTCGGCGACGTTGCGGCCCAGCCGATCGTAGCGCTTGCCGATCGTCTCCTTCGCCTCATCGAGGGTCTTGTCGTTGAGGACGTCGGGGAGGAGCTCGAATTTCAGGCGCTTGCGCCAGAGTTCGTCGGCCTCCGCAGGGCTTCCGGGCCAACCGAGGTTCTTCCGGTCGAAGAGGTAGTCCTCATCGGCGGTGAGATCGATGTCCTTTTCGAGTTCCGCCAGCACCCAGCCGACCCGCGCCTCGACCCGAGTGCGATAGACCGAGAAGATGCGGAAGGCCACGTCGAGCCGCCCCTCTTCGCGCAGCGCGCGTCCGAGGGTGGGGCCGTAGGTCGTCAAAAACGAACGCTCGTCGGCCGAGGTGAAGAAGAGCCGCTGCTCGTCGAGCTCGCTCATGAAGTTGGTGATGAGCTTTTCGAAGGCGGAATTGTTGATCGGGGCGTTGAGGTAGTGGACGGTCTCGAGCAGCGAGACGACCATCCGCGTCTCCTCCTGCATGAGCGGGGTGGCCTTGAGCGGAGCGGGAGTCGGGGTGATCGCCGCGGCGCCGGAGGCGAAGACGAGGGCGAGGGCGAGCAGGAGGGGGCGGCGGGGGAAATTCATGAGCGGAAGCGTTCCGTGCGTTGAAAGGTGCGTTGGTTCCCCGTCGGAGGGAGAAACCCGGATCGGGAGCAAGAAAGCACATTATCCCGGGCGTTCAAGATCGGGACGGTCGGCGCGCCCCGAGAGCACGCCCGAGAGAATGGTGCGGGTTTCCTGCATCCGACGGCGTTGATCCTCCAGGAGGTGCGCATGGGAGTCGGTCCCCAACCAGCGGGCGAGCACGGCCGCGCTCTCCGGTTCCTCGGGCAGCGAGCTTCCGTCGCGGTGGCTGTCGCGCCGGAGCGCCCACTCGATGCGCTGCAAGGTGCGGAGGTTCTCGCGGAGCCGGGCCGCGACCGCCGGGGAGACGACACCGGCCTCGCCCAGACGTCGCCAGGCCTCGGCGGTGTCGCCGGTGCGCAGGGAGGGGAGCGCCGCACCATGGCGCAGGAGCAGCGCCTGCGCCGCGAACTCGATCCAGAGCCGGCCTCCCGGGGCGGTCTTGAAGCCGGGGCGGCTCCGGTGGAGGCGCTCGAGCATCCGCCCGATCCCGGCGGCCTGCGCGTCGCTCAAGCCCGGCGCGTAGACCCAGCGGTCGAGAAACGCGCTCCACTCCGCGACCGACTCCGGCGGGCCGGAGACCACCCGCGCGCGGGTCAGGGTCTGGCGTTCCCACGTTTGCGCGGAGGTCGCGTGGTAGTGCCTCAGCGTGTCGAAGCCCGCGACCAGCGGCCCCGCCTCGCCGTGCGGCCGGAGCCGCGGGTCGATCTCCAGGATCGCGTCGCGCCCGTCGGTGGCGGCGAAGCGTCGCAGGAGACGATGCGCGACCGCCTCGAGCCCTCCGCAGGCGGCCTCCGGCGCGACGAAGAGAAGATCGAGATCGGAACCGTGACCGAGCTCTCGGCCGCCGAACGTACCGAGGGCGACGATCAGCAGCCCTTCCGCCCCGGGTGTGCGGCGCACCAGATCGAGCAGCAGGGCCTCCGCGAGGGCGGTGAGGTCGCGCGCGGCCTCGGTCTCGTCCAGAACTCCGAGGACCTCGCAGGCGGCGATGCGGACCGTCTCGGCGCGGTGGTAGAGCCAGAGCCAGTCGTGCAAGGCTGCGGCGGGCTCGTCGGGATGGGCTCCGAGTTCGCGGGTCCAGAGGGCGGCGTCCTTGCGTCGCCGCAGGATCTCCGGCCGGAGGATCTCCTCGAAGATCTCCGGCCGGCGCCGGAGCAGCTCGGCGAGGAACGTGCTGCGGTCGAGGAGCAACGTGAGGGTCGAAAAGAAATCCGGGTTCGCCACGCAGGCCGAGAGGAACTGGGCGCGCGAGGCGTAGCCGTCGCCGAAGCGGCACAGCCGGCGGAGCGTCTCGACCGGCCGGCCGAGTCGCGGCGCCAACCGATCGAGCGCCGGGGCGAGGTCGGCGAAGCGCGCCACCTGGTCGCGATGGAGCGGGCGCGTCTCCGCCTCGCGGACGAGCGCGCGCAACCAAACCACCGCCTCGGGATCGCCACCGAACCACGCCTCCAGGCGCCTCCGCACGGGTTCGGGCGATTGTTCCCGGGCGAAAAATCCCCACCAGGCGTCGGCGGCGCGCGCGGCCTCGGGCGCGGCGTCCCTGAAGAGCGCTGCGTAGTGCTCCCGCACCCGGGCGCGCACGTCGGCGAGCCGGACGTCGAAATCCGCGGGCGTCTCGTGGCCGAGGCTCCTCGCGAGCGCGGCCCGCGCCTCGGGATCGGCCGGGAGTTCGTGGACGCGCGCCTCCTCGCGCATCTGGAGGCGGTGCTCGATCCGGCGCAGCAGCCAGTAGGCCTCCTGGAGGAAGACGGCGTCGCCGGGCGCGAGCAGGCCGTAGCGGGCGAGCTGGGTGAGTGCGTCGATCGTCGAGTGGGTCTGGAGGAACGGGAAGCGGCCCGCGTGGAGCAGTTGCAGCACCTGGGTGAGGAACTCGATCTCGCGGATTCCGCCGAAACCCGACTTGACGTCGCGCTCCAGCGCGCCGGCGCCGACGACCTCGCTTTCGGTGCGCTGTTTCATCGCCGCGACCTCCGCGAGGAGCGAGGGCGGGGCGTGGCGCGGGTAGCGGAAACTCTGCAGGCTCTCCAGCAGCTCGGCTCCGAGATCGAGGTCGCCGGCGACGGGGCGGGCCTTGATCAGCGCGAGTCGTTCCCACGTCTGCCCCGATCCGCCGTAGTAGACCTCGAGCGCGGCCAGCGAAGGGACGAGCGGCCCCATCGCTCCGCCGGGACGCAACCGCAGGTCGGTGCGAAAGAGGAAGCCGTCGCCGTCCCGTTCGTTCAGAAGTTGGGTGATCGTCTCGCCGACCCGGTGGAAGAACTCGCCGTTGGTCGTGGAGGTCGGCCGGCCGGCGCGGATCGTGCGACCGGCCCCGTCGTGGAGGTAGATGAGGTCGACGTCGGAGGAGAAGTTGAGTTCACCCCCGCCGAGCTTGCCGAGGCCGAGCACGCAGAACCGGGCGCGCCGGCCGCGCGCCTCGTCCCACGGTTCCCCGAGTCGGCGCGTCCAGAGCGCATCCGCGATGAACCACGCCTCCCGCAGATGGAAGTGCGCGAGCCGGGTGAGCTCCTCGACGACCTCGGCCCCGGTGGCGCGATCGGCGACGTCGCGGTAGGCGATGCGCAAGGACATCTTGCGACGAAAGCCGCGGAGGCGCCCGGGATAATCCGGGACGAGCCGGTCGTGGGGGCGCGGTCCGCCATGAAAGCGGTTCCACTCGTCGAGCAGGGCCGGGAAACGGAGCGTTCCGTCGGGGTCGGGCGGGGCCTCGAGCCAGGCGACCCGATCGGGGTGTCGCTCCAGCAACCTCGCGTAAAGCGGGCAGGCGAGCTCGAAACGATCGAGTCGCGCCCCGGCCCCTTCGGGCAGCTCGTCCCACGGGAGGCCGGGTGCGAGCGCCCTCAGCCGCTCGAGGAACGAGCCCAAGGCGCGGGCCTCAGCGCTTGTTCAGCAGGTCGCGCGCATCGTCGAGGATGCGTCGCTCCTCCGCGGTCAGCGCGCCGAAGCCGTGGCTGTTGATCTTGTCGAGGATGCGGTCGACCTCCGCCTTCACGTCGACGCGGGGGGCGACGTTGACCGAGTAGCTCGAGGCCACCGCCGCGACCTTCCGCTTCTTCCGCCGCATCCAGGCCGGCAACTCGATGCCGGGCCGCGCTTCGCGGTGCTCGGCGGTGCGGTCGTGGAGGTAGCGGAAGTAGATCCAGCCGGCGAGCATTCCGCCGAGGTGGCTGGAGTGCGCGATCGAAGCGCTCCGCCCCGGCAGCTCGAGGAAGAGCAGGCAGAACAGCGAGATGCCCGCGGCGCCGAGGGCGAGGACGCGCGGCCGCATCGTCACGGGCAGGATGAAGAACAGAAGCAGGGTGATCGGGCGGTCCGGGTGGAAGCAGGCGAAGACGGTGAGCAGCGCGAACGCCGCCGCGGAGGCCCCGACGAGCGGATACGGCGTGCCGGTGAAGGCCGAGACCGCAAGCCAGGCGAATCCACCCAGCAGGACCGATCCCCCGTAGAGCCCGACGAACCGCCGGTCGCCGAGGACCGGCAGGAGCTCGCGACCGATGAAGTAGATGCCGAGGAGGTTCGCGAGGATGTGGAGCACGCCCCCGTGGAGGAGCGCGTAGCTGAGCGGCGTCCAGATGCGGAAGTGCTCGAGCCCCGAGAGCGAGAGCGCGAACCACGAGGTGAACGGGCCCGCCATCTTGAACCACACCTCGAAGATGCTCTGGATGACGAACGCGCCGATCGTCAGCGCGAGGATCCACGTCAACGCCGTGGTCTCACGGCGCTTGTAGTCGCTGCGCATGTAGGGTCGGTCGTAGAGCATCGGGGCTTCGGAAAACTACCCGGGCCTTTGACGATGACAAGCGGCCACCGCGAGGGACAAGGAATTTTCCGGCTTCGGGGAGGACCCGCGCGAGACCCCGGGGTTCCTCGCCGTGCGGAATCCCCGACCGCCTCAGACGCCCGCCGGCGCAGGCTCCGGGTCGACCCACTTCCCGTGCGCCTTGATCAACTCGATCAAACGCCGATCCGCCTCGGCCTGCGGGATGTTGTACTGCACGCAGGTCTTGCCGACGTAGAGGTTGATCCGCCCCGGCGCACCCCCGACGTAGCCGAAGTCGGCGTCGGCCATCTCGCCGGGGCCGTTGACGATGCAACCCATGATCGCGAGCTTCACTCCCTTGAGGTGGCCGGTCTGCTCGCGGATGCGTTGGGTCGTCGTCTGCAGGTCGAAGAGCGTGCGGCCGCAGCTCGGGCAGGCCACGAACTCCGTCTTCGAGATCCGCGCGCCGGCGCCCTGGAGGATGTTGTAGGCGAGTCGGGTCGCGCGCACCGGATCGGCCTCGGTCTCGACGCTGAGGAGATCGCCCGCGCCGTCGGTGAGGAGCGGGCCGGCGAGCAGGCTCGCCTCGAGCAGGCGGCTGAGGAACGCCGGTTCGTCGGCGAGCGCGGTGGTCGGGGTGCTGCGGATCCAGAGCGGGGGGGCGAGCTCGTGCCGCCGCAGCGCCTCGATGAGCCGGCGCCACGCGCCGACGGGATGGTCCCGGTGCGGCACGAAGGGCCGGGCCGCGTCGAGGGTCGCGATCCACGGACGGTCGGCCCGCGTCCGAAGGGCTTGCGCGAGCGCCGGAACCGCGCCGGCCTCGAGCGCGAGCACGGGCAGGAATCCCTCGACCGCGGCGCCGTCGAGGAAATCGGCGAGCGCCGTCGCGTCGTCGGCTCCGAAACGCCGCAGCACGGCGATCGTCGGCGACCCTTCGCCCGGGGCGGGGAAGGGCGACCCGAGCCCGGCTTCGCCGTCGAGCTCCACGACCAGGCACTCCACGACGCCGGCCAGGGCCCGGGCGAGCTCCGGGATGCGGGCGACCCCGCCGGCCGTCGCAGCGCGCACGACGACGCCCTCGATCGGCGTATCCTTCAACTGGGGACGCGCGGCCGCGAGCCGGGCGGCGAGCGCGGCCGGATCCGCGGGCGCGTCGCCCGCATGGAGGAGGACGCGCGGCGGCCGGCCCGCGTCGACGGACAGACCCGGGGCGAGCTCCAGCGGAGCGACCGGCCGGCGGCTGAAGCGGTAGGGGTCGATCGCGTCGGGCGGTTCCGCCGATCGCGCCTCGGTCGACCACAGGCGCATCGCCTTCCCGGCGAGGGCGCGGGCGACGGGGATCTCGTAGACCGAATCTTCGGTGAGCGAGACGCGGATCGTGTCGCCGAGCCCGTCGAGGAGCAGGCTCCCGATCCCGATCGCGCTCTTGATGCGACCGTCCTCGCCGTCGCCGGCCTCGGTCACGCCGAGGTGGAGCGGGTAGGGCATGCCCTCGGCGGTCATCCGCTCGACGAGCAACCGGTAGGCCTGGATCATGACCTTCGGGTTGCTCGCCTTCATCGAGAGGATGATGTCGCGGAAGTCGTGGGATTCGGCGATGCGGATGAACTCGAGGGCCGACTCGACCATCCCGAGGGGCGTGTCGCCGTAGCGGTTGAGGATGCGATCGGAAAGCGAGCCGTGGTTCGTGCCGATGCGCAGGGCGCGACCGAGCTCGCGAGAGCGCCGCACGAGCGGCGAGAACGCCTCGTGGAGGCGCTCCAGCTCGGCCGCGTAGGCCGCGTCGCTGTATTCGCGCACGGCGAACCGCTTCTTGTCGGCGTAGTTGCCGGGGTTGACCCGGACCTTCTCGACGTGCTCGACCGCCTCCATCGCCGCGGCGGGCAGGAAGTGGATGTCGGCCACGAGCGGGACCGCGGCGAAACCGGCCGCGGAAAACCGCGCCCGGATCTCCGCGAGGCACTTCGCCGCGGCGACGTTCGGGGCGGTCACCCGCACGATCTCGCAGCCCGCCTCGGCGAGCGCGATCGACTGCCGCACGGTCGCCGGGACGTCCTGCGTGTCGCTCGTCGTCATCGACTGGATACGGACGGGGTTGGCGCCGCCGACGCCGACGGCGCCGACGCGGACCTCGCGCGTCTCCCGGCGCACGGTGCGGAACCTGGAGGTGCAGTAGGCCATGGCGGGCGACGGGCCGCTCAACGCTCCGCCGGGGCGGGGAAGACGGGCGCGATGTAGGTGCGCTCGATCCGGCGGTCCTCGCGGGCGTCGCGGCTCCAGCGGGTGATGTCGCGGAAGCTCACGAAGAGCATCAGCGAAAAGAGCAGCACCATGAACGCGCTCTGCGCGCCGACGATCAGGCGCGGCGGGAGGGCGCGGCGGCGCAGCCGCGCGATCGTGGCGAAGAGCATGTGCCCGCCGTCGAGCACGGGGATCGGCAGGAGGTTGAAGATCGCGAGGTTGATGTTGATCAGGATCGTGATCCAGATGGCGAGGCGCACGTCGACCTGCGAGGTGGCGTAAAGGGCGCGGACGATTCCCGGCGGACCGCTCATCTGGCCGATCCCGAGGTCGGACTTCGGGTGGAGCAGGGCGGAGAGGACGCGGTACATCGTCGTGGCGGCGTCCTGCATCTGCCGCAGCGGGGTGGGGTGGATCACGATCCTGGGGACGAGGTAATCGATCCCGACGCTCGCGGTCTTGAGCCCGTCGGTCGTGTAGACGACCTCGACGGCCCGGAGGTTCGCGGTGAGCTCGCGGCCCTCGCGCTCGAAGGTGAAGAGGAGGTCGCGATCGGGGTTCTTCGCGATGAAGTCCTCGAGTTTCCACCGGGAGAAGTACGGGGCGCCGTCGACCCGGAGGATGCGGTCGCCCGGTTGCAGACCGGCGAGGGCGGCGGGCGAGTTCAGGGCCGTTCCCCGCACGAGGATCGGCTCGGCCGGGACGATCCCGATCTTGCGCATCTCTTCCTCGCCGGAGAGGCGTGGGTGGATGCCGATCCGCCGTTCCACGCCGTCGCGGGAGATCGTGAGCGTGGTGAAGGGCCGCCCGGCGGCGTCGCGGCCGGTCGAGGAGACGAGGGTTTGTTGGAGCACGCCCCAGTCGGAGACGGACTTCCCGTCGATCGCGAGGATCGTGTCGCCCTCGCGCAATCCCGCCTCCGCGGCGGGGCTGGTGATCTCGGAACCGTCGGGCAGGGTGACGGTCGGCGTCACGTAGCCGATCGTGGTGGTCGTCTGCATCTCGGTCGTGGGCAGTCCGAACACCCAGATCCCGCAGGCGAGGACGAAGGCGAAGAGCACGTTGAAGACCGCGCCCATCACCGCGACGATCATCTTGGAGGCGTAGCCGATCGGGGGCAGGCGGTCGGCTTCGGCCGATTCGCCCTCGATCCCGCGCATGTCGGCGAGTTGGGGGAGGGCGACGTAGCCGCCGAGGGGCAGGAGCGAGAGCCGGTATTCGACGCCGTCGCGGGTCCACGAGAAGAGTTTCGGACCGAAGCCGATCGAGAAGCGCTCCACGTGGAGGCCACGGCGACGCGCGGCGAGGAAGTGGCCGAGCTCGTGGACGAAGATCGAGCCGCCGAAGAGCAGCACGATCAGGGTGATCGAGGAGACGCTGGAGAAGGCTTGTTGGAAGACGTCGTTCATGTTCGGGACGCGAGCGTGTCGGCGGCGAAGGCGCGGGCCTCGGCGTCGATGGAGAGCACCTCCTCGATCGAGCCGGGTTCGCGGGCCGCGAGGCCGCGGAGAGTCTTGTCGATGACCTTCGGAATCTCAAGGAACCCGATGCGCTTGGCGAGGAACGCGGCGACGGCGACCTCGTTGGCGGCGTTGAAGATCGCCGGGGCCGAGGCGCCGGTGGCGAGCGCGGCCCGGGCGAGCGCGAGACACGGATAGCGGGCGGCCTCGGGCGGTTGGAGGTCGAGGCGAAGCGCCCGGGCGAAGTCGAGGGTCGGCGTCACCCCCTCGGCCCGTTCGGGATGGAGGAGCGCATGCTGGATCGCGAAGGTCATCGAGGGAGGCGAAAGCTGGGCGAGGATCGAACCATCGACGTATTCGACCATCGAATGGATGATGCTCTGCGGGTGGATGACCACGTCGATCGCCGACGCGGGCACGTCGAAGAGCCAGCGCGCCTCGATGATCTCGAGTCCCTTGTTGGCCATCGTCGCGGAGTCGACCGTGATCTTCGGGCCCATCGACCAGTTCGGATGGGCGAGCGCCTCCTCGGGCGTCACGCCGGCAAGCCGGTCGAGCGGGGTCTCGCGGAACGCGCCGCCCGAGGCGGTGAGGAGGAGGCGTCGCACGCCGGTTCGCGCCCCCGCCTCGAGGCACTGGAAGATGGCGTTGTGCTCGCTGTCGACCGGGATCAGGCGCACCCGGCGCCGGGCCGCGGCCTCGGTGATGAAGCGCCCGGCGAGGACGAGGATCTCCTTGTTCGCGAGCGCGATCGTCCGACCGGCTTCGATCGCCGCGAGCGTGGGCCGCAGCGCCGCCGTCCCGGCCGAGGCCACGAGGACGACGTCGGCCTCGGTCGTGGCGACGAGCTCGCAGACCCCGTCGACGCCCCGGTGCAGCCGCGCGCCGGCGGGGAGGTGGACGCCGTTGGCGCCCGGCGGCGGTTCGTAGAGTCCGAGGCGTTTCACGCCGAAACGCCGGGCGATCTCGACGAGCGCCTCGTGGCGCGATTGGGCCACGATCCCGACCAGCTCGAGGCGGTCGGCATGGCGCTCGATCACGCGCAGGGTGTTGGTTCCGATCGAGCCGGTGGCTCCCAGGAGGACGACGCGTCGACGTGCGGCCATGCGAAAAGGGGACCTCAGATGAGGACCCGGAGGATCAGGTAGCCGACCGGGGCCGCGAGGATCAGGCTGTCGACGAGGTCGAACGCGCCCCCGATCCCCGGGATCGTGGCGCCCGAATCCTTGACGCCGCTCACCCGCTTGAGCACGGACTCGATCAGGTCGGAAACGATCGAGAGCGCGGCCGGCAGCAGCGCGGCGAGCGCGGAGACCAGCGGGGTGAAGGCCGCGGGAAAGTGTTGCGGGTAGGCCGCGACGAGCGCCGCGCACATCCCCGCGGCGATGAGGACGCCGCCGATCGCGCCCTCCCAGGTCTTCTTCGGGCTCATCGAGGGGGCGATCTTGTGGCGGCCGATGAGCGAGCCGACGACGAGGGCGCCGACATCGCAGAACTTCGCCGCGAAGAGCAGCCAGACGACGAGCATCAGGCCGCCGACCTCCGTCTCGCCGAGCCACATGATGCGGACGAAGAAGAACATCATGAACGGAACGTAGATCAGCCCGAAGATCGTCGAGATGAGCGTTTCCATCCGGTTCGAGCCGTCGCGTTCGCGCAGCACGCGCAGGCAGCAGGCGACGATCGTCACCGCGATGATCCCGCTCTCCATCCCCTCCTTCGCCTCGGGGAACAGCTTCTCGCGCGCGAAGTACGGGATGAGGATCAACAGCGCCCCGAGCGCGACCCCGAGCCGGCGGAACGGCCGCTGACCGATCCGTTCGAGCATGACGTAGAGCTCGTGTTGCGTGGCCGCGGCGAAGATCACGAGGAAGATCACCGCCCCGTCGCGGCGGAAGAAGTGGATCGTGGCCGCGACGAGGGTCCAGAGGATGATCGTGCTGAGGACGCGCTTCGTCACGGCGAGCGGGCGGTGGCCGCGGCGTTGGCGGGGAGTTGTTCGCCGGTGAGCCCGTAGCGGCGCTCGCGCCGCCGGTAGCATTCGACCGCCTCGCGCAGGTGGTCCCGGGTGAACTCGGGCCAGGGCACCTTGCTGAAATAGAGCTCGGAATAGGCGCCCTGCAGCATGAGGAAGTTGCTCAGCCGGCTCTCGCCCGAGGTGCGGATGATCAGGTCGGGGTCGGGCAGCTCGCGGGTGTAGAGGTAGCGGCGCAGGCGTTCCCAACTGCAGAGCGCGGGGTCCTCGTCGCCGCGCGCCACCGCCTCCGCGTAGGCGCGCGCCGCCTCGGCCGCCTCCTGCCGCGAGCCGTAGCTCAAGGCGAGCGTCAGGTGCCGCCCGGTGAAGTGCCGGGTCGCCTCCATCGTGCGTTCGACTTCGCGACGCGTGCCCTCGGGAAGGTCGCCGAGCCGGCCGATCACGTGGAACCGGACCCCGCGGCGGAGCAGCTCCCGGGTCTCGCGTTTGAGGAAACGCACGAGCAGGCCCATGAGCGCGCCCACCTCGTCGGCCGGTCGTTTCCAGTTCTCCGCCGAGAAGGCGAAGAGCGTCAGGTAGGGGATCTCCAGCTCCTCGCACGCCTTGAGCGCCTCGCGCACCGCGTCGCCCCCGCGGCGATGACCCTCGACCCGCGGAAGACCGCGCGCCTTCGCCCAGCGTCCGTTGCCGTCCATGATGATGGCGACGTGTTCGAGCGGAGGATCCTTCGGGGGGACGGTCACAAGGGACGAAACGGCTGCGAGTAAAGGTCGGGGTCGGACCCGGTCAATGGGAGAATCCCGCGGGGATTTGACGCGGGTGTGATCAAGAGCGGTGGGATGCCTCGAGCCTCCTGAAGACCGAGGAGCGTCTCGTTGGCCCGGTCGAACTCATCGACCTGGCAACCTGACGTGCCGTGGTCGTGGGCCGGGGTTTACCCCCGGCTTTCGACTGAGCGAGCCACGGAAACCGGGGATGAACCCCGGCCCACGACGGAAGGTTGCCACCACTATTGAATGCACTCGTTTGACGCGGCGACCGTGTTCGATGAGCTCGGGGCATGTCGACGCCGTTGACCGCAGAAGCGATCGAAGACGCCCTCCGCGGGCTTCCCGCCTGGCGCCTCTCGGGCGACGCGCTCGAGCGCACGTTCGTCTTCGCGGATTTTTCCGAGGCCCTCGCCTTCATCGTCCGCGTCGGCGTGGAGGCCGAGCGCCTCGGGCACCATCCCGAGATCCGCAACGTCTGGAGCCGCGTCTCCCTCCGGCTCACGACCCATGATGCGGGCGACCGGGTGACCGCGCTCGACGTCGGGCTGGCCCGCGCCATCGACGGGCTCACGAGGTAGGCGCGCCCGCCGCGGCGGCGGCGAGGTCCATCACCGTGACGATCCCCTCGAGACGCCGGTCGGCGTCGAGGATCACGACCTTGTTGGCCCCCGAGCGCACGAGCAGCTCGACGATCTCGCCCACGGGCGTGTCGGCCGTGGCGGCGGGGATCCGGACGAGCGCGAGACTCGAGAGCGGCGTGGCGGCGGTCGTCTCGACCCGCTTCAGTCGGTCCTGGAAATCGTCGCGCCGGAGCATGCCGAGGAACGTTCCGTCGTCCCCGACGACCGGATACGAGCTGTGGGGCATGTCGCGCACCACCGCCATCGCCTCGCGGACCGTCGCCCCGGGCCGGAGCGTGATGAGCTCGCGCCGCATGATCGCGCGCACCGGAGAACGCAGGACGTGGTCCGGGAGTCTCCCCGCCATCGCATCGATCACCTCGCGCGACTGGTAGCGGTGCGCGCTCTTCTCGAACAGCCGCCCGAGCGAGCCGCCCGAGCCGACGAGCTGGCGGAACACCGCCTCGGGGATCGAAACCAGACGCGAGGCCTCCGCCGCCCGTGCGTCGAAGCGCCAGACGCGGTCCCCGAGGAGGGCGCGTTCGCCGAAGTAGTCGCCCGGCGGGTGGCTGCTCACGACTCCGGTGGCGTCGTGCAGATCGATCCGGCCGGAGCGGACCACGTAGAGCGAGAACGCCGGCTCGCCGGCCGTGAAGAGCACGTCGCCCGCCTCGAGGTGGATCTCCTTGAGCGACGTGCTGTAGCGCGGGCTCAGGAGGTTGATGTCGCGCGGGAAGAACAGGTCGAGGGTCCAGTCGATCACCACCCGGACCTTCCGGTCGAAGCGCGGGAGCTTCTGCAGGTAGACGGTGCGCCACATCCACCACGCGAGGAAGCCCGAGAAGTTCAGCCCCGCCACCGAGGCGACGGCGGCGCGGTGACCGATCGTCGCGAGCTCCCCGAGACCCTTGAAGCGGAACGGCGCGAGAGGCCGGCCCCGCGCCGCGGCCGCAAGGTTGCGCCCGAGCAGCCGGCCCTGCCGGTAGGCGAACTGCGCCGTCTGCGGACACCATGCGCCGGGCTGGTCGGCCGCGGGCACGGCCGCGCAGTCGCCCGCCGCCCAGAGTCCCTCGTGGCCGGGGACGCGCAGCCGATCGTCGACGACGATGCGGCCGCGCTCGGCGGCGAGGCCGTTGCGCTCGATGAGGTCGAGCACGAGCGGGTGCGGCGCGTTGCCCACGGTCGAGACCACCGTCGCGGTGGACAGGCTCGTGCCGTCGTCGAGCCGCACCTGATTCGCGGTCATCGAAACGACGCGGCGTGCGAGCCGCAGGTCGATCCCGCGGTCGCTCATCACCCGCGCGCAGTACTCGCCGAGCCGCGGAGTGAGCGTCGGCAGGAGCCGGTCCCCGGAATGGACGAGCACGACGCGGAGCTCGTGCAGCGCGATGCGGGCGTAGTGGCGGTCGACGCCACGGAAGAGATCGAGGATCTGCCCGGCCGTCTCGACGCCCGAATAACCGCCGCCCACCACGACGAACGTCAGCAGGCGCTCCCGCACCTCCGGCCGCCGCTCGATGCTCGCCTCCTCCAGGCGGGCGATGATCGTGCTGCGCAGGAGCATCGCGTCGCCGACGTTCTGGATGAGGAACGCGTGCTCGGGCATCCCCGGGATCCGGCGCAGGTCGATCGTCGCCCCGAGGGCGACGACGAGTTCGCGGTAGCGCACCTCGACGCGCCCGACCTGTGGTCCCGCGAGGAGCGTGAGCGTGCGCGCGGGCCGGTCGATCGATTCGACGCGACCCTTCAACACGTCCGAACGCGGGCAGAGCATGCGCAGCGGATTGACGACGTGCCGGGGCGAGATCGATCCGCCCACGACCTCGGCGAGCATCGGTTGGAAAACCATGTAGTTCTCCTCGGCGATCAACGCCACCCGCGTCGCCGCTCCGCGACCGAGGGCCCGCTCCGCCTCCCGCGCGCAATACACCCCGGCGAAACCGCCCCCGAGGACCACGATGTCATACTCCAGCCGCTCCACTCCGCTCATGGGTGCACGGTGCGCGCGCCCGCGGCTCGAGGCAACCGCGCGGGCTTCACCGATGAAAAACGGGTGGCAAGCGCGACCCGTCCCGCCAGCATCGCCGTCGCCATGAAGCCGCCGACCTCCGCCCAGCGGATCAACCTCTACCTCGTGGGCTTCATGGGCACGGGCAAGACGAGCGTCGGCCGCGCCCTCGCGCAGCGCCTCGGCATGGCCTTCCACGACAGCGACGCGGAAATCGAACGCCTCGCGGGCTGCACGATCCGCGAGCTTTTCGAGCGCGAGGGCGAGGAGGCGTTCCGCCGCCGCGAGCGGGACTTCATCACCCACGGGCACCCCGACCGCGGCTGCATCGTCTCCTGCGGCGGCGGGTTGGTGACTCGGGAAGGCATGCTCGACGAGCTCCGGCGCCGGGGCGTCGTGGTCTGTCTCGCCGCCTCGCCGGAGACGATCCTCGAGCGCACCCGGGCGAACCGCAACCGCCCGCTCCTCGACGTCGCCGACCCGCTCGCCCGCATCGGCGAGCTGCTGGCCGCTCGCGAGCCCTTCTACCGGAAGGCGGGCACGCAGGTGCTCACCGACAGGCGCCCGGTCGCCGACATCATCGGCCACGTGCAGCGCGTCTACCTGCGCGAGGCGCGCGAATTCCAGCCGGCCCGCGCATGACCACGGGCGAGCGCGAGATCCTCCGCGGGCGTTTGCTCGCGCTCGGGTTCGACGTCGTCCGCTTCGCCTCCGCCGAGGCGACCCCGGCGGGCGGCTTCGCCGACTGGCTGGACGCGGGCAACCACGCCGACATGGCCTGGCTTCCGCGTACGGCGGAGAAACGACTCGACGCCGGGCGGGTGCTCGAGGGCGTGCGCTCCGTCATCGCCCTCGGGGTGAACCACCTTCCCGACGGGGACGCCGCGGCCCAGTCGCGCTGGGGGAAGTATTCCGTGTATTCGGACTACCACGACACGATCGGCCGGGCCGTCCGGGCCGCGGGCGCGGTGTTGGAGGAGGTCTGCGGCCTCGGTCCCGGGGACCACCGCGGCTACGTCGACACCGGCCCCGTGCTGGAGCGCGGCTGGGCGGCGCGCGCGGGCCTCGGCTGGCAGGGCAAGAACGCCATGCTGCTCTCGCGCACCCACGGCAACTGGCTCCTCCTGAGCGCGATCCTCACCCGGCTGGCGATCCCGCCCGACGAGCCGTTGCCCGCCGTCGCCCGTACACCGGACCGCGTCGTCGGCCATCATTGCGGCGCCTGCACCCGTTGTCTCGACGCCTGCCCGACGGCCGCGTTCCCCCGCCCCGGCTGGGTCGACGCCCGGCGCTGCATCGCCTACCACACGATCGAGAACCGCGGGATGATCCCACGCGAACTGCGGCCGGCCTTCGGAGGACGCGTCTTCGGCTGCGACACCTGCCTCGACGTCTGCCCGTGGAACCGCTTCGCCCGCGCGGGTCGCAGCGCCCTGCTCGAGGCCCGCCCGGCGATCGTCGGGCTCACCCTTCTCGATCTGCTCGAGATGGACGCCGCCGGCTTCCGCGCGCGATTCCGCGGGACGCCGATCGAGCGCTCGCGACTCGCGGGGCTCCTGCGCAACGCCTGCGTGGTCGCCGGCAACTGGCACGAAAGCGCGGATTGGCGTTTCGGGGGCGTGACCGAGGCTGCGCTCGCCAGGGCGCTCACCGGGCTGTGCGTCCACGCCTCGCCGATCGTCCGCGCCCACGCGGTCTGGGCGCTCCACCGCCTGGTCGGCGCGGGCGAGGCCCGTCGGCGGACCGTCGATGTGCGGGCCGCGGAGACCGACGCAGGGGTCCTGGCGGAATACGACGCCTGGGCGTAGGGTGGCTCTTTCCCGCGGCTGGGGACATCGCCCTAAACCCCGGAGGCATCGGGGCCGATTCCAGAGGGGCGCAGGATCCCTCATGCCCTCCACCGCACAATCCTCCGGTCACGTGCTGATCGTCGACGACGACAGCATCCTCGCGACGCTCTATCGCCTCAAGCTCCAGGCCGCCGGCTTCACCGTCGACGTCGCGGAAAGCGGCGAGGCGGGTCTGCTTGCCATCAGCCGCAAACGCCCCGACATCGTCGTGCTCGACCTGATGCTCGGCGACATGAACGGCGTCGAGGTGCTCAAGGTCGTCCGCTCCAACCACGGCACGAAGGACCTTCCGGTCGTCGTCTTCTCCAGCGCCTTCCTCAGCGGATTGATCGAAGAGGCGACCCGCGAGGGCGCGAACCGTTGCCTCAACAAGGCCGTCTGCCCGCCCAACCGGCTCATCGAGGAGCTCCACACGATCCTCCATCCGCAGACCGCGGCCGACGTGATCGCGCCGTCCGCGGCGACCGTCGCTCCGGGCCTCGCGCCCGCCCGTCCTCAGCCGGCGAAACCTCCCGGGATGGTCGTCAGCGACGAGGTGCAGGGCACGCTCCGCCGCGAGCTGCTCGAGCAGATCGACAAGAGCGTGAACGACGCGCTCAAGTCCCTCCCGAAGTGGCTGGCGAACCCCTCCAACGTCGAGGCCCCGTACCTCTCCGCGATCTACCGCGCCGTCCGTGCGATCGCCGCGAGCGCGCGGCTCGCCGGGCGCACGCCGCAATCCCACCTCTCCGGCGCCCTCGAGGTCCTTCTCCAGGAGATCCGCCGCTCGCCCGAGCGCATCTCCGATTCGATCATCCGCACGGTCGCCGAGGCGATCGAGCTGCTGCCGAAACTCCAGCAGACCGACGATCCCTCCGTCCCCGCCAACGAGACGCCGCCGCTCATCCTCGTCGTCGACGATGACGAGGACGCGCGCGACGTGCTCAACTTCGCCCTGCAACGTGCGCACCTCCGGCCGGTCTGTCTCGGCGCAGCCGAGCCTGCGCTCCGGATCTTCGAGTGGAATCCCGTCGATCTCGCGATCGTCGACCTCGAGATGCCCGGAATGGACGGCGCGGAGCTGGTCCGGCGCATCCGCAGGCTGCCCTCGG
>DAIPIQ010000042.1:0-23583 GCA_036770745.1 Opitutaceae bacterium | reverse complement strand
TCGGCGGCGAACCGCTCGCGACACGTCTCGCAACAAAAGGCGACCAGACGATCGTTCACCCGCTCCGTGATCGCGGGATCGGCCGGATCGCCGGATACGGGGCAGACCGTGTCGCCTGGCGCGGCGGTGGCGGGGCGGAACTCCTGTTCCTTCGGGATGACGAGGTTTCCGGGCGGAAACAGAGGCGTGCGGACGACCGGGGCTTCCGCGCTCGTCCCCAGCTCGGCGCGAAACCGCTCGGCGGCGATCCGCGCCTCGAGGTCCGCGATCTCGGAGCGCCAGCGGGCGATCCTGCGCCCGTCGGTCCGTTCCTGCGCGAGGGCCGCGGCGCCCTCCGGAGTGGCGCCGGTCCGCCAGAGATGGAGGGACTTCAACCGCGGGAGCTTCGCCAGGTGGGCGAGGCCCGCGTCGGTCACGGCCGTGCCGTGGAGGTTGAGCGATTCGAGGCGGCCGAGGGAAGCGAGGGAGGCGAGGCCGGCATCGGTGACGGCGGTGCGATCGAGCCGGAGGCGGCGCAGTTCCCTCATCGCGTCCAACGCGGCGAGGCCGGCGTCGGTCACGGCGGTCTCGCCGAGGTCGAGGTGGTGGACGGCGGGCGCGATCGGCGCGAGGGCGGCGAGCTGCTCGTCGCCGAAGGCGCCGAAGAGGAGGCGGGCGTTGACCTCCAGCCAGGGTGCATCGGCGGTGAGCGGGCGGACGAGGACTCCCGACTCCCTTTCGATCGCGGCCGCGGCGGCGAGGATCGGTGCGCGGTCGGGCGGAGGCGCGGTCGGAACGCCGAAACGAGCGGTGATCCACTCCGCGATGGACGGGGGTGGCTCGAGGGTGGCGAGGAGGTCGTTCTCGGGGGCGCCGGCATCGATCCACCATTCGAGCAGCGCCAGCTCCTCGTCGGTGAGCTGGGGTTTGCCCTTGGGCGGCATGTGCTTCTTGTCGTCGAGCGGCAGGTGGGCGCGCCGGATCATCGCGCTGGCCGAGGCGTCGCCGGGCACGAACGCGGGGCCGATCCTCCCCCCGGCGAGGAGGGCCGCGAACGAGTCGGCGCGCAGCCGGCCGTTGGTCTTGGAGGGGCCGTGGCAGGAGGCGCAGCGCTGCTCGAGGACCGGCTGTACCAGGTCCGCGAATACACGGGCCTGCGCCGGATCGACCGGAGCGGGGGGCGCCGCGCCGCCACCGGGCTCGTCGGAGAAGGCGAGCGCGAGGTGGTTCTCGCCGTGGGTGAGCGAGCCGCCGAAGTGGCCGGCGGCGCCGAGCAGGGCGAGCGTCACGGCCAGGCAGCCGGCGTAGAGCCGCGGCCGGCGGCGCACCACGAGCAGGAGCGCGGCGAGCACGACGAAGCCGACGCCGAGCCAGCGGTGGCGCTCGAGGAGCGTCGCGTCGTATTCGCCGCCGCGGCCCAGCAGCCAGCCGAAGGCGGAGGCCGAGACCGCGAAGACGAGACCGAGCGCGAGGATGAGGGTGCGTTGCGCCGGAGAAAGCCGCGGCCCGCGCGGCGGCAGCCCGGCGAGTTCGACGAGCGCGAGGAGGATGAAGATGCCGATCGGCAGATGGACGACCAGCGGGTGCAGCCGACCGAGAAAGTTCAGGAGGTCCATGCGAACGATCGGGGCGGATCAGGAGGAACCACGAATGGACACGAAATCACACGAATGAGGGAACAGTCGTTTCAATCGCCGAGGCGGTGGATCGAATCCGTGCGCATCCCTTTCGAGCTTCCGCTCGGCTGAGGAGGCCCGCGGCCACCTTCGGGACGTTTCTCGCTTCGGCCTCCTTTGACTCGTGTTCATTCGCGTCGATTCGTGTCCATCGGTGGTTTCAACCCAGCATCCCGCGGGCGACCTTGCCGTGGACGTCGGTGAGTCGGAAGTCGCGGCCCTGGAAGCGGTGGGTCAGCCGGGTGTGGTCGATGCCGAAGGTCGCGAGCATCGTCGCATGCAGGTCGTGGACGTGCATCTTCTGGTCGTCGTCGATGTAGCGGTAGCCGAGTTCGTCGGTCGCGCCCCACGAGATGCCGGGGCGGACGCCACCGCCGGCCATCCAGACGGAGAAGGCGTTGATGTGGTGGTCGCGGCCCGAGCCCTGGCCCATCGGGGTGCGGCCGAACTCGCCGCCCCAAAGGACGAGCGTGTCCTCCAGCATGCCGCGTTGTTTGAGGTCCTTCACGAGCGCGGCGGAGGCCTGATCGACGTGTCCGCAGGCCTCCTGGATCTTCGGGTCGAGCGCGCCGTGGTGGTCCCAGCCGCGGTGGTAGAGCTGGACGAAGCGCACGCCGCGCTCCGCGAGCCGGCGGGCGAGCAGGCAGTTCGAGGCGAACGAGCCGTCGCCGGCGTTCTTCACGCCGTAGAGGTCGCGGATCGACTGCGGCTCGTCGTTCAGGTCCGCCAGCTCGGGTACGCTCGCCTGCATCTTGAAGGCGAGTTCGTACTGCGTGACCCGGGTCTGGATCTCGGGGTCGAGGCTCTCCTCGGCGTGAAAGCCGTTGAGCCGCGCGACCTCTTCGATCACCTGCCGCTGCGTGCTCTGGCAGACGCCCTCGGGGTTGCCGACGTGGTGGACGGGCGAGCCCTTGCTCTGGAACTGCACGCCCTGGAAGCGGCTGGGGAGGAAACCCGAGGACCACTGGCGCGCGGACACCGGCTGGTCGCCCTCGGGGCCGTTCGACATCAGCACGACGTAGCCGGGCAGGTTGTCCGCCTCGGCGCCCAGGCCGTAGAGGAACCACGAGCCCATGCTGGGCCGGCCCTTGATGATCGACCCGGTGTTCATGAAGGCGTGGGCGGGGTCGTGGTTGATCTGCTCGGTGTGGAGCGAGCGGATCACACAGATGTCGTCGGCGATCGACTGGATGTTGGGCAGGAGGTCGGAGATCACCTGGCCGGAAAGCCCGCAGCGGGAGAAACCGAACGAGCAACCGCGCGCACGCAGCACGGTGTTCTGGAGCTGGGCGAGCTGCTGGCCCTTGGTGAAGGACTCGGGAAACGGCTGGCCGTGGAGGCGGTTGAGCTCGGGCTTCGGGTCGAAGAGGTCCACGTGCGACGGCCCGCCGGCCATGCAGAGGTGGATCACGCGCCTGGCCCGCGGCATGAAGTGCGGGGCGTGCAGGATCCCGCGCCAGCGGCCGCCGGGTTCGACGGCCTCGAGCATGCGCGGGTTCAGCAGCGAGCCGAGGGCGAGCGTGCCGACGGCCTGGGCGGCCTTGCCGAGGAAGGTGCGGCGCGACCACGCGAGCTGCCGCTGCCGCAGGAAGGAGAGGTCGGAAGGAGTCATGGGGCGGACGTGGACGCCGCCGCTCCGGCGAGGCGAGCCTGCATGGTTGTCGAGCGGCGACGAGGCGGGGCGGGGCGGGTGCTTCTGCGGATTCATCAGTAGACCACGATGCTTTCGTTGAGGTTGAGGATGACGCGGGCGACGGAGGTCCAGGCGGCGAGTTCGACGAGGTCGAGTCCCTCGCGGGGCCGGTGCAGGCCGACGGAGGCGAGCTTTTCGGCGTCGTCCGGCGCGGCGCGGTAGGTCGCGAGCTGCGCTTCGTAATGGCGGCGGAGCGATTCGGCTTCGCGCCCGGCGGGCGGGCGGGCGAGGACGCGGCGGAAGGCCTCGTCGAGCCGCGCGAGGAAGTCGCCCGCGGGGGCGGAGGTCACGACGCGCTCGGCGAGCGCGCGCGCGGCCTCGACGAAGGTGGGGTCGTTGAGCAGCGCGAGCGCCTGCTGCGGGGTGTTGGAGACCGTCCGCGAGGCCGTGCATTCCTCGCGCGCGGGCGCATCGAAATCGGCCATCGTCGGGTGGAGGAAGGTCCGCTGCCAGTGGGTGTAGAGGCCGCGGCGGTACTGGCGCTCGTCGGCCTGGTGCCGGTACTCGCGGATGGGGAAGTTGAGCTGGGCGTAGTATCCTTCCGGCTGATACGGCAGCGCGCTCGGGCCGCCGATGTCCGGGAGGAGGAGGCCGGCGGCGAAGAGGGCGTTGTCGCGCACGAACTCCGCCTCCAGCCGGCGCGGGCTCTGCCGGGCGAGCAGGCGGTTGAGCGGATCGACGTCGCCCAGCTCCGGCCGGATCACGGAGGACCGGCGGTAGGCGGCGGACGTGACCATGAGCTTCACCATCGCCTTCACGTCCCAGCCGCTCTCCATGAATTCCACCGCCAGCCAGTCGAGCAGCTCGGGGTGGCTGGGGTACTCGCCCTGAAGGCCGAGGTCGTCCACCGCGGCGGAGAGTCCGGTGCCGAAGAACTGCTTCCAGAGCCGGTTGACGAACGTGCGCGCGGTCAGCGGATTGCCGCGCGAGACGATCCATTCGGCGAGGTCGAGCCGGTCGCGGCGGGCGCCGGCCTCCGGCTTCTCCGACACGAGAAACTCCGGCGGCGCGGGCGCGACGACCTCGCCGGACTCATCCTGCCAATTGCCTCGCGGCAGGACGCGCGTCACCGCCGGCTCGGTCGCGACCGTCACCATCGTGAAGGCCCGACCCTCGCGGCAGTCGGCGATCTCGCGCCGATCGGTGAGAGCTGCGGCGAAGGCCTCGCGATCACCGGCGCCCGTGCCGAAAAAGTGTCGCGCCGCGAGCAGCCGGAGCTGCTCGGGCGAAGGCTCGGCCGTGAGGAACGCCTCACGCACCGCCGCGGGCAGCGGTTCGCCCGGGAAACTCCCTCCGAGGCCGGTGACCTCGATGCGCACGCGGCCGATCTCGGTGCTCATCAGCCGCGCGACGAGTCGGTCGCCCTCGGCGAGCACGAGCGGCTCGCGCAGCACGTATTCGACCGACTGCGGCTCCCGGTTCCGCGCGTGGGCGGAGGTCCAGCGGTCGAGCACCGAGGTGACGTGGTACCCGTTGTCGTAGGTGTCCGTCGCGCCATCGGGAAACGCCGCGTCGAGCGCGAGCGGCTCCGGTGCGGTCGCCCCGGCGCGCTGGACGGCGAGCATCGTCCGCAGGGTGAAACGCTCCTTCTTGTCGCGGGCGACCGTGCCGCCGTGTTTTTCGTCCGGCAGCGCGGTGAGCCGCAGCACGGCCACCGGCCCGGGTGCGGCTTCGAACGTGACGACGTGCGGCGAGGGCCGGTTCGGGTTCTCGGCCTTCGTGCCGGGGGGGAGCGGCGCCCGTTCGAAGCGCACGGCGCCGTCGGGCAACAACGAGGCCGCCGTACCCGGCGCGGCTTCGGCGGAGACGGCCTTCGCGGTGCTCCAGCCTTCGGGATTCTCCGCGAGCACGCGGGCGATCCCCGCGCTCCATTCCCGGACGGCGGTGCGACCGGCGGGGTCGGCGAGCGTCGCCTCGACCACGGCGGCGAGGCGCGCCTCCTGCCGGTCGCGGAGTGTCTTCAGCCGACCCTGGAGGGCGGCGCTCTCCACCTCGATCTCGGGCGGGAAGGGATGGTCGTTGCTCCAGCCCTTCAGCTCGGGCTCGGGGGTGTATTTGTAGTCGCTGTAAACGCCGTACTGCTTGATGTCGGCGAAGAAGGCGGCGAGGGAGTAGAAGTCCCGTGTCGTGAACGGGTCGTACTTGTGGTCGTGGCACTCGGCGCAGCCGACGGTGGAGCCGAGAAACGTGGTCGTGACGGTCCGGACGCGATCGGCGGCGTATTTTGCGAGGTATTCCTTCGGTTGGGCGCCGCCCTCGCGGGTCATCATGTTGAGCCGGTTGAAACCGGTTGCGACGAGCTGCGCTTCGGTCGGAGCAGGGAGCAGGTCGCCCGCGAGCTGCTCGCGCACGAACTGGTCGTAGGGGAGGTTCCGGTTGAAGGCGTCGATGACGTAGTCGCGGTAGGGAAAGACGTTCTGCCGCTGGTCGCCGTGGAAACCGACCGTGTCGGCGAACCGCGCGAGATCGAGCCACGGCACCGCCATGCGTTCGCCGTAGTGAGGAGACGCGAGCAGGCGGTCCACGAAACGTCCGTGGGCGTCCGGGCCCTCGTCTCCGGCGAAGGCTTCGACCTCCTCCGGCGTGGGCGGCAGGCCGGTCAGATCGAGGCTGAGCCGGCGGGCGAGGGTGCGTCGATCCGCCTCGGGCGAGGGTTTCAGCCCGCGCTCCTCGAGCGCGGCGAGCAGGAGACGGTCGACCGGGTGTTCGCCGGGACCGGCCGCGGGCCCGGTCTTTCTGGGCGGGAGGTAGGCCCAGTGCGGCTGGTATTCCGCGCCCTGCTCGATCCAGCGTCGCAGCACCGCCTTGTCGCGAGTGCCGAGTTGGTGGAGCGATTCCGGCGGCGGCATCCTTTCGCCCTCGTCCTTGCTCGTGATGCGGCGCCAGACTTCGGACTGCTCCGGCCGGCCCGGGACGATGCCGGTGAACGTCCGGCCGGCCGCGTCGGTGAGGGGCCTGGTCGCGGCTTCCGCCGTGTCGAGGCGCAGCGGCGACTTGTTGTTGTCCACGTCGGGTCCGTGACACTTGAAACAGGAGTTCGACAGGATCGGCCGCACGTGCCGGTTGAACTCGACCACTTCGGGCGGCCGGTCGCCGGCGTGGAGGGGTGCCGTCAGGAGCACCAGGGCGGCGAGGATCGGCGGATGGGGGATCGACTGGGTCACGAGGCGTATCGGCGGGGAGGGAATTTGCGGGGTCGCTGTCGGATGACTGGTGCGTTTCGTGGGATTTTTCAACCCGGGGCCGGCGACGGCCGCGCGATCGGCGGGGCGGGGCAGTCGATCGCGGCGGCGACGGCGCGGAGCGTCTCGACTTCGGCGGGGCGCAGTTCGCCATCCTCGGCGGCGGCGCGGGCGAGCGCGGCCAGGAGGCTTTTCTTGAGCGGAGGCGAGGCGCGCTCGAGGCGGGCGAGGGCGTCGGCCAGGAGGCCCTGGATACCGATGGGCGGCGGCTCGAAGCGGAGGCGGTCGCGGATCGGCCCGAGCTGACCGGCCCCGGCGTCGAAGGCGCGGCGGATCCTGGCGGGATCCTCGCCGCCGGCCCGGGCGATCAGGCTCAGGACGATCGAGACCTCGGCGATGAGCGCGTCGAGGGAAAGGATCGTCGCGTCGGCGGCGCGCGTGGCGGGCGCGTGGTGGCGCGCGATCACGCGACGGAGCGCGTGTTCGAAGAGCGTGATGCGGGAGTCGGACTCGATCAGGGAGTCGAGCGCGGCGAGGAAGGCCGCCGCGTCGGCCGCCCGGGTCTGGCGCAGGGTGGGCAGCGCGAGGTCGACGAGGGCGAGCCGGGTCGCGGTCGCGAGGGCGCGGGTCTCGGGAAGGAGTCGTGCGACGACGGCCGCATCGTCGGGTGCGAGGGCGCGGGCCGGCGTGGCCGGGGCGGGGGCGACGAGGGCGAGGACGAGCCCGGGGGCGAGCGCCGGATCGTGGGCGGCATCGCGGAGGGCATCGGGAATCGTCGCGAGCAGGGCCGCGCCGGACCCGGCGTCGGCCGAGGCGGCGGCGACGGCGGCAAGGAAGCCCTCGGGCCGGAGCGGCGGTGGGGGACGAGGTTGAACGGGCGGAGCGGGCGGCGGTCGCGGAGCGGCGGGCTTGAACACGCCGTCGAACGAGGGGTCGATCGCGCGGATGCGGGCGTCGAGCGGCGGATGGGTCGCGAAGAGGTCGAGGGCGGAGCCGCGGAGGGCGTTGGCGAAGAAGAGGTGGCTCGTCTCGGTGGCGTGGGCGTTGGCGATGCGCGAGCCCGCGGACAGGGCCCCGATGCGGCGGAGGGCGCCGGCGATCCCGTCGGGGTTGCGGGTGAACTGCACGGCCGAGGCGTCGGCGAGAAACTCCCGCTGGCGCGAGACCGCGGCCTGGATCAAGCGGCCGAAGAGCACGCCCACGGAGCCGACCACGAGCAGGGCGACGCCTGCGGCGAGCAGCACCACGACGCCGTTGCCCCCGCCGCGACCCCGGCCCGACGAACGCATCCGCGAGAACCGGAGCGAGTGGAGCAGGCCGCGCCCGAGCACGGCGAGGAGGAGGATGCCGAAGAGCAGGCCGATCAGGCGGATGTTGAGCCGCATGTCGCCGTTGAGGATGTGGCTGAACTCGTGGGCGATCACGCCCTGGAGTTCATCGCGGGAGAGCGTCGCGAGCGCGCCGCGGGTCACGCCGATGGCGGCATCGTCGGGCGCGTGGCCGGCGGCGAAGGCGTTGATCCCGTCTTCGGGAAGCAGGTAGACCTCGGGCACGCGCACGCCGGAGGCGAGGGCCATCTCCTCGACCACGTTGAGGAGGCGGCGCTCCGCGGCGTCGCGCGTGCCGGGGTGGACGAGCACCCCGCCGAGCGAGCGGGCGACCACGCCGCCGCCGCCGCGGAGCGAGAGCGTCTTGAAGAGCGAACCGCCGAGGATGACGCCGAGCGTCACGACGGCGACGCCGCCGAAGAGGCCGGGCTGCCACCACGCCACGGGGCCGTTTCCCGTGGAGCGGGTGAGGGCCACCGCGACGGCGTAGAGCACCGCCACGATCGAGAGCACCGCCGCCGCGAAGTGGAAGACGAGCCGGCGGGAGCGGCGGCGGGCGGCGTCCTGGGCTTGAAAGAAGTCCATGCGCGGAGGGCGTCGGGGCGGGCTCGAGCGATGCGCCCGAGCGGTCCCGACCCGGGGCGGGCGGGATTCAGGAGAAGGAGACCTTCGGGGCGATGCGCTCCGCGGGCGAGTCGACCTGGAAGAGCTCCGCGGAATTGAAGCCGAACATTCCGGCGAGGAGCACGGAGGGGAACGTCTCGCGCGCGGTGTTGTAGGCCATCACGGCGTCGTTGTAGGCCTGGCGGGCGAAGGCGACCTTGTTCTCCGTCGAGGTGAGCTCCTCGGAGAGCTGCATCATGTTCTGGTTGGCCTTCAGGTCGGGGTATTGCTCGACCACCACCATCAGGCGGGAGAGCGCGCCGCCGAGGCCGGCCTCGGCCCCGAGCAGGTTCTTGACCGCGCCGGCGTCGGCCGGGTCGGCGGCCGCGGCCTGGGCGGCGCCGAGGGCGACGTTGCGCGCCTTGATCACGGCCTCGAGCGTCTCGCGTTCGTGCTTCAGGTAACCCCTGGCGGTCTCGACGAGATTGGGGATGAGGTCGTAGCGGCGCTTCAACTGCACGTCGATCTGGGCGAAGGCGTTCTTGAAGCGGTTCCTCAGGGCGACGAGGCGGTTGTAGATGCCGACGACGAAGAGGGCGAGGACGACGAGGATGCCGAGAAGGACCAGGGCGGTGATCATGAGGAGAAGGGGCCGGGGTTGCCGCGGAGACGGTGGCAATTAGGTTTGGCGTGCGCGAGGAATTTTGAGATCCCTCGCCGCGAGCGTGCGGGCCGCCGGGCGTCACCGCCACGCGCCTCCCCGAGATGATCCGATCCACCCACCGAACGAGCGATGATCGCCACGGCCCGCGTCCGCGGGGCCGGACGCTCGCGGGGATGTTCGCGTTCTGCGCCCTCGTCGGCGCCCTCCACGGCCAGGACGTGGAACTTCCGAGGGATCTTCCCGCACCGCTCGTGCCGACCTCGGCGCGGGAACAGGCGGCGCGGGAGACCGGTACGTTCCGGGAAGTGCTCCTCGGCGAGAGCGCCGTTGCGGCCGGCTTTTTCTCCATCGGCGAGGGATTCCTGCGCCCGGCGCTGGAGCGCGAAGGGGTCGACGGTGAGCTGCGCCGGCGGATCCGCCTCGGGCTCGTCACGGCGCTGATTGCGCAGAACCGGGGCGACGACGCGCTCGCGGAGCTGGAGGCCGTGGAGGGCGGGCGCGACGGACCCTGGCTCATCCGCCGCGCCGCGATCGACCTGCTCCGGCGGGATCTCGCGGCCGTGGCCGCGCGCCTCGGCGAGATCGACGTCGCCTCCCTCGGCGAGGGCGAGGCGGCCTGGCACCAGTTTCTCCAGGCGATGGTGCTCGACCGGCAGGGGGACCGGCAGCGGGCCGACCTCGCCTTCGAAACCGCGGCCGCGGGCGCCGCCTCGAGCGCCGAGCGCGCGCTCTTCCGGCTGGCGCAACTGCAGGGCCGGCTCGAGACGGGCGAGGCGACCGAGGGCCTGGCCGCGCAGTTGCGACGGTTGATGGAAGACAACGCGGGCCGGCGCATCGGGCACCAGTTCGCGCTGCAGTACGCCGTCGTCCTCGACAAGCTCGGCCGGCGGCCCGAGGCGATCGCCCTGTTGAACCGCCAGCGGGCGCAGATCCCCGCGGAGGAGGCGGACCTGCGCGATCAGGCCTCGCTGCTCCTCGGCCTCGTCGCGGGGGCCGCGAGCGCCGAGGGGCGCACGGCCTACCGCGAGTTGCTCACGCGGGGCGCCGATCCGGAGCTGCAGCGGGTGGCGCTTCTGCGCCTCGCGGCCGACGCCCCGCAGGCGAGCGGCGTCGCGACGGGCGGGCTCCGGCAGTTGCTCGACGAGCTCCTCGCGGCCCCGGAAGCGCACGCGTTGACGGAGGACCTGCTCTACTTCCGCGCCGAGCTTGCGATGCGGTCGCGCGAGTTCGAGGCGGCGGAGCAGGATGTGAACGCGTTGCTCACGCGCTTCCCCGGCACCGCCCTGCGGCGCAACGCGCTCGCGCTTCTCGCGAGTTCGGCGTGGCAGAGCGCGCGTTACCGGAGCGCGGCCAGCCACGTGGGCCGGCTCCGCGACGAGCTCCCGGCGGGGTCGGAGCGGGCGGGGCTCTCGGCCCTGCTCGGCGAATGCCTCTACCGGGCGGGCATGCAGACGGGCACCCCCGAGGATTTCCGGAGCGCGGCCGAGGCCTACGGGGCGGCGCAGGGCGAGCTCGGGGGGGGCTTCCTGCCCGCGGCGAATCCCGCGGGGATCCGGATCGGCGCGGTGTTCTTCCAGCGCGTCATGGCGACCCTGCGCGCGGGCGAGGCCGGGGCGGCGGAGGCGCTGCTCGACGATCCCGGGGCGACCCGCGGCGTCGACCCGGAGAGCCGCTGGCAGGCCGAGTGGAACCTTGTCCGGTTTTTTCAACTACAGGGCCGCGGGACGGAGGCGTTCCGTCGGCTGGACGCGCTCGCCGTCTCGGCCGAGGCCCCGGCGGGGCTGAGGCTGCGTTTCCTCTGGCTCGGCGCGCAACTCTCGCTCGACGTCGGTCGGGGGGCGGACACGGCGGGCCGGGTCGACCGCGTCCTCGCCTTCCTCGGGGGCGACGAAGGGGCGGCGATCGAGGCCCCGGTCCGGACGGATGTCGCCTCCAACGCCGCCCTTCTCGCGGCGCAGGCCCGGCTGGAGACGGGCGACACCGCGGGCGGCATCGTGCTCCTGGAGCGGCTGCGCTCGGAGTACGCGGGAAGTCGCGCGGCCCTCTTCTCCTTCATCGTCCAGGCGCGGTACCTCGCGGCGGACAACCAGCTCGTCGACGCGCAGCGCCTCTTGACGAGCCTCGCCGACAACCACCGGCGGAGCGAATACGCGCCGCTCGCCCTCTACGAGGCGGCGCTCCAGGCCGAGCGTCGCGGGCAGGACGCGTTCCTCAACGAGGCCAGCCAGCTCCTCGAGCGGCTCGCCACCGAGTATCCGCAGGAGCAATACCAGTTCCCCGCGCGCCTCAAGCAGGCCGACCTCTCGCGCCGGCTCAACCGGTTCGGGGCCGCCGAGCAGATCTACCTCTACCTCGAGAACACCTTCCCCAACCATCCCGAGCGCGCCTCGGTCCAGCTCTCGCTCGCGGACACCCTCATGGCCCAGGCCTCGACGGACGCCACGAAGTTCGAAGGGGCGATCTCGCGGCTGGAACGCCTCGCGGTCCTTCCCGCGGCGGACCCGGACCTGCGCGCCGAGGCGGGTTTCAAGCTGGCCCACGGCTGGCAGGTGCGGGGCGACGCCCCGCGCGCCTCCCGGCTCTACTGGGAGCTGCACGAGCGCTTCCTCGGCGACGCGGTGCGCGCGGCCTCGCTCGGGGCCCGCGGCCGCTACTGGCTCGCCCGTGGCCTGCTCGAGCTGGGTCGGATCGAGGAGACCGCCGAACGCCTCGACAACGCCCGCCGCGTCTACGAGGCCGTGCTCGCGCACGGGCTGCCCGGGGAGAAGCTCGCCCGCGGCCGCCTCGGTCGTTTCCAGCCGGGCGGCTGAGCCGGCCGCGGCCCCACGAACTCCTTGCGATGAATCCTCCCGAACGTTCGCTCCTCGACCTCTTCGCCCTGGGCGGGCCGATCATGTGGGTGTTGCTCGCGCTGAGCGTGGTCGCGCTCGTGCTCTTCGTGGAGCGGGCGTTCCACCTCCATCGCGGGCAGATCCGCTCCACCCAGTTCCTCGACGGGGTGAAGAACATCGTGCGCAAACGGCGGATCGTGGAGGCGCTGACCGTCGCCGAGGAGACTCCCGGGCCGGTGGCGGCGGTCGTGAAGGCCGGCCTCCTCCACTGCGAGGAGCCGGAGGAGCGCATCCGTTTCGCGATGTCCGAGGCGGCGCTCGTCGAGATCCCCTCGTTGGAGCGGCGGATCGGCTCGCTCGCGGCGATCGGGCAGGCCGCGCCCGTGCTCGGGCTGCTCGGCACCGTGCTGGGGATGATCCAGACGTTCCAGAGCTTCGAGGAGGGCGGGGCCTATGTCACCGGAGGGACGCTCGCGGGCGGCTTCTGGCAGGCGCTGCTGACGACGGCGGCGGGGCTGGCCATCGGCGTCGTCGCGCGGCTCGCGCACCACTTTCTGCACGGGCGGGTGCGCGCGCTCGTCTACGACATGGAGTGGGTGGGCAACGAGCTGCTCCAGTTCCTGCTGCTGGAGCGCAGGGCCGCGAAGGACGGCGACCGGCCCGCGCCGGAAACGCTCGTCGATTCCCGCTCCTCGTGATCACCCGGCCCTTCGATTTCGCGCGTCACCTGCGCCGGCCCTCGAACCGGCTGGAGGCGATCCCGTTTCTCGACCTGTGCGCGCTGGGGTTGTTCTTCGTCCTGCTGAGCTCGCGCTTCGTGGTCGCGCCGGGAGTCCAGGTCGGCCTGCCGAGCTTCGAGACCGTCCCGCGCGATGCCGCGGTGACTTCGCGCGTGCTCACCGTCCGGGAGGTGCAGGGCAAGGAGATGCTTATCTACGAGGGGCGGCTCTGCACCGTGGAGGGCCTGGAGCGCATCCTGCAGGGCAACGAGGACCGGGCCGGTTCCGAGATCCTGCTCGTGCGGGCCGATCGGGATGTCTCGCTCCAGTTGCTCGGCCGGGTGTGGGAAGCGTGTCGCAGGGGAGGCTTCGGCACCATCCTGCTGGCCGCCGAGGCGGAGCGCGCGGAGCGGGATCCGTTCCGATGAGCGCTCCGATCACGGAGGCGCCGGCGGAGACGCCGAAACCGGGCGGACACGGCGCGGGTTCGCGGCGCCTCGGCTGGCTGACCGGAGTGCTCGTGACCCTGGCGGTCCACGCGGCCGCGTTTTTCGCCCTCTCCATCCCGGCGCCGAGGGGAGGGGAAAAGCCGCCCGCGGCCCCGGTCGTGCAGTGGGTCGGGGCCGAGCCGTCGACTTCGGGGACGCTCCTCGGCGAGAGGTTGACCCTCTTCGACAACGCCCCGCTCTTCCTCCCGACCCCGTGGAACACGGCCAATGCCGATTTCGTCGTCGGCAGCGAACGCTCGCCCGGGGAGATTTTCGGGCTCTTCGAGCCGGTGCTCGTATTCGCGGGCGACCAGCGCCCGGGACCGTTGTCGGTGATGCCGGAAGGCATCGCCTCCGCGGCGGAAGGGCTGGGACGCTTCGACTGGCGCGCCACGGACGCGTTCGGGCGACGCGATCGGGAAGTCGTGCCGCCGCCCCCGCGGCTGGCTTCGTTGGAAGTGCGACCCCTCGCGGGTGGCGAGGTGCTCCTGCGGCGCGACGTGCCGGTGGCCGCCGCTCCGAACGGGGCGGAGTGGCCGGATTGGGCGCCGTTCGAGGTCCTCGTCACCGTCGAGCCGATGGCGGGGCGACCGACGCCGGTGGTCGTGCCGAGGGGATCGGGCTCCGGCGTCGTGGACGGATTCTTCCGCGACCTCGTGTGGAGCGACCTGCGCCTCGATCTGTGGCTTCCACAGGGAAACTATCGAGTGGTCGTCGGGCCGTGAGGCCGACCGGGGCCTGACGTCGGGCTGGTCCTGGGCGGGCTCCCGCAGAATGACCAAAAATTCGTTTGACGGCAAAAAATCGGAGACTCAAGGTCTCCGCTCTTTTTTCACCTTCCGGCCCTTTTTGAGGCCCTTGTAGCTCAGTTGGCAGAGCACGTCCTTGGTAAGGACGAGGTCGCCGGTTCGAATCCGGTCGAGGGCTCCAGATCCGGAGGCTGTGAAACACGGATTTCACCTCAGACCAACCTCACAAACCACATGGCTAAAGGAACCTTCGAAAGAACCAAACCGCACGTGAACGTCGGCACGATCGGCCACGTCGACCACGGCAAGACGACCCTGACGACTTCGATCCTGAAGTGTCAGTCCGACAAGGGTCTCGCGGAGTTCAAATCGTATGCGGACATCGCCAAGGGTGGCACCGTGCGTGACGCTTCCAAGATCGTCACCATTTCCGTCGCCCACGTGGAGTACGAGAGCGACAAGCGGCACTACGCCCACGTCGACTGCCCCGGCCACGCCGACTTCGTGAAGAACATGATCACGGGCGCGGCGCAGATGGACGGGGCGATCCTCGTGGTCAGCGCGGCCGACGGCCCGATGCCCCAGACCCGCGAGCACATCCTCCTCGCCCGCCAGGTCGGCGTGCCGAACATCGTGGTCTTCCTCAACAAGGTCGATCTGATCGACGACGCCGAGCTGCTCGACCTCGTCGAGATGGAGATCCGCGAGCTCCTGAGCAAATACAAGTTCCCGGGCGACACCATCACGCTGATCCGCGGATCGGCGACCGCCGCCCTCGAGGGCAAGCCCGAGGGCCGCGCCGCCATCCAGACGCTCATGGAGGCGATCGACAAGGACATCCCCGAGCCCACCCGCGAGATCGACCGGCCGTTCCTCATGTCGGTCGAGGACGTGTTCTCGATCACCGGCCGCGGCACCGTAGCCACGGGTCGGATCGAGCGCGGGATCTGCAAGGTCGGCGACACCGTCGAGATCGTCGGTCTGCGCGACACCTCCTCGACCGTCGTGACCGGCGTCGAGATGTTCCGCAAGATGCTCGATCAGGGGCAGGCCGGCGACAACGTCGGCGTCCTCCTCCGCGGCGTCGACAAGGACGGGATCGAGCGCGGGCAGGTCATCGCCGCCCCGAAGTCGATCACCCCGCACAAGCGCGGCAAGGCCGAGATCTACGTCCTGACCAAGGACGAGGGCGGGCGTCACACCCCGTTCTTCAACAACTACCGCCCGCAGTTCTACTTCCGCACGACCGACGTGACGGGGATCATCAAGCTGCCTCAGGGCGTGGAGATGGTCATGCCCGGCGACAACATCAACCTCGAGGTCGAGCTGATCTGCCCGATCGCGATGGAAAACACCCAGCGCTTCGCGATCCGCGAAGGTGGTCGGACCATCGGCGCCGGTCGCATCACGGAGATTCTCGAGTAACCTTCCCCTGTCTTCGAGCCCTGCGCCGAGACCTCGTCCGGGGTCTCGGCGGCAGTGTTTGGTCGGTCCAACTAGGCCAGTAGCTCAATTGGTAGAGTAGCGGTCTCCAAAACCGTTGGTTGGGGGTTCGATTCCCTCCTGGCCTGCCAGCTTTCGTTCATGAAAAATCCCTTCCGCAGCGTTCGCATCTTCACCGGCGAGATGGTCGGCGAGCTCAAGAAGGCGTCGTGGCCGACGCGCACCGAGCTGCGCGACTCCACGCTCGTGGTGATCGTGGCGGTGATCATTCTCGGCATCTTCACCAGCATCGCGGACTTCTCCCTCTACCAGGTGATCAATCTCTTCACCGGCTGGGTCAGCTGACCCGCATCTCGCATGTCCTCCGAGGCCGAACAATTGCCCGCCGCCCAGTGGTTCGCCGTGCACACCCTCTCCGGCAAGGAGAACAAGGTGAAGCAGTACATCGAGAAGTTCAAAAGGGTCGAGGAGCTCGACGACCACATCGCCGAGGTCCTCCTCCCCACCGAGACGGTCTCGGAGGTGAAGCGGGGCAAGAAGACCAGCACGGTGCGCAAGCTGATGCCCGGCTACGTCTTCGTGCACATGCGGCTCTACGACAATGACGGCCGGCTGCTCAACAAGCCCTGGTACTTCGTCCGCGAGACCACCGGGGTGATCGGATTCGTCGGCGGCGACCGCCCGACCGCCCTGCCCGAGTCCGACATCGCCGAGATCCGCGAGCGGATCGAGGCCGCCTCCGGCAAGGAGGTCCCGAAGGTCCAGTTCGAGGTCGGCGAGGAGGTCAAGATCACCGACGGACCGTTCCTCAACCTCACCGGGCGCATCGACGAGATCGATCCGGCCCGCGGCAAGCTCAAGGTCTCCGTCTCCATCTTTGGTCGCTTCACGCCGGTCGAACTCGAGTACTGGCAGGTCGAACGCGCCACCAACTAACCCACCATGGCCAAGAAAGTCACCGGCATCATTCGTCTCCAGCTCCCTGCGGGCGCGGCCAACCCCGCTCCCCCCGTCGGGCCCGCCCTCGGCGCCCAGGGCGTGAACATCATGGCGTTCTGCAAGGAGTTCAACGCCCGCACCAAGGAGCAGGCGGGCCTGATCCTGCCCGTGGTCATCACGGTCTACGGCGACAAGTCGTTCACCTTCATCCTCAAATCGCCGCCGGCGGCGGTGCTGCTCAAGAAGGCGGCCAACATCGCCTCGGGATCGGCCGTGCCCAACCGCGACAAGGTCGGCAAGGTCACCCGCAAGCAACTCCTCGAGATCGCGCGTCTCAAGGCCAAGGATCTCAACGCGAAGGGCGACCAGGCCGCGATCAACGTGATCGCCGGCACCGCCCGGAGCATGGGCATCGACGTCATCGACTAACCACAACCCGCAGGAGTCCCGCCTTCGCGGGACGTTCGCACTGCACCGCACATGGTCAAACTCAGCAAACGATACAAGGCGGCGACCGAAGTCGCCGATCTCGAGAAGGAGTACTCCCTCGACGAGGCGGTCTCCCTCCTCGCGAAGTTCCCCAAGGCGAAGTTCGACGAGACCGTCGAGCTCTCCCTCCGCATGGGCGTCGACCCCAAGCAGGGCGATCAGATGGTCCGCGGCACCGTCGCCCTGCCCAACGGCAGCGGCAAGAAGGTGCGCGTGCTCGCCTTCACCGAAAACGCCGAGGCGGCGCTCGCCGCCGGGGCGGAGTTCGCCGGTCTGAAGGAGTACCTCGCGAAGATCCAGGACGGATGGATGGACTTCGATGTCGCGGTCGCGACGCCCGAGGCGATGAAGGAAGTGCGCGGCATCGCGCGCGTCCTCGGTCCGAAGGGGCTCATGCCCAACCCGAAGTCGGGCACGGTGAGCGACAACCTCGCGCAGGCGATCAAGGAGGTGAAGGCCGGTCGGGTGGAGTTCAAGATGGACAAGGCCGCCAACATCGGCGTCGGCGTCGGCAAGCGCTCCTTCACCGCCGCCCAGCTCGTCGAGAACATCCAGGCGCTCCTCGGCGCCATCTCCAAGGCCAAGCCGGCGTCCTTCAAGGGAAAGTACGTCCACACCGTCGTCCTCACCTCCACCATGAGCCCCGGCGTGCGCCTCGCCGCGGCCGAGTATTCGAAGCTCTGAGCGTCCCCACCATGAGACCCGCCAAACAATTCCTCGTCGAAGAGGTCGAAGGGCACCTGCGCAAGTCGGACTACGTCTACCTTGCCAACTTCGACCGCATCACCGTCGCCGACGTCGGCGCCCTTCGGGACAAGCTCGCGGCCGAGCAGGCCGAGTTCCACGTCGTCAAGAACAGCATCCTGCGCGTCGCGGCCAAGCGGCTCGAGTTTCCCGAGCTCGAGCAGTGGCTGACCGGACCGACCGCGATCGTGGTCGGCGGGAAGAACCCGGCGGGAGTCGCCAAGGTCATCCGGTCGTTCTTCGAGACCGCGAACAAGGGCGAGGTCAAGGTCGGCATCGTCGAACGCCGCGCCTACGGGCCCGACGACGTGAAGACCCTCTCCGAGCTGCCGTCGCTCGACGTGCTCCGCGCCCAGCTCCTCGGGCTCCTCACCACGCCCGCGCGCAGCCTCCTCTTCGTCCTCAACGGAGTGCCCACCGGCCTCCTCAACGTGCTTCAGGCCAAGTCCAGGCAGGATGCCGCCTGACCCTCCCTTTCGGCGACCGGTGCGAACCGGACGCCGGATTCCACCAACCGAAAACCTCCAAAGAAGCAGGCCCGTCCCGACCCCGTCGGGATTAAACGTCCCCTCCGGGGCGCGAGCCGTTCAAGGAAACCCGTCATGTCCACCATCACGAAAGATCAAGTCATCGACTGGCTCAGCAGCCAGTCGGTTCTCGAAGTCGCCGGTCTCGTCAAGGACCTCGAAGCCAAGTGGGGCGTCAGCGCCGCCGCTCCCGTGGCCGTCGCCGCCGCTCCCGCCGCCGGGGCCGGGGCGGCCGCCGCCCCCGCAGAGGAGAAGACCGAGTTCAACGTCGTGCTTCTCGCCGCCGGCGACAACAAGATCGGCGTCATCAAGGAGGTGCGCGCCATCACCGCCCTCGGCCTCAAGGAGGCCAAGGACCTCGTCGAGGGCGCCCCCAAGGCCGTCAAGGAAGGCGTCTCCAAGACGGAGGCCGAGGAAATCAAGAAGAAGCTCGAAGCCGCCGGGGCCAAGGTCGAGCTCAAGTAACGTTGCCTCTTTCCGCTCACGCGTTGTCCGTTTTCCGCCCAAGACAGGCCCGGTTTGTCCGGGCCTGTCTTGCCCATTTTTGTCTCCGGGTCTCCGTCTGATCGTTTTCCGCGGGTCCCGCCCCGTCCTCTCGTCTCCCGAACCCAATCGGAACTCCCATGGTCGATCGCATCAATTTCGGTAAACTCAAGGAAGTCATCCAGCCGCCCAACCTGATCGAGATCCAGATCACCTCCTATCTGGAGTTCCTCCAGAAGGAGACGCCGGCCACCCAGCGCAAGCCGGTCGGTCTGCAGGCGGTCTTCAGCGAGGTTTTCCCGATCCAGAGCTACGACGAGCGCCTCACGCTCGAGTACGTCTCCTACACGATCGGCGATCCCAAGAGCAACGAGCTCGAGTGCTACCGCGAGGGCATCACCTACTCGGTGCCGCTCTACGTGAAGCTGCGGCTCCGCGAAGAGGCCTTCATCAAGGACGAGGAGATCTACATGGGCGAGATCCCCATGGTCACCGACCGGGGCTCGTTCATCATCAACGGGGCCGATCGCGTCGTGGTCAGCCAGCTCCACCGCTCCCCCGGCATCTGCTTCGAGGTCGCGACCCATCCCAACGGCAAGCTCCTCCACTCGTTCCGCATCATCCCCGATCGCGGCACCTGGCTGGAGGTGCAGTTCGACAACAACGACCTGCTCTACGTCTACCTCGACCGCCGCCGTCGCCGCCGCAAGTTCCTCATCACGACCCTGCTCCGCGCCCTCGGCTTCAGCACCGACGTGGACCTGCTCGGCCTCTTCTACGAGATCCGGGACCTCAAGACGCGGCAGGCCCTCGAGCTGGAGAACGTCTCCAGCCTCGTCCTCGTCGAGGATGCCATCGACGCGCAGAAGGGCGTCGTCCTCGCCCGCGCCTTCGAGCCGTTGACCAAGGCGATCGTGCGCCAGTTCGAGCAGCACGGCATCAACTCCCTCCGCGTGATCGACACCACGGTCGACGAGGGCGCGATCATCCGCGCGCTCAAGAAGGATCCGACCCGCAACGAGGAGGAGGCGCTCAAGGAGATCTACAAGCGCCTCCGCCCGGGCGAGCCCCCGACCGTCGCCAACGCCAAGGCCCTGCTCAAGCGGCTCTTCTTCGACGCGAAGCGCTACGACCTCGGCCGGGTCGGCCGCTACAAGATCAACCAGAAGCTCAACCTCTCCACCGACCTGGAGTCGGGCCGCATCCTTGACGCCAACGACATCGTCGAGGCCACGAAATACCTCATCCGCCTCAAGAAGGGCGAGGGCGTCGTGGACGACATCGACCACCTCGGCAGCCGGCGCGTCCGCACCGTCGGCGAGCTGCTCGCCAACCAGTGCCGCGTCGGCCTCGCCCGCACCGAGCGGCTCGTCCGCGAGCGCATGACGCTCTTCGACCAGAGCGTCGACTCCATCACGCCGCAGAAGCTGATCAACCCGAAGGCGCTCACCACGGTGATCCGCGACTTCTTCGCCCGCAGCCAGCTCTCGCAGTTCATGGACCAGATCAACCCCCTCGCCGAGCTCACGCACAAGCGCCGGCTCTCCGCCCTCGGGCCGGGGGGGCTCAACCGCGATCGCGCCGGCTTCGAGGTGCGCGACGTGCATCCCTCGCACTACGGGCGCATCTGCCCGATCGAGACGCCGGAAGGTCCGAACATCGGCCTCATCAACTCGCTCTCGATCTACTCCCGGGTGAACGAGTTCGGCTTCATCGAGACGCCGTATCGACTTTGCAAGGACGGCCGTGCGACCGACCGGATCGACTACCTCACCGCCGACCAGGAGGAGGGCAAGGTCATCGCCCAGGCCAACTCGGAACTCGACGACAAGGGTCGTTTCCTCGGCCGCGTGACCGTGCGGCAGAGCGGGAACTTCCTCGAGGTCGAGCCCGAGGAGGTCCATCTGATGGACGTTTCTCCCAAGCAGCTCGTCTCCGTCGCCTCCGGCCTCGTGCCGTTCCTCGAGCACGACGACGCGAACCGCGCCCTCATGGGCTCGAACATGCAACGCCAGGGCGTGCCGCTCCTTCAGACCGAGGCCCCCTTCGTCGGCACCGGGATCGAGGAACGGGTCGCCCGCGACTCGAAGACCGTCGTGGTCTGCGAGCACGCCGGCGTCGTCGCCTCGGTCGACTCCCGGCGCATCGTCATCACCAAGGACGGCGACCTGCCCGCGCGGTTCGACCGCAATCCCAAGGCCGACCCCAAGGCTGGCGTCTGGGTCTACGAGCTGAGGAAGTTCATGCGCTCCAACGCGGGCACCTGCTTCACCCAGAAGCCGATCGTCGCCAAGGGCGCGAAGGTCAAGGCGGGCCAGATCATCGCCGACGGACCCTCGACCGACAGCGGCGAACTCGCCCTCGGGCGCAACGTCCTCGTCGCGTTCATGCCGTGGAACGGCTACAACTTCGAGGACGCGATCCTCATCTCCGAGAAGGTCCTCAAGGAGGACATCTTCACCTCGATCCACATCCAGGAGTTCGAGGTCACCGCCCGCGACACCAAGCTCGGGCCCGAGGAGATCACCCGCGACATCCCGAACGTGGGCGAGGAGGCGTTGAAGAACCTCGACCACAACGGCGTCATCCGCGTCGGGGCCGAGGTCAAGCCGGGCGACATCCTCGTCGGCAAGATCACCCCGAAGAGCGAGACCGAGCTCGCTCCCGAGGAGAAGCTCCTCCGCGCGATCTTCGGAGAGAAGGCCGCCGACGTGAAGGACACCTCGCTGGTCGTGCCCTCGGGCGTGAACGGAATCATCATGGACGTGAAGGTGTCCAGCCGCGTCGACTTCGAGAAGGAGAAGCTCAGCCCCTCCGACCGGCGCCGCCAGGTGAAGCAGATCAACGAGGACTACAAGACGCAGATGGAAAAGCTCCGCGAGGGGCTCACCGAGGCGCTCTCCAACATCCTCCTCGGCGAAAAGATCCCCCTCGACGTGATCAACGGCGAGACCTCCGAGATCATCATCCCGGCCAATCGCAAGATCACCAAGACGCTCCTGCGCAAGCTCGCCGCCATCTCCAAGCACATCGAGATCGATCCCTCACCGGTCCGCATCAAGATCATGGAGATCATCGGCTCGTATCAGTCGAAGTTCGACGAGCTCGACGGCGACCGTGAACGCAAGATCGCCGGCATCGAGGCGGGCGACGAATCCACCCCCGGGGTGATCAAGCAGGTCAAGGTCTACGTCGCGACGAAGCAGAAGCTCGAGGTCGGCGACAAGATGGCCGGCCGCCACGGCAACAAGGGCGTGGTCGCGAAGATCGTCCCCGAGGAGGACATGCCCTACCTGCCTGACGGCACGCCGATCGAGATCTGCCTGAACCCCTTGGGCGTCCCCTCGCGCATGAACGTCGGCCAGGTGCTCGAGACGCACCTCGGCTGGGCCTGCAAGAAGCTCGGCTTCAACGTCGCCACCCCCGTCTTCGACGGCATCTCGGAGAAGAAGGTGCGCGAGTACCTGAAGGAGGCGAAGCTCCCGATCTCCGGAAAGAGCCCGCTCTTCGACGGGCGCACCGGCGAGCAGCTCGATCAGGACGTGGTCGTGGGCTACATCTACATGATGAAGCTCAACCACCTCGTCGCGCACAAGATCCACGCCCGCGCGGTCGGTCCCTACTCGCTGGTCACCCAGCAGCCCCTCGGCGGCAAGGCCCAGTACGGCGGTCAGCGCTTCGGCGAGATGGAGGTCTGGGCGCTCGAGGCCTACGGCGCCGCCTACACCCTCCAGGAGCTCCTCACGGTGAAATCCGACGACGTGGCCGGCCGCACCAAGATCTACGAGTCGCTCGTGAAGGGCGATACGTCGCTCTCCGCCGGCACCCCGGAATCGTTTAACGTCCTGATCAAGGAAATGCAGGCCCTCGGCCTCGACGTCCGCCTTCGCAAGAGCGATCCGCTGGACGCCGCCGTCTGATCCTCAACCGCAGCCAATCACAAAAGCCATATGAGCACGGAAGAAGCACGTCAGGCCCTGGGCGCCGAACGCGAGGAAATGTTCGACAGCGTCTCCATCTCCGTCGCCTCGCCCGACACGATCCGTTCGTGGTCGCAGGGGGAGGTCAAGAATCCCGAGACGATCAACTACCGCACCTTCAAGCCCGAGCCGGGCGGTCTCTTCTGCCAGAAGATCTTCGGGCCCGTGCGCGACTACGAGTGCGCCTGCGGAAAATACAAACGGATCAAGTACAAGGACGTGATCTGCGACCGCTGCGGCGTCGCCGTCACCGTCTCCCGCGTCCGTCGCGAGCGGATGGGCCACATCGAGCTCGCCGTGCCCGTCGCGCACATCTGGTTCCTCAAGAGCATGCCGAGCCGTCTCGGCCTGCTCCTCGACATGACCGCCCGTTCCCTCGAGCGGGTGATCTACTACGAGAACTACATGGTGGTCGACCCCGGCCGCACTCCGCTGGAGGAGAAGCAGCTCCTCACCGACACCGAGTACCGCCAGGCCGTCGACGAATACGGCGACGACGCCTTCGTCGCGCGCATGGGCGCCGAGGCGATCCGCGACGTCCTCGCCCGCATGGACCTCGAGAGCACCGTCGGCGAGCTCCAGGAGGCGATGCGTGGCACCCGCTCCAAGCAGATCAAGAAGAAGTTGGCGAAGCGCCTGAAGGTCATCCAGGGCTTCATCAACTCGAAGTCGCGCCCCGAGTGGATGGTCCTCGAGGTCCTCCCGGTGATCCCCCCGGACCTGCGGCCCCTCGTGCCGCTCGAGGGCGGCCGCTTCGCCACCTCCGACCTCAACGACCTCTACCGCCGCGTCATCAACCGCAACAACCGGCTCCGCAATCTTCTCCAGCTCAAGACGCCGGATGTGATCATCCACAACGAGAAGCGCATGCTGCAGGAGGCGGTCGATGCGCTCTTCGACAACGGCCGGCACGGCCGCCCCGTCACCGGCGCGGGCAACCGCCCCCTGAAATCCCTCAGCGACATGCTCAAGGGCAAGCAGGGGCGCTTCCGCCAGAACCTCCTCGGCAAGCGCGTCGACTACTCCGGCCGTTCGGTCATCGTCGTCGGGCCCGAGCTCAAGCTCA
>DAIPIQ010000212.1:5270-5637 GCA_036770745.1 Opitutaceae bacterium | reverse complement strand
GCCGCCGAGCTGGCCCGCAAGACCGCGATCCGCACCGATACGAACCTCGTCGTGGTGAAGGACGGCCGCCTCACCCGCATCCCCGCGCAATCGCTGCGCGCGTCTGTCACATCTTCCTCCCGCCCGTCTGCATGACCGCTTCCGACCAACAACGTCTTGGAAAAACCCTGTGGGCCATCGCCGATCAACTCCGCGGCGCGATGGCTGCGGATGATTTCCGCGACTACATGCTGGCCTTCCTCTTCCTGCGCTACCTCTCCGACAACTACGAGGTCGCCGCGAAGAAGGAACTGGGCTCCGACTACCCCGCGTTTGTCGCTGGCGATCCCCGCGTGCCACTCGCCGTCTGGTATGCCAACAACCCCGG
>DAIPIQ010000212.1:0-5260 GCA_036770745.1 Opitutaceae bacterium | reverse complement strand
CCGGCGACGTCGCGGACTTTGAGAAGCAGATGCGCCGCAAGGCGCACTACGTCATCCGGCCGGACCACCTTTGGGCCAATATCGCCAACCTCGCTCGCAACGATAGTGACGAGCTGCTCGAAACGCTCAAGGCCGGCTTCGACTACATCGAAAACGAATCCTTCGACAGCACCTTCCAAGGCCTCTTCTCCGAGATAAATCTCTACTCGGAAAAGCTGGGCAAGACCCAGCCCGCAAAAAACAAAATGCTCTGCGGCGTCGTCAAAGAGATCGCCAAGGGGCTAAACGAGTTCTCCACCGACATCGACGCCCTCGGCGACGCCTACGAATACCTCATCGGTCAGTTCGCCGCCGGCTCCGGCAAGAAGGCGGGCGAGTTCTACACCCCGCAGCAAATCTCCACCATCCTCTCGCGCATCGTCACGCTCGATAGCCAAGCGCCGGAAACCGGCCCGGTGAAACACCTCGGCAGCGTCTTCGATTTCGCCTGCGGCTCCGGCTCGCTCCTCCTCAACGTCCGCCAGCAGCTCAAGAAGCAGGGCGGCACCATCGGCAAAATCCACGGCCAGGAGAAGAACATCACGACCTACAATTTGGCGCGCATGAACATGCTGCTGCACGGGGTGAAGGACACGGAGTTCGAAATCTACCACGGCGACACCCTCACCAACGACTGGGACATGCTACGGGAGACTAACCCGGCCAAGATGCCCAAGTTCGATGCCATCGTGGCCAACCCGCCCTTCAGCCTGCGCTGGGAGCCTAAGGAGGAGATGGAGCAGGACGTGCGTTTCAAAAACCACGGCCTCGCCCCCAAGTCCGCCGCCGACTTCGCCTTCCTCCTCCACGGTTTCCACTACCTCAAGGACCAGGGCGTCATGGCCATCATCCTGCCCCACGGTGTGCTCTTCCGTGGCGGCGCCGAGGAACGCATCCGCACCAAGCTCCTCAAAGACGGGCACATCGACACTGTCATCGGCCTGCCCGCGAACCTCTTTTATTCCACCGGCATTCCCGTCTGCATTCTCGTCCTGAAGAAGTGCAAGAAGCCCGACGACGTCCTCTTCATCAACGCCGCCGAGCACTTCGAGAAAGGTAAGCGCCAAAACGTCCTCACCGACGAACACCTCGACAAGATCGTCGAGACCTACCGCGACCGCCCGGAGAAAATCGACCGCTACGCCCGTCGCGTCAGCATGGCTGAGATCGAGAAAGAGGGCTTCAACCTAAACATCTCCCGCTACATCAGCACAGCCGTCGCCGAGGAGGAGATCGACCTCGCCGCCACCCACGCCGCTCTCCTGGACATCGAGGGGCGCAGCCAAACCGCCGCCGCCAGGCACAACGCCTTTCTTGCGGAGTTGGGGCTGCGTCCGCTCCCCTTTCCGCCGCCCGACCGGGAGCCTTAGCCCGCGCGGTCGACGACGAGCGCGCCGAGGACGACCGGCAGGTAGACGAGCGACCCGAAGAACAGGTGGCGCGCCGCCGCCCGGCGCGGTTCCAACCCGGTGCGCACGAGGAAGCGCGCCGCCAGCACGACGAAGCCGAGCCCGCACACCGCCGCGGCGATCCCGTAGGTCGCGCCCGCCAGTCCCAGCGCCCACGGAGCCAGACTCACTACGAGCAGCGCGAGCGCATGGGCGAGCGACCAGAGCGCCGTGCGCACCCCCGAGGGATCGAGGACCGGCAGGAGCGGAAAGCCCGCCGACTTGTAGTCGTGACGGTAGACCCAGCCGATGGCGAAGAAGTGCGGCATCTGCCAGAAGACGAGGATCCCGAAGAGGATCCAGCCCAGCGGCGAGATCCGCCCCTCGGCCGCCGCCCAGCCGAGCAGCGGCGGGAGCGCACCGGGGATCGATCCGATCTCCGTGGCCCAGCGCGTGCGGTGCTTGAGCGGCGTGTAGACGGCGACGTAGAGCAGGATCGTCGCCGCCCCGAGCGCGGCGGCGAGGGGGTTGACCCACACGAGCAACAGCCCCGTGCCCGCGATCCCGAGCGAGACGCCCCATGCGAGCGCCTGCGCGGGCGTGATCCGACCCTCGGGGATCGGTCGATCGCGGGTGCGCTCCATGATGCGATCGGTGTCCCGCTCCAGCCACTGGTTGAGCGTGAGCGCCCCCGCCGCCGAGAGCGCCGTGCCCGCGACCATCGCCAGCGTGCGCACCAATTCCCACTCCGGCCGCGCCGCCGCGTAGGCCACGACCGCGGTCAGGACCGAGAGCAGGCTGAGCCGGGGTTTCGACAACGCCAGCAGCGAGCCCGCCACACCCGCGCGCCGGATCGCCTCGCCCCCGGGACGGGGGGCGGACATCGGCGGGGCGGGAGCGTGGACGCGGCTGGCACTCATGCGCGGCAAGGCCGGGCACGCTAGGTCGCACCCCCGGCGGGACAATGCCAATTTTCCCCGCCCGCCCGCGACCGCGTTCAGAGGTCCACGGTCACCCGCAGGTAGTTCGCCGGGATCCGCGTCGTCGCCGGATCCGGGCTCCGGTTCTCGCCCGCGAAGAGTTCCTCGAGCTCCCGCAGAAGCGCCGCCTCGCGGCCGCCTTGCCGCGCCGCGGCGAACGCCCGCATCGTCGGTCCGTAGAAATCGCGGAACTCGGCGACGAACGCCGCCGGCGGGCCCGGGCGCCGGAAGGTGAAGGTCGCGCGCTCGCACGCGATGCGCTCGCGCGGCACGCCCGCGGCCTCGAAACGCGCGACGACGTGCGCCTCGACGCCCCACGTCATCGGGCCGACGAACCCCGCCGGGGGCGGCGGCGTGTGGGCCGCGCTGATCCGCAGGATCTGCGCGACGAGCGTCGGGTCGTCCGGTATCCAGTTCCCCATCACGATCCGTCCGCCGGGCCGGGTCACGCGCACCAGCTCCCGCGCCACGTCGAAGGGACGGGATGCGAACATCGCTCCGAAGATGCTGACGACGAGGTCGAACGAGCGGTCCGGAACGGCCCGCAGATCGGCCGTGTCGCCGTGCCGGAACTCGACGTTGCCAAGACCGCCCTCCCGCGCCCGGCGGATCCCGGCCTCGACGAGGTTGCGCGCGATGTCGACGCCGAGCACCGCGGCTCCGAGTTCGGCCGCCGGCAGCGCCGTCGTGCCGTCGCCACAACCGACATCGAGCACCCGCGTGCCGGGAGCGATGCCGAGGGCGGCCACGAGTTCCCTCCCGCTCTCGCGCATGGTCGCCGCGATCCGGGTGAAGTCGCCCATCTCCCAGAGCGCCTGGTTGGGATTGAGGTCGGAGGATGAGGTGGGGGTCGTTGTATTCATGGAAATGGTTTCAGGGAGGCCCGGGATTTCCGGACGGGATCCGCGCGGCGGCGAAATGCGGCTCGGCCAAGGCGGGCGCCCCGCGCACCGCGTGGCGCAGCCCGATCAGGCCGACCGCGGCGAGCGCGAGGGGGCCGGCGAACGCCGCCTCGTGGGCGCCCGTCCCGTCCCAAAGTGCGAGCAGCGCCCAGGGGGCCGCGGCCTTCGCGCCGATCGAGGGCAACGCCAGCGCCCCGGCCACCACCGCATACCGCTCGCGTCCGAAGAGCTCGACGACCACCGCGCCGCGCAGAACGGTGAGCACGCCGTTGGCGATTCCGAAGAGGATGGCGAACAGCGCCAGTCCCGCGAACCCGGGTCCGAAGACGATCGGGAGCGCCAGCGCGGCGACGAGCAGGCCGGTCGCCCCGCGCGCGAGCCCGAGCGACGACCGCCGCTCGTCCCACCACAACAGGGCCAGCCGGCCGGCCACCTGCATCGGCCCGATCAGCAGCACGACCGCCGCCACCGCACCGGCCGGGATCCCGGACCGTTGCAGCACCGGGACCAACGATACCGTGACTCCGGAAAACGCCGCCGCCAGCGCCGCGCCCCACAGCGCGAGGCCGGCGAAGCGCGGGTCGCTCCATGGCGGCGACGCACTCCGCACCGGCGCGACGACGGGCGGGGCGCTCCGCGCCGGCACGCCGAACCAATGCACGCCCGCCCCCACCGCCGCCTGCACGAGCCCGAGCACGACCAGCGCCTCCCGCCAGCCCGCGTGCCCGACCAGCCACTGCGCGACCGGGATGAACACCGTCCCCGCCAGGCCGCCGAGCAGCGTGACGACCGTCGCGCCCCTCCGGTGGGCGGCCCCGAAACGCTCGGCGACGACCGCGAACGCGGGCTCGTAGAGAACCCCCGCCATCGCCGCGCCCAGCACCACCCACGCGAGGAAGTAGCCCGGCGGGCTCGTGCTCAGCCCGATCGACGCGAGCGCGAAGCCGCCGAGCCCCGACGCGGCGGTCATCAGCCCGCGGGCCCCATGGCGATGCATCCAACCACCCGCGAGGCGGGCGCACCAACCCCAGGCGAGGAACCCCGCGGAGATACCCGCGCCGAGGAGACCCGGCGACCATCCGGTGTCCGCGCTCATCGACACGAGGACCACCGGAAACGCGTAGTAGAGCACGCCCCACGCGACCAGTTGCCCGAAGCCGAGTCGCCAGGCCAGCGCCCACGGAAGCGCGCTCAACCGCAGCAGGCGGCCGCCGGTGCGGGGCTCTTCGCGCCGCACCCGCAACCGGCCTCTCCGGCCAGCTTCTTCTCCTCGTCGAGCGCGCAACAGGCCGCGGCGTTCTCCTTCGGAGCGCCCCCGCAACAACCCTCCGCGGCGGCAGGCGAAGGTTCGGCGAGGCCGCACACCCCGGTCTCGGGCAGGTCGAGCTCGACCCGCGCCGCCGCCTCGTGATCGCCGGCCAGCTCCGCCGCGACCGAGCGCGCCTGTTCATACCCGGTCGCGAGCAGGAAGGTCGGCGCGCGACCGTAGCTCTTCATCCCGATGATGAAGAAATCCGGCTCCGGGTGCGCGAGCTCCCGCGCCCCGTGCGGGCGCACCGTGCCGCAACTGTGCACGTTGGGATCGATCAGCGGCCCGAGCGCTCGCGACGATTCGAGCGACGGATCCAATTCCAACCGCACCTCGCGGAGCATTTCCAGATCGGGACGAAAACCCGTCGTCACGAGGATCCGGTCGACTTCAAAGGAATCGTCCCGGCCCCCGGTCTCCCCGAAGACGCGGATCGCGCCCGAGGGCGTCCCGGCGACACGCCGGATCGCGAACGGCGCGCGCAGCTCGACCTCGCCGCCGGCGACGGCCCGCCTCGCCCGCTCCCCGAGCTCGCCGCGCGCGGGCAGGGCGTCCGCCCCGCCACCGCCGAAGGCCTTGTCCAGCGGAGCGCGTCGAAGCGCAGGTGTTCGCGGAGCGCGGTGCGCCCGGCCAGCGGCTCGA
>DAIPIQ010000041.1:0-23890 GCA_036770745.1 Opitutaceae bacterium | reverse complement strand
GAGAAAGATTTACCATGAATCGGGCAATTGGCAACCGGGAAATGAAATTTTTCATGGAAAAATCCACTTCAAGCGTTGGTGCTGGCGGAGACTGGCTTGCCGAAGGAAAATTCGCCGGGCTGGGTGAGCCGAGGTCTCGCGGTGAGCGGCTCGCCGGATCCCGCCGCAACGAGAGGGGCGTGCCGGTCCGCCGCGAGGTGAGCACAAGCGGGATCGGGCTCGCGGCGCCGGTGGCGAGGTCGACTCGCGCCGGCCGGCGACCGGCCAGGTTGGGGAAGACGCCCTCCACGGCCGCACCTCCTTCGGTTTCGGACCCGGTCGGCGCGATCCCCGATTGCGGGCCGACGCGGGACGCCTCCCGCACGAGCACCCCTCCCGCTCCGTCGGCGCCGACCAGCTCGACGATCCGCGGTGCGGGGAGCAACGAGCGCACATCGAGCACGGCCGCGCCCCCGGCAGTGAGAACGAAGATGCTCTCGCCGCCCTTCGCCTCCGGCTCGGCGAGCGCCATTTCCACCACGATCCGCCCGTCGGGCCGGGCCAGGATCGCCCGGCAGGAAACGGCGTCGGGAATGAGGGCGGCGAAACCCGGGTCGCGGACGCCGTCGGGCCGGTAGCGTGCGATGCCGCGGCGAAGGACCAGTCGTATCCCGCCCTCCGGCGTCGACACGAAGTCGATCACCTCGGGGCCGTGGTTCGCCACGAGTAGCGCCCCGTCGGCGGCAAGGGCGAGTCGTTCCTCGGTGCGCGGAGGCGTGCCGTCCTCGACCGGTACGCCGTCGCCGGTGACGGCGTCGAAGCGCGCCCGGCGCGTCGCGGTCGCCTCGGGCCCGTCGAGCGGTCGAACGATCGCCCAGACCGTGCCGTCCGACGCCGCCGCGGCGGCGAACGCCTGAAGGCGCCGCCCGTCGAGGCGCGGGGCCCAGGTGGCCTCGAGTTCGCCGGCCGGGGAGAAGCGCGCAAGCCCGGCCAGCGAGGGCTGGGCGAGCAGGGAGAAATCACCGACCAACACGATCCGGCCTCCCGCGGCGCGCACGAACTCGCCGGCCCCGGCCACCGCGATCGGCGCGAACGCCGGATCGACGGCCCCGTCGGCGCGCAGCCGCAGCACCCGCACGTCGCTGGAGGCCACGCCCCCCGTCGTGGTGAAACGCCTCGCGAGCACGAGCGTCCGCCCTTCGGTCACCGCCTCGGCGGCGAGCACGGTCGTCTCCTCGCCGAACGGAGAGGCGAAGCCCGCCACCCGCCGCCCGGAGGGCCCGAGCCTTGCGATCCGCGCCATCGGCGCGCCGTCGACATGCGAGAAAAATCCCCAGGCCACGAGACCGCCCTCGGGCGCGGTGCGGAGTTGCGCGCCGGCAAGGGCGTCGACCTCCTCGACGAACTCCGGCGCGAAGGCCGCGTCGCGTTCCCATGTCGACGTCGCGTGAAGGTGCGTCCCCGCGACGAGGAGCGCGAGGACCGCCGCGAAGCGGGCGCGGCGGGCTGCGGGCCGCGCCTTCCCTGGCGCGAGGAACCCGGTGGGGTGCATCTCACTATCTGGTCATGAGGCTACGCCCGCGGCAAGTCCCGGCTCGGGCCCTACCACGCCAAAGGGGCGGCCCCGACGCAGACGTCCGGGAGGGCCCCGGCGAGCGCCCGACCCCATCCATGCTTCGAGCCCGTCGAGCCTCGTCTTCCGACCGCGGAGGGCTACCGGATTTCGTAGACCTCGACCAAGGCCGCGCCCGTGGCGGCGCCGGTGACCTGCACGGTGTAGGAGCCCGGGAGAAGCGGGACGACGACGGCGGCGTCCTTGCTTCCGCTCGGCAGGGGAAACGCTCCGACATCCTGCGCGGCGCGGACCACCTGCGGGGCGCTTGCGACGGATCCCCAGTCGTCGTTGGCGAAGATCTCGGTGGACGAGCCGTCGTTTTCGCGGCGAAGGACTCGCAACCGCGGATCGGCGACCACGCCCCCCACGCCGAACGAGGCGAGCGTCGGCCCGACCGCGCGGATCAGGAACTGCCCGGACGATTCGGTGGATACGACGAAGCCCGCGATCATGATGTCCTCGCCCGTGCCCACGAAGCCGCGGGTCGAGATGTTGATCAGGCGCGGCGCGGCCGGGCCGGACCCGGCATCGTAGACCTCGACGATCGCGACGCCGGTGGCGCCGCCGACGCCTTCGGTCACCACGGTGTAGCCTCCCGGTTCGAGATCGATCAGGAGGGCGGCATCCCTGCTCCCCTCGCCAAGAGGGAAGGCGCCGACCGTCGTGGCGGTGGCGGCGATCTCGGCGGCGTTGGCGTTCGTGCCCCAGTCGTTGTTCGAAGCGACGTCGACCGACGCCATTCCGACGGTCCGCTTGAGGGTCATCACGGGATCGATGAGAAACCCGGCCACGCCGAAACCGGCGAGAGTCGGACCGGCTGCGCGGATGAGCAGGCGCTTGGGCGTGGTCCCTTGGACGACGAACCCGGGGATGAGCACGTTGGCTCCCGTAAGCGTCTGCGCGCGGGTGGAGAGATTGAGCAGGCGCGAGGGCGGCGGCAGCGTTTCCGTGAGGCTGACGTAGATCGGGATCCTGTCCACGAACAGCTCGGGAAACTCCGGATCGGGGCGGGTGGTGACCGCGGCGATCCATTTCGCGTCCGGCGTCATCCCGGTCGCGGCGACCAACGGGTCACGGCTCATGTCCACTCCCGCATCGGCAAGGAGCTGGGTGAGGTTCTTTATTCCGCCCGCCTGCGTCCAGTAGAAGGCCCGCGAGTTCTTCTCGTCGTGGCGAAGCCCCTGGCCGACGCCGTTGTTGTCGATCAGCGCGGTCGAGGAGATCCCGACGACGATCGTGCCGTCGTCGCTGACGGCGACGGCGGACGAGTGCTCGTCGCCGGGAAGCACGCCGAGATCGACCATCCCGCCGGCTTCGGTCCAACGAAACGCCCGCGACCGGCTGATCGAGGAGGCTCCGGACGGAATGCTCCGGATCGCGCGTCCGACGATGGTGGAACCATCCGCGGTCACCGCGAGGGCGATCGAGTTCGGAATGCCGTTGATCGTGCCCAGGGTTTGAAAGCCGCCCGCCTGGGTCCAGCGGAACGCCTGCCGGGTGTTGGTGAACAGGCCCGGGGTGGGGGGGAAGTCGCTCTGGCCGACGACGATCGAACCATCGCCGCTCACGCCGAAGGCGGCGGAATTTCCCGCCGGACCAAGGCCCGTGCCGAGATCGACCATCCCGCCGCCGGCGGTCCACCGGAACGCGTGCGTCGCCCCGGTCGACGTCTGCGAATGCCCGACGATGACCGAGCCGTTGTCACCCACGTCGGTGGCGAACGAGGATCGCGTGGCGTTGTTGGGCGGATCGAGCGTGCCGAGATCGACGATGCCGGCGCCCTCGGTCCAACGAAACGCATGGAAGGGCGTGAAGAAACCGTTGTCGAGACGACCGACGACGGTGGCGCCGTCGCGGCTGATGTTCGTGCCGCCGCCCGAGGCGTTGGCGGGGACCGCGGCGATGGTGCCCGCCGCCGCCGGGACGGTGAGCGACTGGGGCGGAGGTGGCGGATCCTTCAGCTGGGTGATCGAGAGGCTGCGCGATCTGAAATCGAAGATCTGGACGATGGGCACCGAAAACTCGCTGCCTAAAAAGGGTTCAGTTCGCTCCCCCGCGCCTTTGAAGCTGCCTGGGGCATCTTCGACCAAATGTCCAAAGGACTCCAGCTGTTGGTTGTCTGGGAACCTCAGGGAATCTGCCGCGTGACCTCGGCCGGGTGAGCCCAAGCAGGCCGCGGCGACCACAACCGCCCACCCTCGACCGGCCGCCGCGCGGCGTCGAGGGCATCGAACCGAGGTAAAGTGAGATGGGGACATGAGGGGGATGGGGTCGAGGGTTCCGGGTGGAAGGGTGAGTGAGGAAGAGCGGTGCGAGGCGGCCGCCGGCTCAGCGATTGCGGTGGAGACGCGCGAGCTGCAGCTGCAGTTCGTTGACCTCCTGCCGCTGCGCACGGGAGATCGGGGTCGCGACCGCTTGGTGGAGGTAGGTTTGCGCCGACTCGAAGTCGCGGCGGCGGACCGCATCGCGGCCGAGCACGATCAGGGCTTCGCCGAGTTCGGGGACCGTCGCGTAAACGGCGAAGTTCGAGTTCTGCCGGTTGCCGCGTGGGTCGGCGATGTTGGGGGTCATGGCCGCGCCGCCGAGTGCGGCGTAGGCGCCGGCCGCCCGGTATTCGGCCATGGCTTCGTTGTCCTTACCGGCCGCGGTGAACAGCCGGGCGGCGCCGACACGCGCCAGCACCAGCCAGTCCGCCGTGTTGCGCGGTCGCCGCATGGGACTCTGCGGCGTTTCGGGATCGGGCAGCATGGCGGTGAACATCTCCGTCGCGGCGCCGCCCGGGGGCAGCCGATCGCCGACCACCATACTCGCGCGGTACAATTCCAAGGCCTCCGCCGGCGGCGACGCGGCCGCGAGGCGTTCGCGCATGGCTAGGGCGAGGCCGGACTCCAGAGGGTCGCGCGGGACCTGGGCCCCGGCCGCGCCGACGGCCCGCTCGTCAAGCGCGACCCGGGCTTGCGCGAGGGCCAGCGCCACGCGCCATGCCGCACGGGCGTCCTCATGGCGGTTCGTCAGGCGCGCCACTTCGCCGCGAAAGGCATCGATGCGACCATCCGCCGGATCGATCGCCTCGGCCTCGGCGAGCAGGCGGGTCGCGGCGTCGAAGGCGCGCTGTTCGATCGCCCGCCACGCGAGCGTGAGCTTCCAGCCCGCCGTGGTCTGGACGAGGTTGGCGCGCTCCGACCGTGCGTGATCGGCCCGGTCGCGCTGGCCCGACCGTTCCCTTGCATCGACGATGATGTCGTGGGCGGCGAGCGATCGCGGATCCCGTTTCAAAGCGGCGCGGGCCGCCTTCTCCGCATCCGCCCAGCGTCTTTCGGTGAGGGCGACGTCGGCCGCGAGCAGATCGCCCTCGAGGGTGCCGCGCGTCGCCTCGAGCGCGCCCGCGATGGCGGAGCGCGCCTGCTGGAGGAGGCGGTCGGCCTCGGCGTCGAGCTGCGCCGCCGCGTTCAGATCGGCCTGCGATGGCGGGGTCGTGGTCGTGCGGGTGACTTCCCAGACGCCGTCCGAGCGGTTCTCCCGCCACGTGTTTGTCGAGACTCGCGGGGCCCGGCGCATCGCCGCCTCGCCGAAGAGGCGGTTGGCGCGCTCGATCCAGAACGCGCCCTGCTGGCGCCGGGCCTGCGGGTCATCGGGCGCGATCCCGAGCGCATGGGCCACCACCCGCTCGGCGCCCGCGTGGTCGCCGAGCCGGGACAAGGCGCGGGCCCGCTGCATCAGCGCGCCCACGTGCCGGCCGTCGATCGCCAGCGCCTGGTCCGCGAGGGCGAGGGCGCGGCGCACGTCGCGGGTGTCGTCGCTCGCGGAGCGGTAGGGAACGTTGGCCCGCCCGGTCTCGACGGCCTCGCCGCGCCGGTCGGCGCGCGCTTCGTCGAGGAGAAACGCCGCCAGGCCCGCGAGCGGCGTCGGGTCCTTGGGCCGCTGGCGGCTCCGTTCGGTCCGGCGTCGGATCTCTTCCGCGTAGTGCTCGTCATAGTACCGTCGGGTGCGTTCGGCCGCGCGCGCGAGCGACCGGGCGGCCTCGTCGATCGCCGGCTCCCCCGCGCCGCGCCCGACGCGTTGGACCAACTCACGCCGCCGCGCAACCGGGTCGCCCGCGCGGTCGCCCTCGGCGATGGCCTGCTCGACCACCGCATGCACCGGCTTCACGGCGGCTCCGTCGAGTGCGGCGGCCAGGCCGAGGTCGGCGCGGGCCTGGTCCGTGCGGCCGAGGCGCCCGGCGGCGACGGCCCGGCGCAGCAGAGCATGGGCGCTCTCCGGCTCCCCCGTCAGAGCGAGGGTGGCTTCGCGCCGCGCGGTGGCCGGCCGACCGAGGCCGAGCCAGCAATCGGCGGCCAACGCCGCCGTCGGTCCGTCCTCGGGAAACGGCACGCGGACGATCGCGAGCAACGCCAGCGCTTCCGCGAACCTGGCGGCCTCGTTCAGCGCCCGGGCGCGCTGGTAGAGTGGCGCCGCCAGGTCCGGGGCCGTCCGGGCCCGGTTGGCGAACCAGCGCGCGCCTTCGAGCAGGTTGGCGCGGATCGCCGGCGTGTCGGTGGGGCGACCGTTCTCCAGCGCCTGACCGATGGGCGTCGCCATGTCATAGTAGAGAAACGAGGCGTAGTTGGTCGGGTAGTCGTCGCCGCCTTGGATCATGTGGCCGGGCACGCCGGAAAACACGGCGCCGCCGCCGAGGCTGCGCGGACCCCGGACGCCTTGTCCCGGGCCGAACGCGCGATTGGCCATGCGGCCGATGACATGCGTCCAGAGCGCGGGCTCGCGCCCCTTGTGCCCGAGCGCCGTCGCCTGCTGGAAGGCGTGGGCCGCCTCGTCGACGCGGCCCTGCATGGTGAGCGCGACGCCGCGGGCCAGCATCGGCCGAGGATCCCGGCCCGCGGGCCCCGCGATCTCGTCGAAGATCGCCACGGCACCCGACCAGCTCCCGGAACCGAGCGCCTCGAGGCCCTCGAGATAGCGCCCCAGATGGGGCGGCGGTTCGGCGGCCGACCCCGGCAGGGCCCACGACAACGCTCCGGCGATCCACAGGCCGTGGCGCCGAAGTTGGTGGAGCGATGAGCGGGGTGGCTTCACGTCCGGCGTCCAAACCTCGCGCCGACTCAACGCCACTCCCGGGTCCGGCACAAGCAACCGTCGCGGCACATCCGAGAAATCCCCCCGTCGCCCGCGACGGCGAACCCGCCGGAGACGCCGGTCGTGTCGGCTGGACGGAGATCCCCGTTGAAATCGGGGCGGGGCGGAGGCAAGTTCCGCCGCTTCAGCGATGAGCGACAGCCCGACCCAGGACCTTTCCCACGATCAACACGCGGTGCGGCGGCAGAAGCTCGCCGAGATGCGGGCCGTCGGATTCGACCCGTTTCGCGCTTCGTTCGAGCCGACGCACTTCTCTGGCGACGCGCTGAAGGCGTACGTCGCCGACGAGGAGAACCCGGCGCCCGTCGCCCTCGCGGGGCGGCTCGTCGTGATCCGCGACATGGGTAAGAGCCAGTTCGTCAAGATCCTCGACCAGCAGGGGCGGATCCAACTCTACGTGAAGCGCGACGTCGTCGGCGACGAGGCCTACGCGGCGTTCAAGCGGCTTGATCTCGGCGACATCATCGGCGCGGCGGGGACGTTGTTCCAGACCAAGACCGGCGAAGTCACGGTGCGCGTCGAGCGCTTCACCCTCCTCGCCAAGGCCCTGCGGCCGCTGCCGGAGAAATGGCACGGGTTGAGCGACCCCGAGAAGGTCTACCGGCAGCGGCACCTCGACCTGATCGTCAACGACGAATCCCGCCGGCGCCTCATGCTGCGCTCGCGCATCGTCGCGCACGTGCGGCGCTTCCTCGATGCCCGCGGTTATCTGGAGGTCGAGACGCCGGTGCTGCAGAACATCGCGGGCGGGGCGGTCGCGCGGCCCTTCACGACCCACCACAACGCGCTCGGCGCGGACTTCGTGCTGCGCATCTCGCTCGAGCTCCATCTGAAGCGGATGCTCGTCGCCGGTTTCGACCGCGTCTTCGAGATCGGGCGAAACTTCCGCAACGAGGGCGTCTCGCCGCGCCACAATCCCGAGTTCACCATGCTCGAGGTCTACCAGGCCTACGGCGATTTCCGGTCGATGATGGCGCTCGTGCGGGAGCTGCTCGGCTCGTTGTGCGCCGAGGTGCTCGGGACCTCGCAGGTCCTTCACGCCGCGAGCGGCGAGACGATCGACTTCGCGGCGCCCTGGCGCGAGGTGCGTTACAAGGACCTGATCCGCGAGGCCACCGGCGACGCGGAGTGGTTCTCCCGCTCCCGGGCGGAGAAGGTCGCCGGGGCCGGCGCGCTGGGGCTCTCGATCGATCCGAAGTGGGAGGACTACGAGGTCACCAACGAGATCTTTTCCAAACGGATCGAGCCGCGGCTCATCCAGCCGACCTTCGTCACCCACCTGCCGAGGGAGCTGTGCCCGCTCGCCAAGCTCAACCTCGAGGACCCTTCGGTGATCGACGTGTTCGAGCTCGTCGTCGGCGGGATGGAACTCGCGCCCGCCTACTCGGAGCAGAACGATCCCGACGTGCAGCGGCGGATGTTCGAGGATCAGGCCGGCGGCGAGGTGCAGAAGATCGACCACGACTTCCTTCTCGCCCTCGAGCACGGCATGCCGCCCGCCGGAGGGATGGGGATCGGGATCGACCGGCTCTGCATCCTCCTCACCGGGGCCGAGAGCATCCGCGACGTGATCCTCTTCCCGCAGATGAAGCCCGAGACCGCCCGGGTGGAGCGGGCCCCGTGAGTCCGCGGCGCGGCCGCCCGGGCGCATGAAGTGGTACCTGCAGATCGCGCTGCGGCAGCTCTTCCCGGCGGGGCGGGTGTTCCCGTTCTTCACCGCCGTCTCGGTCGTGGGCGTGGCCCTCGGCGTGGCGGCGCTGGTCATCGTGCTGAGCGTGATGCACGGCTTCGGGAGCGAGATCCGTCGGATGATCGTGGATACGCAGGGCCACGCGCGGATCGAGACGGGCGGGATCGTCCGCGACTGGCGGGCGCTGCTCGGGCGGATCCGCGCCTTCGAGGGCGTCGAGGCGGCGGCGCCCTTCGCCCAGGGGATGGTGATGGTGCAGTACGAGAACCGGCCGGCCTTCCCCTACGTGCAGGGCGTCGATCCCGCGCTGGAGCCGGAGGTGGTCGCGCTTGGCCGGTTCCTGCGCTTCGGTTCGCTCGAGGACCTCGACGACGACAGCGTCTTCCTCAGCGCCGGCCTCGCGACCGGCCTCGGGGCCCGGCGGGGCGACGAGGTCGAGCTCTTCTCGCCGCTGCTCCTCGAGCGGTTGAAGGGCGACGAAGTCGTCCTGCCTCGGCGATTTCGCGTGGCCGGCGTCTACGAAACGGGCTGGACCGAGCTGGATACGAACACGGTCCTCTGCACGGTGCGGGCGCTCCAGGACCTCTACGACCTCGGCGACGGAGTGCACGGCCTCAAGCTCAAGGCCGCGCCCGGGGTCGACGTCGACCGGCTCGTCGGCCGCCTCGAGGCGGAGCTCGGGCCTCCGCATCGCGTGACCTCGTGGCTGGATTCCAACCGCGATTTCCTCTTCGTGATCCAACTGGAGAAGAACGTCATGTTCATCCTCCTGCTCATCATCATCCTCGTGGCGGCGTTCGCGATCACCAGCTCGCTCCTCATCACCGTCGTGCGCAAGACGCGCGAGATCGGGCTCTTCGCCGCCCTGGGCGCGCGCTCCCGCGAGATCGCGGCCTGCTTCTGCGCACAGGGGCTGTTCATCGGCGTCGTCGGCACGGCCGCGGGCTTCGCCTTCGGCGCGCTCATCCTTCATTTCCGCAACGACATCATCCACGCCTTCACGCGGCTGACCGGTTCCGAGGCGGCGCTCGCGCGCTTCTACCAGTTCGCCAACATCCCCTCGGATCCCTCGCCGCTCGACATGACGATCGTCGCGGTGCTTTCGGTGCTGATCTCGACCCTCGCCGGGCTGATCCCCGCCTGGCGGGCGGCGCGGCTCCGACCCTCGGAGGCGCTCCGCAGTGAGTGACGCCGCGCCGGTCCTGCGGGCCACGGGGCTCGCCAAACGTTTTCCCAGCGGCCCCCGCACCATCGAGGTGCTCCGTGGCGTCGATCTCGCGGTCGCCGCCGGCGAGAGCGTGAGCATCCGCGGCGAGTCCGGCTCGGGCAAGACGACCCTCCTCAACCTCGTCGCCGGCCTCGAGCTGGCCGACGCCGGCGCGATCGAGTGGGAGGGCGAACCGGTGACCGGTTGGACGCTCGACCGGCTCGCGGTCCGGCGGGCGCGCTTCCTTGGGATGGTCTTCCAGGCGTTCTACCTCGTCCCGGAGTTGACGGCCTTCGACAACGTCCTGCTCGCCGCCCGGATCGCCGGTCCGGTCGGTGCGGCGGAGCGGGCGCGGGCCGGTGAGCTGCTCGCCCGCGTGGGCCTCGCCGAACGGGCGGAGCACCTGCCCGGGAAACTCTCCGGCGGCGAACGCCAGCGCGTGGCCCTCGCCCGCGCCCTGATCAACCGTCCGCGCGTGATCCTCGCCGACGAGCCCACCGGCAACCTCGACGAGCGCACCGCCCATTCGGTCATGGACCTCCTCCTCGGTCTCGCCGTCGAGGAGCGGGTCGCCCTCGTGCTGGTGACCCACAACAAGGACCACGCCGCCCGGACCGACCGCCGGTTGTTCCTGCACCTCGGCCGGTTCGAGTAGGGGCTCGCGGGGTGGGATCAAGGTGGTGGCAGCGTGGCAGCATCCTGCTGCCATTGGTCCTTCGCGCCATCGGTATCAGGGATGCCGCCGGCACTTTCGAGCGCACCCGGTGATCCCTTCTCCAAGTCCCGTCTTCCTCTCTGATTCCGTGCACTCCGCGCATTCCGCGGTTCACCCCGGAGAAGAACCGCGGAATGGGCGGAGTGCACGGAGTGGGGAGGAACGCGCCCGACCTCGATCCTGAACGCCTTCAGTTGGTCGATCACGGGTGGGATCGGAAGTCGTGGCTGGGTTCGGTTCCGCCGTAGGAACCGGGGCTGAACCCCGGCCTTCGACGGCAGGTTGCCACCACTTCCGATTACACCCGATCGACGGCTCGCGGCCTGATGCGGGTTGACCCGCCCCGCGGAATCCGGCGAATTTCCCCGCCGGGAGCGGGACGCGGATGTCCCCGCCCCGAGGTGAGCAGGAGAACAGCGCGATGAAGTCCCTTTCCCGAATCGGTGCGGTGGTGTTGATCGTCCTCGGCGTCGGCCTCCTGGCCGCTTGGGCCCTCTCTGGGCCCGCGCCCGCGAGACTCGACTGGACGGCCACGCCGCCGGTCGTGCGCGAGACGATGATGAGTTTCGCCTACAAGGTGTATGCGAACCCCGACGTCGCCGACGGTCGCTACTACCTGAGCAAGGTCGTGTTGAAGAACACCGGCGGCCGGCCCGTGCGCGACCTCGCCGTCAGCTACCAGGTGCCCGACCACATCCCGTGGACCACGCCGGAGGTCACGGCCTCGTTGCCCGGCGGGGCGACGCTGGTGAAGTTGTTCTACCCGAAGTTCACCGAGCGGATCACGCGGCTGGCCAACAAGACCACGGCCACCCTCGAGATCAAACTGCAGTGGCGCGAGGAGCGCGACGGACCGCTCGAGGAGGAGATCCTCCGCGACAACTTCACGCTCCTCGGCCTCAGCGAGCTCCAATACAGCGACCTCCCGGGCGCCGAGATCGGCACGTGGTACGACAACTGGACGATGGCGCAGTTCATGGTCTGCATGGTCACGCCCAACGACCCCGTCGTGAAGGAGTACGCCGCCGCGATCACCGAACGGACGGGCGGCAGCATGGCCGGCGTCACCCGTTCGCCCGAGGACGTGATGGAGCTCATGCGCGCGACCTACGACTACATGATCGACACCGGCATGCGCTACGCCGGAGCCAAGGGCGTGCCGGAGCGGATCGGTGACGAGACCAAACTCGTCCAGACCGTCCGCCTCCCGCGCGACGTCATCACCTCCAACAACGGCCTCTGCATCGAGCTCGCGATCCTCTGGGCCTCGATCATGGACCACCTCGGCTGCCACTCCTACCTCGTGCTCCGCCCCGGGCACGCCTTCACGGTCGTGATGGCCGAGGGCCGGATGTTCCCGATCGAGTGCACCGCGATCACCCCCAAGGCCGTCGGCTCGGAGGGCCGGGTGCCGTTCGAGAAGGCCGTCGAGATGGCCGCCAAGGACCTCGAGCAGCAGCAGCTCAAGATCTTCTACAACGTCCAGGAGTATCAACAAAGCGGCTACGCCTCGCCCGAACTGCCCGACATCGACCTGGAGAAGATCAAGGGCATCCTCGCCTCCCGCCAGCGCGCCCCGGCCCCGGTGACGATCGTGCAGGGCGGCGGCGCACCCGTCCCGCAGGGGCCCGGCATGCCGACGCCCCCGGCCGGCATGATGCGCTTCGCCCACCAGCAGGGCCTGGTCGCGTTCAACTATCCGGCGCAGTGGATGCCGCAGGCCCCGATGGCGGTCTTCGGAAACACCTTCTCGGTCATCGACCCCGCGACGAACTCCAGCATGCAGGTCTACGAGATCCCCGGGGCCGCGACGGTCGAACAGGCGATCGGGATGATGACGCAGACCTTCGCGCCCGCCGGGATGTTCCTCCAGGTCAACGCCGCCCGTCCGCAGGGCAACGCCACCATCCTCGACGGCACGACGCGCAGCGCGGGCGCGGCCTACCAGTGGATGGGCGCGTTCCGCGTCGTCCGCGGCGGCGTGATCGGCGTCACCCTCGGCTCGCCCGACTACGCCTACGGCTCCACCCGCCCGATGCTTCTCCAGCTCCTCAACAACATCCAGTTCGGACAATGAAGACCGGATGCGATCGGAAGTGGTGTCCGGGCTTGTTCCCCTCAAAGGCCGTCGGGCGCCTCCACGACGGCAGGTTGTCACCACTTCTGAATACACTCATGAAGACCCCGCTTCTCGTTCTCGGCGCTTCGGCGCTCGTCCTCCTCGGCTCGCCGGCCGCCGCTCGGGCGCAGGGCTCCGCGGGCTCGATCCAGCAGGATGTCGTGATGGAGATCGACCGGCTCGGCGACGGTTCGCTCACGATCGCCTTCCGTCTCTCCGCCAGCCAGTGGACGGTCTGGAAACAACAGTACGGCGACCGCCCCGACGTGCTCTGGCGCGACCTGCGGCAACAGTTCGCCGCCAGCCAGCTCACGGGTTTCTCCCTCGAGAAGAACGACGTCGAGCGCACCGCGGTGGCGAAGCTCACGATCAGCGGCGGCACGAAGCGGCGCAGCGACGGTGCGCAGGAGATCGAGCTCCCGAAGGAGATGCGCAAGATCTCGGACTCCGGCCGGGAGTGGATCTTCAGCGGAGTGGAGCAGGCCGATGCGGGATCGCCGATGCTCACCCAGACGATCCGGGTGCGCCTGCCGCCCGAGGCGGTCGACGTGCGCCTGAACCAGCCCGGCACCGCCTTCCAGGCTCTCGTCTACCAGGTGCCGGAACCGGGGACCGGGCGCGGCCTGCTCTTCGCCGGGCTCGGCGCGCTCGTCGGCGGCCTCGCGCTCGGGGCCGCGGGCTTCCTCCCCGGGCGGGGTGGGCGTTGAATCCGCCCGCCATGTCCGACGAATCGGCGGGGCGGATCTGCTGCGGCGTGGTCGGGGTCGGCCACCTCGGCCGCCACCACGCGCGGATCTACCACGATCTGCCCGGCGCGGAACTCGTCGGCATCCACGAGATCGACGACGCGCGCGCCGCCGAGGTCTGCGCGCTTCACGGGTGCCGGCGCTTTGCGACGATCGAAGAGCTCGGGGAGGCCTGCGACGCGGTGAGCGTCGTCGTCCCGACCGACCGGCACTGCGCGGTTTCGCTCCCGCTTCTGGAGCGCGGCTGCCACCTGTTGATCGAGAAGCCGCTCTGCGTCTCGCTCGAAGAGGCGGAGCGCATCCTCGCCGCCGCCCGCGCGTCCGATGTGCGGGTGCAGGTCGGGCACATCGAACACTTCAACCCCGTGATGGGTTTCCTCGAGCGCGAGGTCGTCGCGCCGCGCTACCTCAGCACCGAGCGGCTCGCACCCTTCCAACCGCGCGGCACCGAGGTGGGCGTGGTGCTCGACCTGATGATCCACGACATCGGGATCGTCCTCGAGCTCGTGAAGTCGCCGGTCGCGAGAGTCGACAGCGTCGGCGTGCGCGTGGTCTCGAAGACGGAGGACATCGCGAATGCGCGGATCGAGTTCGCCAACGGCTGCGTCGCCAACCTCAACGTGAGCCGGATGTCGCTCAAGCGTCTGCGCGAGATCCGGGTGTTCCAACCCACGGGCTATTTCTCCTTCGATTTCATGAACCAGACCGGCCACCTCGTCCGGCAGCGGGGCATGCTCGAATACGCCGCACGACTCGCCGCCGGCGGGATCACCCCAGGCGATCCGCAGGACGTCCCGGTCGAACGGATCCCGCTGGAAAAGGGCGAGCCGCTGCGGCTCGAACTCGCGTCGTTCGTCGAGAGCGTGCGCCTCGCTCGCGAGCCGAAGGTCGGGGCCGCGCTCGGGCGCTCGGCGCTCGAGCTCGCGATCACGATCACCGAGCAGATCCGGAGCCGGGGCTGAGCGAGGGGTGGCGATCCGGCGTGGTTGGCCGGTTTCGAGGAGCGCACGCGAGACGCGCGCGCTCCCCGATCCGTTCGACTCACCGGTCCGTCGCGGTCGTCAGTAGCCGGCGGCCGCGTTGGTCCGGCGCAGGTCGGCGATGCCGCGCCAGGGGCCCGCTGCGGTCCGTTCGATGGCGGTCACACCGCCGAAGCTCTCGGTGTCCGCCCGCACGAGCGGGGCCCATCCCCGCCGGGCGAGTTCGTCGAGGACTCCATCGCCGGGCGCCTCCTCGAACCAGACCTCGTTCTGTCGGGCCCCGGCGGCGACCGGCATCTCCGGGTGGACCCGCGGCGCCGCGATGGCCGCCGCGAGGTCGCCGCCCAGGAGCAGGTGATCGACGAGCACCTGGGCGAGTCCGGTCGGGATGCGTGCGCCTCCGGGCAGCCCCACGACCGCAAGTAGGTGGTCGCCGCGAAGGACCAGCGCCGGGGCGATGGTCGAGCGCGGACGCTTCGCGCGGTCGGCGAGATTGGGTCCGCCGAGCGTGGCGAAGTTGGAGAGACTGTTGTTGAGGATCACGCCCGTGCCCGGCACGACGAGTCCGCTGCCGAAATGCAGGCTGAGCGACTGGGTGGCGCTCACCGCGTTGCCGTCGGCGTCGACGATGCAGAAGTGGGTGGTCTCGGCCGCCTGGAGCTCGTCGTGGGCGGATCCGAGCAGCGCGGCTTCGGCCGCCCGCGCGAACGGCGCCGCGGGATCCGCCCGCGCGGCGGCCTCGCGCAGACGTGCGATCGACTCCGGGGCGAGCATCCGCCCGGCGACCTCCGAGGCGTCCGCGGTATCGGCGAGCCCGGCCCGAACCGCGCCGACCGACTGCTGGCAGGCGCGGAGAAAGGCGTCGAGGTTGTCGGCGTCGTGCAGTCCATCCGCGCGCCAGACTCGCGGCTCGAGGATCTTCAGGACGAGGGCGGCGGTGGTGAAGCCGTTGGCCGGGGCCGTGCCGCCCACGAGCGTGAAACCGCCCAGCTCGATCCGCACCGGGTCACGAAAGTGCGGACGGTATCCGGCCAGGTCGTCGGTCGTGAGCCAGCCGCCGCCATCGGTCACGGTGCGGGCGAGCGCGGCCCCCATCGGGCCTCGGTAGAAGCCGGCCTCGCCCTCGCGGGCGAGGAGCCCGAGCGTCTCCGCGAGAGCCGGGTTGGGGAGCCGTGTCCCGGGCGCCGGGAGGGCTCCTCCGGGCAGATGGAGGCGGGCGAGCTCGGGATCGTCCCGGAGTTTCTCGATCTGGGCGGCGAAGAGGCGGACGGTTCCCGGCAACACCTCGAATCCGTCCCGGGCGAGTCGCGCGGCCGGCGCGATCACTTCGGCGCGCGGCAGCCGGCCCCACCTCGCGTGCGCCTGGAAGAGCGCGGCGGGCAGCCCAGGAATCGCGACGGAGGTCGCACCCGCACGGCGCTGTTCAGGGCGAAGGCGTCGAAAGGCCTCGGGTTGAAACGACGCTCCGGTGGCGTCCATCCCATCGACCACGTGGACGGACCCGTTTGCGCGTTCGAAATAGACGAGCTCGAGCTTCCCGCCGAGGCCGGAGCCGTAGGGTTCGGCCACTCCGAGCGCGAGGGAGACGGCGACGGCGGCGTCGATCGCGCCTCCCCCGGCGCGAAGGACGGCGACGCCCGCGGCCGCGGCCTCGGGATGGCCGGCCACGACCATCGTACGTTCGCCGAACGCGAGCCCGACGCCCGCTCCGTCCGCGACCGGAAGGGCGGCGAACGCGAGCAGCGACACGAGGAGGCGGGATGGCGATCGACGAGTCACGACAGTCACCCAAGCGCCGGTGGCCCCCCGCGTCGAATCCGATCGGGCAACCTCCTCCGGGGGGCGGTAAGAATGCGCTGAAAACCACCGGCGCGCGCGACCGCGGATTGCGAATCTCCGGGGTTCGCGGTTTGTTTGCGCTGCCCGAACGCCCGGGTGCGTGCGACCCGCCTGACTGCATGCCTCTGACCACGACCTCCCGCCTCCGCTCCGCCACCGACGTCTCCCCGTGCGACGCGAAGGCGCGATCGTCGGAAGCGGCGAGGCGTCTTCGGATCGCGCTCTTCGCGGCGGGGCTTGCGCTTGCCGTGCCCGAAGAGGGCGTGGCCGAGTCGGAACTGCACTACAAGTACCAGGACTACCGCGAGGACTCGGATCGGATCCGCGTGCAGGCGCACTACGCCTCGGCGCGCGTCGCGATGGGGACGAAGACGCGGCTCGAGGTCGAGGGTGTGATCGACACGATCACGGGCGCGACCCCGACCGGCCAGCCCGCCCCGGCCGGTTCGGATCAGGTGCCGCTCTCGACGCTCGTCGAGACGCGCACCGCGGTCGTCGCGGAGATCGCCCATGACTTCGGAGACGCCTCCGCCCGCGTGGAGTACGCGCGGAGCAACGAGAACGACTACCTCTCGAACGGCCTCTCGGCCGGCTGGATCCAGCGCTTCAACAAGAAGAACACCGAGCTGCACCTCGGCTTCTCCTACATTGACGACGACATCACCCCGGACTTCCTCGCCGAGCCCGGGCGCAAGATCTCTCGTGATGCGCTCGTCGGCGTCACCCAGGTGCTCGACCCGCACTCGACCCTCACGGTCAACTACGTGCGCGGACTCTCGACCGGGTTGCACTCGGATCCCTACAAGCTCGTGCAGAAGACGGTGGAGATCGTCCCCGGCTTCGCCCTGCCGCTGACCTTCGCCGAGCGCCGGCCCGGACGTCGGAGCAAGGACATCGTGTTCGTGCAGTGGATACGCTTCTTCGAAAAGGCGCGAGGAAGCCTCGACGCGTCGGCGCGGCACTACGCCGACGGGCACGGCATCCGCAGCGGCACGCTCGACCTCGCGTGGTTCCAGCGAATCGGCGCCGCGTGGGTCGTGCGGCCCGCCTTCCGCTACTACCGGCAGGGCGCGGCCGACTTCTACTTCCCCGATCTGGACCGCACGCCGATCGTCCCGACCGACGCGCCCGCGGACGATGCGCCGTTCTATTCGTCCGACTACCGGCTCTCCGCGTTCGCGGCGACGACGCTCGGCCTCAAGGTCGTCCACACCCGTGGCGATCGTTGGGCGGTGGACTTCGCCTACGAGCGCTACGAGATGCGCGGTCGCGATGCGACGTCGCGGAGCGCCTACATCGGCGCGCACATCTTCACCGTGGGGGCCCGGCTGTGGTTCTAGGGGATTCCAAGCACCGGGCCGCGCGCGATGCGGCGACCGCGGGCGACGCCGCCCCGGCGGTCGAGCGCCTGCGGTTTCCCGCGCTCGGGACGCAGTGCGAGGTCCAGTTCCTCCCGCCCGACGAGAAGACCGGACGCGCCTTCGCGCTGGAGGCGGTCAACTGGGTCGGCGCGTTCGAGGCCAAGTTCTCCCGTTTCCGGCCCGACAGCACGGTGAGCCGCATCAACGCCGCGGCCGGTCGCGATTGGGTCGCGATCGACCCGGAGGTCGAGCGGATGCTCGCCCTCGCAGATCAGATCCACGTGCTCTCGCGCGGGATCATCGATCCCACCGCGCTGCCCCTGCTCCGCCTGTGGAACTACAAGCAGAGCAACCCGAGGCTGCCGACCCAGGACGAGGTGCGCGCCGCCGCCGCCAAGGTCGGCTGGCCGCGCGTGCGCCGCGAGCCCGGACGGGTCTACCTGCCGGAGGCGGGCATGGGGCTCGATCTCGGCGGGTTCGGCAAGGAGTATGCGGTCGATCGCGTGCTCGAGATGGGCCGGGCGCGGGGCATCGCGGACCTGCTCGTCGATTTCGGACACGACGTGCGGGTGGCGGGTCGGCCGCCGGATGCGCCGTGCTGGTCGATCGGGATCGAGGATCCGATGCGCCCCGGAGCGATCCGGGGGCGCCTGGTGCTCAACGAGGGCGGCGTCGCCACCTCGGGGAACTACCTGCGCTACTTCGAGTCCGGCGGCCGGCGCTACGGCCACATCATCGACCCGCGCTCGGGTCACCCCGCCGACGGCGAATGCCTGTCGGTCACGGTGGTGGCGCCGACCTGTCTCGAGGCGGGCCTGCTCGCCACGACGGTCTTCGTCCTCGGACCCGCGGAGGGCCTGGCGATGCTGGAGGAGTATTTCGGCGCGGAGGGTTCGATCCTCTGCGCGGATCGCGAACTGCAGACCCGGGGCTACTACCGCCATGCGATCTGAGCGAAGCGTTTCCCCTCGGAAGGACCCACGATCATGAAGATGCGTCGCATTCTCGGGCCCCTCGCGGCCGCGCTCGTCGCCTCGCTCTGGGGCGGCTGCGCGACGGTGGAGCCGTGGCAGAAGGTCATGCTCACCGACTACACCGCGCGTGCGGATCGCGACACGCTCAACCTCGTGATGAGCGAACACATCTACTTCTCGCGCGAGGGTTCGTCCGGCGGTCGCGGCGTCGGAGGAGGCGGCTGCGGATGCAACTGAAACGCGTCCGCCGGGAACAAGCCTCCTCCGCCGGGCCTCACAGGGTCTGCGGTGGCTTCGACCCCATGAACTTCGTCCGCGTTTCCCCGCGCCTGCTCTGGCTGGCTTCCCTGCTTGCGATGCTGCTCCAGCGCGCTCCGCTGCTGCGCCCGCTCGCGGCCGTCGAATCCGTGCTGCGCGCCCCGCTCGGGCACGTCCTGCGGGCGCTCGTCCCCGCCGCCGCGGTCGGCTCCGCGGTCCACGCGCAGACGGGGGCGACGCAGTTCACCACGAATCCCGGAAGCCCCGTGTCGGGGCGGGTGGGGCAGTCGCTCACGATGGTCTTCTCCGTCACCGGCGCGGGCAAACCGGCGGGTTCCTACGGCGTCGACGGGCCGCTGCCCGCCGGGCTCGTCGTCACCGGTCCGTCGGGTCAGACCGCGACGGTCAATGGAACGATGCGCACGCTCAACGCCGCGACCGGCATCCTCTCCGGCGTGCCGACGCAGTCGGGCACGTTCGGGATCACACTCCGCGCCTGGGAGAACGCCAACCGGGGCGGCGACCAGGTGCCGTCCATCCCGGTGATCCTCATCATCGCGGAGGATCAGGCGCCGCCGTCGTTCAGCCAGCAGCCGGTGTCGACGTCGGCCGCGTTCGGAGCGAACGCGAGCTTCTCCGTGACGGTGACGGGCTCGCCCGCGCCGACGCTCCAATGGCGCAAGGGCACGACGCCGATCGCGGGCGCGACCGGATCGACCCTCGCCTTGACCGACCTCGGGCTCGCGGACGCCGGCGACTATTCCTGCGTGGCGACGAACGCGCTCGGGAGCGTCACCAGCGCCGCGGCGACGCTCACCGTGACGCCGCCGGCCCCGCCGGTGGTCGTGGAGCCGCCGGTCGCGTTCACCGCGTTGCAGGGCTCCGCCGCCTTCTTCTCCGCCGAGGTCGCCGGGACCGCGCTCGCGTATCAGTGGCTCGAGGACGGCGTCGAGATCCCCGGCGCCACCTTCCCCGGTCTCTACCTCGCGGATGTGCAACCGGCGGCGGCGGGCGCCTACGCGGTACGCGTGTCGAATCCCGGCGGCGCGGTCACCAGCGCGACGGCCGCGCTCACCGTCGTCGCCACCGGCGGCTCGCGGCTCGTCAATCTCGCGACCCGCGCCTTCGTCGGCACCGGCGGCGACATCCTCATCCCCGGTCTCGTCATCAACGGCGCCGGCACGAAGAACCTGCTCGTGCGGGCGGTCGGGCCCAGGCTCGGCGACTTCGGAGTGGCGGGCGTGCTCGCCGATCCGCAGATGGCGGTGTTCCGGACCTTCCCGCCTCCGAATCCCCCGCCGCCGCTTCAGGTCGCGACCAACGACGACTGGCCGCTCGCCGCGGATCAGCCGCAACTGGAGGCCACGCGCGCCGCCGTGGGCGCCTTTCCGCTCGTCCCCTCGACCAAGGATGCGGCGACGCTGCTCACACTGGTCCCGGGATCCTACACCGTCCAGACCTCCGGAGTGAACGCGGGCACCGGTGTCGGCCTCGTCGAGATCTACGACGCCGACGCGCCCGGCTCCCAGGCGAGGCTGGTCAACATCTCCGCGCGGGCGGTCGTCGGCACCGGCGCCGACATCCTCATCCCCGGTTTCGTGATCGAGGGCGACGTCGGTGCGACCGTGCTCCTGCGCGCCATCGGGCCGACGCTCGCCGGCTTCAACGTCGCGGGCGCGCTCGTCGATCCGGTCATGACGGTGCGCCGGACGGTCCTGCTTCCCGGCGGTGCGACGAAGTCGGTGTTCGTCGCCGAGAACGACGATTGGGAGCAGACCTCGAACCTCGCCGCGGTGAACGCCGCGATCGCCGCCACCGGGGCCTTTCCGATCGCGGGCGGGACCCGCGACGCCATGCTCCTGCTCGCGCTCGGCCCGGGCGGCTACACCGTGCAGGTGGCGGGGAAGGACGGCGGCACCGGCGTCGCGCTCGTCGAGCTCTACCTCGTCACGCCGTAGGGGCGCGCGGGTTTTGTGTCGTTTCGCCGCGGTCGTCGGACTTACTCGCGGTCGCACATGGCCGCCGAAACCGCTTTCACGCCGCCGCTGCCGCCGCCGCAAAGGCCGGGGGTGGACGTGCTCGTGCTCGCCGGCGAGCATTCGGGCGACGAACAGGCGGCGCGGATGGTCGAGACCCTGCTCGGGCGCGAACCGGGGTTGAACGTCGTGGCGATCGGCGGCGCGCGACTCGCCGCGGCCGGCGCGCAGTTGCTCTTCGAACTCACCGCCTCCTCGGTGGTCGGGCTCGTCGAGGTGCTGCGCAACTACGGCTTCTTCCGCCGTGTCTTCCGGGAGGTCGTGCGCTGGATCGACGAGCACCGGCCGCGGGTCGTCTGCTTCGTCGACTATCCCGGCTTCAACCTCCGCCTCGCGGCGGAGCTGCACGCGCGCGGAATCTCGTGCAAGGGCGGCGGTCCCGTGCGCACGGTCTTCTACATCGGCCCGCAGATCTGGGCGTGGAAAGCCCGACGGCGCTTCGCGATGGCGGAGACGCTCGACGGGCTCGCCGTGGTCTTCCCCTTCGAGGTCGCGTGCTACCACGACACCGACCTGCCCGTGCGCTTCGTCGGGCATCCGTTCCTGGGCGAACGCTTCGTCCCTCCACTCTCGTGGTCGCCCGAGGCCCCGGTGCTGCTCCTGCCCGGCAGCCGGCGCGCCGCGGTCGGGCGGATCGCCCCGGTCCTCCTCGACGCCTTCACGCTCTTCCGTCGCAGCCGCCCCGGTGCGACGGCGGTGATGATCCATCCCGGAGATCCCGTGCGCGGGATCCTCGAGCGGGAGCTCGCCGCGCGCCCCGGGCTCGAGGGGGCGGTGCGGCTCGAGCCCAACGACCGCCCGACCGCGGGCGCCGCGGTGCTCACGAGCTCCGGGACGATGTCGCTCCTCTGCGCGCTCGCGGCGATCCCCGGCGCGATCGCCTACCGGGCCAATCCCGTGACCTACCGCCTCGGTCGGATGCTCGTGCGGATCCCCTTCCTCGGGATGGCCAACATCCTCCTCGAACGGCCGATGTATCCGGAGTTCATCCAGGGCGAAGCCCGACCCGGGGCGCTCGCGGTCGAGCTCGCCGACTGCCTCGGGAATCCGTCGCGGATCGGGAGGACGAAGGCGCTCGCCGCGGAGCTGCGCGCCCGCCTGGCCCGTCCGCCGGACGGCGACGCCGCCGACTGGCTCCTTGAACGGATCCGCGGCTGAGCCGGCGGAGCGCGGCTCAGGTCGCGGCCCGGCTCCGCTCGAGGTCGCGGCGGGCCTCCGCCGTCTCCAGGTTCTGGATGCGGGTTTGCAACGCCTCCCAGATGCGGTCGGCCCGCTCGCGGGCGAGCTCGCGGCAGCGTTCGACGGAGGCGCGCCGCGAGGCGATGTTCTCCTCGGCGATGCGCGCGAGGTCGTCGAGGTCGTAGGAGAAGACCGACTCCACGCCGTCGAGCCCGGCGGGGAAGTTGCGCGGCATCCCGAGGTCGATGAAGAAGAGCGGGCGCACGTCGCGCCGGCGCATCGCGCCGGCGACCTCGGCCGCCGAGAGGATCGGCGCGACGGTGGTCGTCGAGCCGATCACGATGTCGTGCCCGGGGAGGTCGGAGGGCAGCCGCTCGAGCGTGCCCGGCGTCGCCCCGATCGCCGCGGCGAGCGCCTGCGCGCGCGGCGCGGCCCGGCTCAGCACGGTCATCCCGGAGGCGCCGCGGCTGTGGAGGGCCCGTGCGGTCCGTTCGCCGACCTCGCCCGTGCCGACGATCAAGACGCGGCATTCGCGGAGGTCGCCGAAGATCTTCTCGGCGAGATCGACCGCGACCGTCGCGACGCTCACCGGACCTTCGCCGATGGGCGTGTGCGTGCGGATGAACTTCGCCGCCTGAAACACCTTCTGGAAGACGCGGTTGAGGATCGCGCCGGTCGTGCCGAGCCCGCTGGAGCGGGCGTAGGCCGACTTCACCTGTCCGAAGATCTCCGTCTCGCCGACGATCTGCGAATCCGTCCCGGCCGCCACCTCGAGGAGGTGGCGGACCACCTCGCGATCCCGCAGCACGAAGCGATGCGCGGTGAACTCGACGGGATCGACGCGGAGGAACTCCGCGAGGCCCGCGGCAAGGCCCTCCTCGGCCCCCGCCGCGGAGGCGGCGCCATACAGTTCCAGCCGGTTGCAGGTGCTCAGCACGAGCAGCTCGGTGACCGAGGGGACGACGCGGAGGGCGGCGTGGCATTCGGCGAGGCGCTCCGGCGCGAGGTTGAAACGTTCCCGCACCGCGAGCGGCGCGGTGTGGTGCGAGGCCCCGATGGCGAAGAGGCGCGTGTCGGCTCCGCTCATCGCGCCACCTCCGCGTGGTCCGCCGAGGCGGGCGGACGGCGTGTGATCGGGCCCAGCGAGAGCAGGGCGACGACGAAGAGCACGATTCCCGCCCACGCGAGGCGGCGCGAGACGAGCCTCCGCCGGATCCTCAGCAAGAGCACCACCGCGTAGGCGGCCCAGACGGCGATCGTGACGAGGAGCTTGTCCAGCTCGGTGGCCGCCGGGTCGCGCTGGAAGTAGTGGACGCCGACGGCGATCGAGAACGAGAGCACGACGATCCCGGTGACGAGCAGCCGGTAGTTGATCGACTCGAGCGCGACCAGCGGCGGCAGCCAGGCGAAGAGCCCGCGCAGGTGTTTGCGTTTCAGGCTGAACGTCTGGAGCAGGAACATCAGCGAGGTCGTCGCGAGCACGCCGAAGGCCCCGTAGGCGAGCAGGCCCAGCGTGGCGTGGACCTCGATCCACGGGTTGCCGCCGAAGACCGGGGTGCCCGCGATCCGGTCCCAGCCGGGGACGAGGAGCGAGACGCCCGAGAGGGCGAGCGCGAGGGCCGAGGTGAAGTAGCCGAGCAGGCTCACGTGAAACGCCGAACCCACGACGAGGTAGAGCAGCGTCGTCGCCCACGTCACGAACTGGACGAGCTCGAAGGTGTTGCGCACGGGACAGCCGCCGGCCTCGAGGCCGCGGAGGTAGAGGCCGATCGTCTGGAGGACGAGGCCCGCGCCCATCAGCGCGAAGGTGGCGCCGCGCGAGCGCCGGCGATCGCGGACGACCATCCACGTGGTGGAGACGAAGGCCGCCGCGTAGAAGCCGGTCGCCAGCCAGAGCCAGGTGCGATCGGGGAGCAGGTCGGCCATGGTCAACACGCGATCACGGTGCGCGCAGGGGCGGGCGTTTCAAGCGCGCGGCGCCGGCGAGGAGGCGGCGGGGTGTAATCAAAAGTGGTGGCATGCCTCGGTTCCGCTGAAGACCGACGGGCTTCAGCGCGGCCGA
>DAIPIQ010000040.1:0-23991 GCA_036770745.1 Opitutaceae bacterium | reverse complement strand
CCCGCCCCTGGCCGGTCCTGGAGGTAGAGGTTGCAGAGCGGGAGGCTGACGATCCCGAGGCCGGCCTCGCGCACGAGGTGGAGCGTCTCGGCGGCGCGCGCCGGCGCCTGGACGGCGAGGCTGCAACAGTGGCCGCACACGACGGGGTGCGGGAATCCGTTCCGCAGCACGGCCTCGGCGACGGCGCGCAGGCACTCGGCCCCGGCGTCGCCGTTCTCGTCGACGTGCAGGTCGAGGCCGATCGCCCGGTCGCGGGCGAGGGCCATGAGGCGGTCGAGCTGGCCCGGCAGGTCGGGGTTCATCACCGGCATGCCGCCGAGCGCGTCGGCGCGGAAACGCATCGGAAGATCGACGAGCGCCTCGCCCTCGGGGCCCGCGTATCCATCGACTCCACACAGGCTGACGAGCTGGAGGGTGATGTCGCCCCGCCAGGCGTCGCGGAGCTCGGCGAGCGCGGCGAAGGAGGTCTCCGCCCACGGCAGGCCGGTGTCGACGTGGGTGCGCATGGCGACGGTCCCGTGGGCGCGGGCGCTGCGCAGGGCGAAGCCGGCGCGCCGGTGCAGGTCCTCGGCCGACCAGTTCACCTTGTCGCGCCAGAGGGTGTCGATCGCCTCGGCGAAGGTGTGCGAACGGTTCGGGGCGCGCCGCCAGGTGTGCGTCTTGTCGAGGTGGACGTGGGCGTCGAGGAAGCCCGGGAAGACGAGGTCGCCCCCGAGGTCGTCGACCTGCACGCCGTCGGGCGCGGGGGCCCCGGTGCGCTCCACCGTCACGATGGCCGGGCCGTCGAGCGTCACGTCGCAGAGCGCCGCGGGCCCGTCGTCCGCGCCGCGGAGCGCCTCCGGGAGGCACGCGACCGGCACGAGGGCGCGCTGCAAAAGCGTCTTCATGGGCGCAGGAGATCGGGGAGGAGGCCGTCGAGATCGACGGGGCGCTCCAGCAGGCCCTGCGCGAGGAAGTTGCGCAGGCTCGTCTCCCAGACCTCGCGACGCATCGGGGCCATGACCGCGCCGTCGGGCGAGCGGACGAGGCCCGCGATCGCCTCGAGCGAGCGGAGCTGGTACTCGCGGTCGAGATCGGGTCGCCGCGCGAGGACGAGGTCGACCGTCTCCCCGGGATGGGCGAGGGCGTGCTCCCAGCCGCGGCGCGAGGCGTCGAGGAAGGCGCGGATCGCCGCGCCGTCCGAGGCGAGCCGGCCCTCCGAGGTGAAGAAGACCTGCGAGTAGGCCGCGTATCCAAAATCCCGGGCCGCGAACATCCCGGCCTCGTCGCCGACGGCCATGCGGAGCTTGACGAACTCGTCGATCTCGTAGCCCTGCATCGCGTCGACCTCGCCCCGGAGGAGGATCGCGATGTCGTAGCCGACGTGCGGCAGGTTGAAGTGGCCGCGCTCCAGCCCGCGCTCGGCGAACACCGCCTCGATCACGTATTCGCCGTCGGGATGGATCCCGATCCTGCGGCCCGCGAGGTCCTCGATCCTCCGGATGCCGGAGCGCTTCAGGTACATCCAGCCGATCGGGCTGCCCTGGAACATCGTGGCGAGCGCGACCACCGGCCGGCCGTCGGCGCGGGCGCGGAGGAGGACGTTGCTCTCCGCCGAACCGACGACGAGCGGGCCGGCGAGGACGGCGTCGACGGTCTTCTGCTGCGGATCCGACTCGAGGATCCGCACGTCGAGGCCGGCGTCGCGGTAGAGACCGCGCGCCTCCGCCTGGAAGAGCCCGGCGAACTGGACGTTGGCGATCCAGTCGAGCTGCATCACGAGCGGAGTCGGCGCGGCCGGGAGCGGCGGCGCGGCGCCCGCGAGCACGAGGAAGGCGAGAAACGCGGAACCGGGGACGGGCGGGAGTCTCATGGGTGCAGACGGATGGCGCGGTGCTCCGTCGGCGCGCGGGCGTGGGCGGCGCGGAAGGTCGGAAGATCGCGCAGCTCGCCGTGCGCCACCCGCTTGAAGGGGAGTCGCACTTCGAGCGAGGCCTCGCGAAACGGCCACGGGCGGACGGCCCACGCGTCGTCGCCCCGGGGGACCGCCTCCAGGCCGACGCGGACGCCGTCGACCCGCTGGTGGGTGTGTCGCAGCGCGATCGGCTCGGGATAGGCGACGCAGAGGATCAGGCTCAGGCTGTCGCAGGCCTGGAGGAATTCGAAGCCCCGCCGCAACGCCGCCTCGCCGAGGTGGCCCGTGAGGGCGGGGTCCGCGGCGAGCGCTTCGCACAGGGCGCGCTGCCGGCAGAGCTGGTTCTCGATGAAACGCGCGTGCGCCGCCCGCTGGCCGGCGGTGAGCGAGGCGAGGTCGGCCTGTTCCGTGAGGAGGTTGACCGTGTGCATCGAGACGAGGATCGCCGCGTACGGGTCGTCCGCCGCCACAACCTCGGTCGCGGCCTCGCGCACCGCGAGGTAGGCCTCGAAATCGATCTCCTCGAACGCGTCGTAGGTCCCGACGAGTTCACGGGAGAACGCCGCGGGTTCGCCCGCGCGCGTCAGCTCCGGCGCCGCGTCGCGCGCGGCCCAGGCGTCGTCATGGCGCGCGACCGCCGCGACGATCGGCGCGATCGGCTCGGGGTGCGGGAAGACGTCGTTGCCCCAAGCGCGCGCGAAGAGGCCCGCCAGCCGGGCGTGGTCGGGATGGGAGACGAGCAGCCACTCGTCGTGGAGGCGGTGTCGGATCACGGGTCGGAGGAGTCGCAGCCGGATCAGCACGCGCGATACCAGCCGCGCCCCGAACTCCGGATGTTCCGCGTTCCGGCGGGAAACACCTCCCGGCGCGCGCGCCCTCGAGAGTCCCGGCGAATCCGCGCGCGACACCCGATCGCCCCCGCGCACTGGCAACGAACCTGCTTGGCCGCCCTCCCATGGACGCAACCCAGACATCCGCGGGCGCGACGCTCGACGCCGCCACCGCCGCGGAGCTCGCCCGGATCGTCGGCCCGACGAACATCGTCACCGGCCGCGACGACACGCTCAAGCAGTCGAAGGACTTCTACTGGTACTCGCCCGTCCTCCGACGCCTGCTCGACGACAAGGCCGCCGACGCGATCGTCAAGGTCGCGGACGTCGCGATGTTGAAGGCGGTGGTCTCCCTCTGCGCGCGCCGGCGCGTGCCGCTCGTGGTGCGGGGCGGGGCCACCGGCAACTACGGGCAGAGCATCCCGCTGCACGGCGGCGTGCTCGTCGACCTGCGGGCGCTCGACGCGATCCACTCCGTCGACGGCGTGGCGCACGTCGAGCCCGGCGCGACGCTCGGCGAGATCGAGCAGCGGGCCCGCGCGATCGGCTGGGAACTGCGCTGCAAACCCTCGACCTGGGTCAAGTCGAGCATGGGCGGCTTCCTTTGCGGCGGCTCCGGCGGGATCGGCTCGATCGTCTGGGGCGGGATCAACAACGGCGACAACATCAAGTCCATCACCGTCCTCTCCGTGGAGGAGGAGCCGCGGCTCGTCCGCTTCGAGGAGCGCGCCGCGATCACCGCCCTCCACACCTACGGCACCACCGGCATCCTCGTGGAGATCGAGATGCGCCTCGCCCCGAAGCGCGACTACGACCAGCTCATCGTCAGCTCGGCGGCCTGGGACGCGTTGTTCGACTGGACCGACGCGGTCGCCCGCGACGGCACGATCCCCAAACGGCTCGTCACCCAGTTCGAGTGGCCCGTGCCCGACTACTTCCGCCCGCTCAAGAAACACCTGCGCACCGGCGAACACGCGACCTTCCTGCTCGTCGACCGCTCGACGACGGACGCCGTCGTCGCCTCGGCCGCGCGGGCCGGCCTCGCGGTGGTCTACTGCAAACCGCTCCCCGATCCCCTCAAGCCGCCCTACCTCACCGATTACACGTGGAACCACACCACGCTCTGGGCGATCAAGGCCGACCCCTCGATCACCTACCTCCAGGCCGGGTTCGGGCCGGATTTCCGCGCGCAGTTCCGCCGGTTGCAGGAGCGCTTCCCCGGCGAGATCCTCCTCCACCTCGAGTGGACGGCGGGAAACGCGAAGATGGAACGGCAGGCGAGCCGCATGGCCTCCGGCGACCAGATCCTCGTGGGCGGGATCCCGCTCGTCCGCTTCCGCTCCGAGGAGCGACTCCGGGAGATCCTCGATTTCTGCGACACGATCGGGGTCTTCATCGCCAACCCGCACACTTACCTCCTGGAGGGCGGCGGACGGCACACCGACATCGCCGACAAGCGTGCCCTCAAGGCCCGCTTCGATCCCCACGGCATCCTCAACCCGGGCAAGATGGGCACGTATCCACACAACCCCTTCGCGGGCGATGCCGCCACCTGACCCCGCGGCCGAGGCGCCCGCGGTGATCGTCGAGCGCGGGGTCCGCGCGCGCATGCGCGACGGCGTCCACCTCGTCGCCGACATCCACCGCCCGAGCTCCGACCGGCCGCTCCCGGTCCTGCTCATGCGACAGCCCTACGGCCGCGACATCGCCTCGACGGTGGTCTACGCCCGGCCCGGCTGGTTCGCCCGGCACGGCTACCTGGTCGTGATCCAGGACGTGCGCGGACGCGGCGATTCGGAGGGCGACTTCGAGGCGTTCCACCACGAGGCGGAGGACGGCCACGACACCGTCCTCTGGGCCGCGACGCTTCCCGGCTCCAACGGTCGGGTGGGCATGTACGGCTTCTCCTACCAGGGCTCCACCCAGTACCTCGCCGCCGCGACCCGGCCCGCGCCCCTCCGGGCGATCGCGCCGCACATGACCGCGCTCGACCTCCACTCCGGCTGGTTCCACCGCGGCGGACTCCTGCAACTCCAGACGACCCTCGCCTGGGGCAACCAGATGCTCCGCGAGGACGCGGCGCGGCGCGGCGCGTGGGACGCCTACGACGCGCTCGAGCAGAGCCACCTCGCCGGCGGCCTCGCCGCCCGGCTCCCCGTCGCCGAGGTCGACCCGCTCGTCCGCCCCGGGCTCCCGCGCTACGTGGCCGAGTGGCTGGCCCATCCGGAGAAGGACGACCACTGGGCCGCCCTCGACCCGACCGCGGCGTTGCGCGCCGCCGACCTTCCGGTCTTCCACCTCTCCGGTTGGTACGACTTCTACCTCCGCGGCTCGATCGACGGCTACCGGACGCTCTCCGCGGGCCGCGGCGACCGGCACTTCCTCGTCGCCGGTCCGTGGATACACATCCCCTGGGGGACCCGCGCCCACGCCGGCCCGCTCGGTCGCAACGCCCGGCTCGACACCGACCGGCTCCTCGTCCGCTGGTTCGACCGCTGGCTCAAGGACGATCCCGACGCGGTCGCCGAGACCAGCGGCGTCGTCTACTTCGTCCTCGGCGAGGACGCCTGGCGCAAGGCCCCGCACTGGCCGCCGCCGGAGTCCCGCGAGGTCGCGCGCTTCCTGGTCTCGGGCGGCGGCGCGAACTCCCGCTTCGGCGACGGCCGGCTCGCCGGCGACCGCGCGGACGGGCCGTCGGATGTTTTCAACTACGATCCCGAAGTCCCCGTCCTCGCTCCCGGAGGCACGATGACCGGGGGGCTCGCCTGGGGGCCCACCGACCTCGCACCGCAGCAGGAGGGCAACAACCTGCTCGTCTACGACGACGCGCCCGCGGAGCGCCCGTTCCTCCTCGCGGGCCCTCCGCGGCTCGAGCTCTTCGTGCACAGCACGGCGCCCGACACCGCGTTCGTCGCCCGGCTCTCGCGCGTCACGCCGGACGGGGAGGCGCGTTTCCTCACGCTCGGGGCGGCGCGCCTGCGCGAGGGCCGGGCGACCGCGGACGGCGCGGTGCGGCTGATCGTCCCGCTCGACGACATCGCGTGCCGCTTCGAGCCGGGTGACGTGCTCCGTCTCGACCTCGCGAGCTCGGCCCACCCGCTCCTGATCCGGCACCCGAACACCCTCGAGGATCCCGCCCGGGTGCGGCGGGCCTGCGATTTCCGGCGGGCGACCCAGACCGTGTTTCACGACGAGCGGAGACCCTCGCGGCTCCTGCTCCCCGTCCTCGATGCCTGACGCGCCGCCGATCATCACTCTGGAGGGCGTGGGCAAGCGCTTCGGCGACGGCCCGCTCGTCCTCGACGGGATCGACCTCGCCGTCCGCAAGGGCGAGTTCATCAGCCTGATCGGCCCGAGCGGCTGCGGGAAATCCACCATCCTCCGACTCCTCGCCGGGCTCTCTCCGTTGAGCGCGGGCTCGATCGTGATCGACGGGATGACTCCGCTCAACGCCCGCGAGGAGACGTTCTTCGTCTTTCAGGACGCCAACCTCCTCCCGTGGTTGCGGGTGCTGGAAAACGTCGAGGTCCCGATGCGCCTGCGCGGCATCGCCCGCGACCGGCGGCGCGAACGGGCGGAGGAGCTCGTCCGCCTCGTCGGCCTCGAGGCCGCGCGGCGGAAGTTCCCGTGGCAGCTCTCCGGCGGGATGAAGATGCGCGTCTCGATCGCCCGCGCGCTCGCCCTCGGACCGCGGATCCTCCTGCTCGACGAACCCTTCGGCGCGCTCGACGAGATGACGCGCGACCGCCTCAACGAGGAGCTGTTGCAGATCCGCGAGCGCGACCGCTACACCGCGTTCTTCGTCACCCACTCGGTCGCCGAGGCGATCTTCCTCTCCACCCGCATCGTGGTGCTCTCGGCCAACCCGGGGCGCGTGGCCGAGATCATCGAGGTGCCGGCCCCGTACCCGCGCGGACCGGAGTTTCGCGAGAGCGAGGCGTTCCTCCAACTCCTCGCGCGGACGACGCGCAGCCTTCGCTCGGTCATGCCCGCGTCATGAACACCCGTCTTCGCGCCTGGCTCCTTCCCGCCCTCAGCGGCGTCGTCCTCATCGGGATCTGGTACGGCCTCGGCCACCTCTACGGCGGCTCGAAGGGCTACGACGTCCAGCGCATCGTCCTGCCGTTCCCCCACCAGGTGTGGGAGGCGGCGGTCGCCGAGCGCGCGGTCCTGCTCGCCGGCGCGCGGCGCACCGCGCTCTCCGCGGCCGTCGGCTTCCTCGCGGCCGTCGGGATCGGCTACCTGATCTCGATGCTCCTCGCCGCCGCGGTGTGGGTGAAACAATCGCTCTACCCCTGGGTGCTCGTCCTCCAGATGACGCCGGTCGTGGTGCTCGCGCCGATCTTCGTGCTCTGGCTCGGGCAGGGCCTGCCGAGCATCACCGCGATCACCTTCATGATCGGCTTCTTCCCGGTCGTGGCCAACACGACGATGGGCCTCGTCTCGACGGACCGGAACCTCCTCGACCTCTTCCGGATGTGCAACGCGACCCGCGCGCAGGAGATCCTCCTGCTCCGCGTGCCCTACTCGATGCCCTATTTCCTCACCGGGCTGAAGATCGCCGGCACGCTCGCCCCGATCGGCGCGATCACCGGCGACCTCTTCGCCGGCACCTCGGCCGGCGGCGGCGCGGGGATCGGATTCCTCACGATCATCTTCAACTCCCAGCTCAAGATCGCCGCGCTCTACGCGACCGCCTTCACCGCCTGTCTGCTCGGCTTCGCCTTCGTCGCGGCCGTGAACCTCCTCCACTGGCTCCTCCTCCACGACTGGCACGACTCGATGATCCGAAAGGAATGACGCCCATGCCCTCCCTTCACCGCCTTCTTCTCCTGCTTCTTCCTCTTCTCCTCGCCGCCTGCGGTCGCGGACCCGCGCCCGCCGACGCGCCCGGCGGCCTCACGCCGATCATCCTCCAGACCGACTGGTACGCCCAGCCCGAGCACGGCGGCTTCTACCAGGCGCTGGCCCGCGGCTTCTACCGCGAGGCCGGGCTCGAGGTCACGATCCAGCAGGGCGGTCCCAACGCGATGACGACCCAGAAGGTCGCGCAGGGCAACGTGCAGTTCTCGATCGGGCGCAGCGACGAGGTGATCATCGCGGCCGCCCGCGGCGTGTCGCTGACGATGGCCGGCGCGCTCATGCAGAAGGATCCGCAGGCGATCCTCGCCCACGAGGAGGGCGGGATCGAGACCTTCGCCGACCTCGACGGTCGCACGATCATGGCCGTGCCCGGCTCGGCGTTCCTCGAGATCCTCCGCCGCAAGTACGGGATCCGCTTCGACGTCACCCCGCTCGACTACGGGATGAGCCGCTTCATCGCCGACAAACGCTTCGTCCAACAGTGCTTCATCACCAACGAGCCCTACTACGTCGCGCTGCAAGGCGCCCGCCCGCGCACCCTCCTCATCTCCGACTCCGGTTTCTCGCCCTACCGCGTCTGGTACACCTCGCGTCGCTACGCCGCCGCGAACCCCGGGATCGTGCGCGCCTTCACCGCGGCCTCGATCCGCGGTTGGATCGACTACCTCGAGGGCGATCCCGCGCCGGCCAACGAGCTCATCGCCGCGGCCAACCCGAAGATGGACGCCTCGTTCATGGCCTTCGGGATCGACGCGATGCGCCGCCACCGGCTCGTCCAGGGGGATCCCGGCGAGGAACCGGGACTGATCACGCGGGCGCGGCTCGCGCTTCAGATCGAGCAGCTCACCGCCATCGGGATGCTCGACCGGCCGCCCTCCGTGGACGAGGTCTTCACGCCGGAGTTCCTTCCCGCGGAACTCCAGGCGCGCGCCGCCGCGACCGCGGCGCCCTGACCGATCATCGCGCCTCATGAGGGGCGCGCGGTCGGGTACTTGTTTTCATCCGACACCGGCGACGCCGGTCGCTGGCACGGTGGCGGCTCTTTCGCCCCACCGGTCGAACGCTCCGGTTTCGTCCACCAAACCATGAACAACGCCACCTCCCGCCTCCGCTCCGCCCTCGCGGCGCTGCTCGCCCTCGCGTGCGCGCTCCCCGCCACGCGCGCCCAGACCTCCACGCCCGAACTCGACGCCTTCATCGCCGAGGAGACCGCCTCCGAGGATTCCGACTCCCTGCTCCCCTCGGACCGCAGGATCGACGGCGCCTTCTTCGACGAGATGAGCCTGCTCGAAACCCCGCGCGCCGTGCTCTCCCTCAGCCCGGAGGCGATGAAGCAGTTCCAGATCCGCGACTTCTCAGACCTCGAGAAGGTCGGGGCGGGCACGGAGCGCTACAACTTCTACGGGATCGCCGGCGCGCCGGTGATCCGCGGCTGGCAGGGCGGCACGTACTTCAACGGGATGATGCGCGCCTTTCAGCGCAACGAGATGCCGACCTCCTTCGGCTCGCTGGAGGCGCTCGACATCGTGAAGGGGCCCGCTCCCGCACAGTTCGTTCCGTCCCATGTCGGTGGATACGCCAACATGGTCCCCAAGTCGCCCTACTTCGACGCCGCCCGCGGCTCGCTCCAGGTCACGGTCGGGAGCCACGCGATGTTCAACGTCCAGGTCGACGCCGGCGCGCCGACCCTGCTCTTCGGCAAGCCCTCGGCCTACCGCATCTCCGTGACCGCCCAGCAGGCGGGCTCCTACTACGACCGGATCAAGAACGACTACTTCTCGATCTACGGCGCGGTGAAGTCGAAGCTCTCGGAGAGCATCCGCCTCTTCACCGGCGGCGAATACTTCCAGTTCAAATCCAACGAGAACGCCGGCTGGAACCGCCCGACCCAGAACCTGATCGACAACGGCGAGTACGTGATCGGCGAGCCCCTCAGCCTCGTGCGCAGCGGCAACGGCGGCGTCGCCGAGCGCGGCCTGATCGACGGCACGGTCTTCGATTTCGGCCCGATCCCGGCGGCGAACCGCGCGCTCTTCCGCGCCCTCGTCGTGCCGGAGTCGGTGATCTCCTCGGCCGTGGCCGCCGGCACGATCACCGCGGCCCAGCGCAACCTCCTCGTGAACATGGGCGACGCCGCCACCCGCAGCGCGGTCTACGCCGGCCTGCCGGCCGACATCGCCCCCACGACCTCGGGCTACGTCTACACCCCCGCCTACTTCCAGGCCGGCGGCACGGTCTTCACCGCGCCGATCGAGGGCTCCACGGTCCTTTCCGACGAGGCGGACTTCGCCGACTCCGAGGACTTCATCTACTTCCTCGACCTGATCGGCACGCCCTCGGGCGGCACGTCCTGGAAGAGCCAGTTCCTCTTCGAGAAACTCAAGACCGACAAGCTCTCCTCCTACGGCTACGGCATCCAGACCGATCAGCTCGTGCTCGACCAGCGCGCGACCCTCACGAACACCTTCGCCCTCGGCGACGCCGCCTCGCTCCGGCTGAGCTACGGCGCCCAGATCCGCTACAGCGAGGCGACGCAACTGCAGGATTTCTGGACCGAGCCGTTCGCGCGCCGCGACATCTCCACCGGCCTCATCAGCGCCAACTCGGTGATCCTCGCCGGCGGGCAGGTCGATCCCCTGACCGGCGACAACTACTGGGGCGGAGGGTTCGGCGCGGGTGGTCCCGGCGGGCACGCGGCCGAATCCGACACGCTCCAGCTCGCCGCCTTCGCGGTCGGCAGCGTCACCGCCTTCGAGGACCGGTTCTCCCTCCTCTTCGGGCTCCGCGGCGAGCGCGCGGACTTCGAGACCAGGGTGCCCTCCGGGCCGACCGACATCGCGGCGAACCGTCTCGAGGGCGACATCGACTTCTTCAACTTCAGCCTCAACCCCAACCTCCGCATCACCGAGGACGTCTCGCTCTACGCGGTCTACCAGGACGCCACCACCTTCGTGCCCGTGCAGGGCGGCGCGGTGCTCGGCGAGGGCAACTTCGGCCAGGCCGAGCTGTTCGAGGTCGGGGCCAAGGTCAGCCTCCTGGAGAACAAGCTCTTCGCGACCGCCGCCTACTACGAGTGGGAGCAGTCGAACTTCAACGACCGCAGCGCCGTCTCCGACCAGTTCGAATCGGAGGGCTTCGAGCTCGAGGTCACCTACCAGCCGATCCCCGCGCTCACCTTCATCGGCTCGCTCACCGCCCGCGAGACGCGCAAGATCTCCACCCTCGGCTTCCGCACCATGCCGTTCTCCTCGGTCGATCCGACCGGCGCGGGCGATGACGAGATCGGCGTCGCCCTCGAGTCGGGCGGCCTGTTGAACCAGTTCTCCGCCGCCTTCGGAGGCTTCACGCCCGAGGGCGCGCGCCCCTCCGGAAACCCCGAGCGGATCGTCCCCGGCTCGCCCGAGACGATCGTGAAACTCTTCGGCATCTACCGTCACGAATCCGGCTTCGGGGCCTCGCTCGGCCTGATCGTGCGCGACGGCTACTTCCACAACTACGACCGCACGCTGACGGTGGACGACAGCCTCGTGGCCAACGCCTCGCTCTTCTACCGCGCGGAGAAGTGGGAGGTCAGCCTCGGGATCGAGAACCTGACCGACGAGGACTACTTCGTCGGCGCGGATCCGGAGTTCGCCGCGAACACGCTCATCACCAAGGGTGAGGAGCGGCGCTACGACCTGACGTTCTCCTACCGCTTCTGAGGCATGGCCGGCGGCGCGACGACGGCATCCGTATCCGGCGGGCGGAGACGTCTCGCGCGGCTCGCCGCGGCGCTCGCGGGCCTCCCGCTCTTCGCGGGCTGCGGCGCGCGGGAGCCGGCGGCCGCCGCCGGCGGGCATCCGCCCGTGGTCGTGCAGCTCGACTGGGTGGCGGAGCCCGAGCACGGCGGCTTCTACACCGCCGAGGCGCTGGGCTGGTTCGCGGCCGAGGGCCTGAGGGTCGAGCTGCTCCAGGGCGGCCCCAACGCGCACTCCCTCAACAAGGTCGCGACGGGCGTCGCCCAGCTCGGCCAGGCCGACAGCACCAACGTCCTCCTCGCCATCGCCAACGGCGCCCCGCTCCTCAACGTCGCGGCGATCTTCCAGCACGACCCGAGCGTGCTCATGATGCACGAGTCCAACCCCGTCGAACGCTGGGAGGACCTCGACGGCCGGCTGATCATGGCCCGCCCCGAATGGGCGTTCCTCCCCTACCTGCGTCGGAAGTACGGCATCGGTTTCGAGATCGTCGCGCAGAACTTCGACCTCGGCCGGTTGGTCGCGGACCCGTCCTTCATCCAGCAGGGCTTCTACATCGCCGAGCCCTACTTCGTGCAGGAAAAGGGCGTGCGGCTGAAGTTCCTCTACGCTTGGGACGCCGGCTTCGACGCCTACACCACGCTCTTCACCAACCGCGCCTTCGCCCGCGATCATCCGGAGACGCTCCGCGCGGTCCTGCGCGTCCTCCATCGCGCCTACCGTCACTATGTCGAGGTCGACCCGGCGCCGGCCCACGAGATCATGCTCCGGATCAATCCGAAGGTGACGCCCGCCTACCTCGACTGGTCGCGCCGGATGATCATCGACGCCGCCCTCGACCGGCGCGACGGCAGCGACTACCTCGCGATCACCGCCGAGCGCTACCGCAACCAGCTCGCGCAGCTCGTCGACCTCGGCGTCCTCGCGCCCGACGCCCTCACGGTCGAGCGGGTGATGGACGCCTCGTTCCTCCCCGCGCGGGTGGAGTGAGGCGCGGTGCGGCCCCTTGCGCTTCGGGCCGCGTCGCGTACCGTGCCGGCCGAATGAAAGCCACTCCGCTCGTCCTGCTCGCCCTCGCCACCCTCATGCTCTCCTCCGCCCACGCCGAACCCCTCGAACTCGGCGCCGCCGCGCCCCGCGTGAAGTCCGTCGATCAACACGGCTCGCCCGTCGATCTCGGCGGCCTCTACGACCGCGGGCTCGTCCTCGTCTACTTCTACCCGAAGGCCGACACCCCGGGCTGCACCGCCCAGGCCTGCAGCCTCCGCGACGACTACGAGGCGCTGACCCGCCGCGGCGTCACCGTCGTCGGCGTGAGCGCCGACGACGTCGAGGCGCAGAAGGCCTTCGCCGAGAAGTATGCGCTGCCCTTCACCCTGCTCGCCGATGCGGACAAGCGGGTGATCGAGGGCTTCGGCGTTCCGCTCGGCCCCCGCGGTTTCTCCAGCCGGCAGGCGTTCCTCATGAAGGACGGCAAGGTCGTGTGGCGCGACCTGAAGGCCTCGACCGCGCAACAGGCCGCCGACGTGCTCGCCGCCCTCGAAACGCTCCCGAAGGCCTCCGGGGCCTGAGGGCTCAGACGAGCATCGTCTCGCCGATCCGCATCGTCCGGAACGCCGTGGCCGGCACATGCCGGCGTGCGAGCGCGTGGCGCAACGCGATCGGCGGCTCCGCCATCGGCTCGTCGGTGAGCTTGAACGTGCCCCAGTGCGAACCGACCGAGAATTCCGAGCGCACGTCGAGGTGGACGCGCACCGCCTCCTCCGGGTTCATGTGGACCGGGGCCATGAACCAGCGCGGCTGGTAGGCCCCGATGGGGATGAGGCTCAGCCGCATCGGCCCGAGGTGGTTGCCGATGTCGGCGAAGATCGGCGAGTAACCCGAATCGCCCGCGAAGTAGACCATCCCGACCGGCGTGCGCAGGACGAAGCCCGCCCAGAGGGTGAGGTCGCGGTCGAAGGGCGTGCGCGAGGAGAAATGCTGCGCCGGCACGCAGATGATCGAGAGCGGCCCTAGCTCGGTCTCGCGCCACCAGTCCATCTCGAGGTGGTTCTCCAGGCCGCGCTGCCGGAACCAGGCGGCGTTGCCGAGCGGGACGAACCACGTCGGCTCGCGGTCGAGTTTCCGCGCGGTCGCGAGCTCGAGGTGGTCGTAGTGGTTGTGGCTGAGCAGCACCGCGTGGATCGGGGGCAGGCCCTCCAGCGCGATCGGCAGCGGCGCCCGCCGTCGCAGCGAAGGGAGCGGCAGCGGCGCGCAGAATTTCCCGAAGACCGGATCGGTGAGCAGGTTGATGCCCGCCACCTGGATGAGGAAGGTCGTGTGCCCGATCCAGGTGAGCTGCACCCGGTCCCGCGGCGGGGCGTGCAACCGCGCCGGATCGGTCCGCTCCGCCTCGACCGCGAACGCCGGGAGGACGGAGCGGTCCACCACCGCGCGCTCGCGCGGGCCGAGCCCGGACTTCCAGCGGAACAGATCGAGCAGGCCGTGCCTCGGATGGGGGTGGAGGTTCCGGAACCGACCGTTCTCGAGGCGCAGCATCGCGCGCAGTCGATAGCAGGATTGCCGCGCAAATCCAGTCCCGGAACGCCGCCCGTCCGCCCCGGTCTGCACAGGGGCCGCCCGCGCGCTTGCCCACGACGGGACCGGCTGCTCACGATCTCCCGCTCCATGCGTCCCGCCCTCCGCCTGCTCGTGCTCACGTGGTTCGCGCCGCTGTTCGGCGCGGCGCCCGCGTCCGCCCAGGGGCCGGGAGCTTCGCCGCCAGAGCCGCCGGCGGAGCGCCGCACGGAAACGATGGCGTGGCGCGAGCTCCGCCTCGCCGCCGATCGCGAGCGCGCGATCTGGGAGCGCCTGCGGGTCAATCCCGACGACGAGGACGAACGCCAGCGGGCCGACGCCGATTTCCGCGCCGTCCTCACGGCCTACGAGAACGTCATCCGCTCCGCGCCCGCGATGGCCGAGGCCTACGCCGCCTACGGCCTGCTCCTCGGCCGCACCGGCAACCGTGCCGACGCGCTCAAGGCCTACCTGCGCGCCAACAAGCTCGACCCCAACATCCCGATGGTGAAAAACCAGATCGGGAATTACCTCGCCGAGGAGGGCGACTACAAGGAGGCGCTGCCCTACTACCTCGCGGCCATCGAGCTCGACGACGCCGAGCCGCTCTACCACTACCAGCTCGGCCAGCTCCTCAACGCCTACCGGCGCTTCTTCGTCGACGACGGCCTCTTCACCGACGACGTGCTCGATCGGCGGATCCAGTCGGCGTTCCAGCGCGCCGCGGCCCTCGCCCCCGCCAACTGGGCCTACCTCTACCGCTACGCCGAGAGCTTCTACGACCTCGCCACGCCCGCGTGGGACCGCGCCCTCGCCGAGTGGCGCCGGCTCGAGGAACGCGCCGACACCGGCCTCGGCAGGCAGACGATCCGCCTCCACATCGCCAACGTCCAGCTCCGCGCCGGCGCGCCCGAAGAGGCCGCGGCGACCCTCGCCACCATCGACGAGCCCGCCCTCCAGGAGCGCAAGCGGACTTTGGTTGCGCAACTTCCGGAATCGCCGGAAGACTGACGCGCGATGCTGGCCGCGCTCGACACCAACGCCCTCCGCGAGGGGCTGATCCTCTTCCTGATCTTTCTCGGCAGCCTGAGCGTCCACGAGTGGGCGCACGCCTGGACCGCCAACCGGCTCGGCGATCCCACCGCGCGGATGCTCGGCCGGGTCACGTTCAACCCGCTCGCCCACATCGATCCGATCGGCACGATCCTCCTGCCGCTCTTCATGATCTACCTCCACACGATGGGCGGGGGCTTCTTCATGATCGGCTGGGCCAAACCCGTGCCCGTCGACCCGAGCTACTTCAAACACCGGGTGCGCGACGACCTGCTCGTCACGATGGCCGGCCCGGCCTCCAACATCCTCATCTGCCTCGTCGTCGCCCTCGTCGGCGGGCTCGCGCTCCGGGCCGTGCCCGACGCCAGCGTGGTCGAGAGCTTCGGCCTCCTGCGGCGTGTGATCGAGGTGAACGCGCTGCTTGCCGTCTTCAACATGATCCCCGTGCCGCCGCTCGACGGCTCGCACGTGCTCCGGCACGCCGTCGGGATGCGGCTCGAGACGTTCCACGCCTTCGCCCGCTGGGGTTTCCTCATCGTGATCGTGCTGATCAACGTCCCGGCGTTCCGCTACGCGCTCATGGTCGCGATCGCGACCGTGGCCGCACCGTTCCTCTCGCTCGCCGCGATCCTCGCGCGCTAGCCGCTCACGGCGCCGGCGGGGCCCCGGCGGTCGCGTGCAGGTGCACGTCGCGCTGCGGGAACGGGATCGTGATGCCCTCCGCGTCGAAGCGCAGCTTCACCTCGCGCTGCATGTCGAAGAAGACGGGCCAGAAGTCCGACGTCTTCACCCACGGGCGCACGGCGAAGTTCACGCTGCTGTCGGCCAGCGCGAGCACGGCGACCGTCGGCTCCGGCTCCTTCAGACAGCGCGGATCGGCGGCGACGAGCTCCTCGAGCACGCGCCGCACCTTCCGGATGTCGTCGCCGTAACCCACCCCGAAGACCATGTCGCAGCGGCGGGTGTCGTTGGCCGAGAAGTTGGTGATGTTCCCGCCCATCACCCCGGAGTTGGGCACGATGATCCGCTTGTTGTCGGGCGTGTGCAGGATGGTGGTGAGGATGCTGATCTCCCGCACGACGCCGGCCGTGCCCCCGGCCTCGACGAAGTCGCCGAGCTTGAACGGCCGGAAAAGGATGATGAGCACGCCCGCCGCGAAGTTGGAGAGCGATCCCTGGAGCGCGAGGCCCACCGCGAGCCCGGCGGCGCCGAGGATCGCGACGAAGGAGGTGGTCTGGATCCCGAGCTGCCCGAGCGCGGCGAGCACGACGACCACGAGGAGGACGGCGTGGATCAGGCTCGCCGCGAACGAGCAGAGGGCGGGATCGACCTGGCGCGCCGCCATCACCCGGCGAAGGCTGCGCGTGACGAATCGGATGACGATCCGGCCGATCAGGAAGATCGCGAGGGCGGCGAGGAGGCGGAGGCCGAAGTCCACGGCGCTCTGCGTGAACCAGAGTTTCAAGGCGTCGATGTCGAGCTGCATGGGAGGAAGGGCCGCGCGGACCGCGGCGGAGCGAAGGCCGATCCCGATCCTGCGCCCCGATCGCCGCGTGTAAAGCCCCGGAGCCGCCGCGCGCCGTCACCGGAATGCGGATACGACGCCGCCCGCCCCGGCCGGAACCGTGCGGGCGGGCGGGCGACCACGAGCACCGGAAGGTGGACGCGGGCGGCCCGGCCGCGTCGTGCGACTCGCGCCTTTCGGCGAAAGGCGCTCCACCAGGGAGGGTTCTCCGTGGTCCGGTCGGGGTGGCACGCCTCTCGCCGGGAGGCGTGGGGGAGGTTCGCGTGCGAGGCCTCCGCGCAAACGCCGGCCGGCCGGCGTCCACCTCGGCTACCCCATGGGCCCGTCTCGGCGGCCCAGCTCGTAGACCGCGTAGCCGGCAAGGAGGTTGGGCAGCAGCCGGCAGGGGCGCACCCAGTCGCCGCGCAGCAGGGCCCGGCGCCGGACGACCAGCCGGGACCCCGCGCAGAACGCCTCGAAGTCGGCGACCGAAAGCGGGTTGGCCGGCCGCGCCTCGGCCCACGACGCGGGGTAGACCTCGTTGTGCGGCTTGCGCCCGTGGAGGAACGAAGCGACGCGGTTCTTCCAGAAACCGTGGTTGACGAAGCCGACCGTGACGCAGCGCCCGACCCGCAGCGCCTCGTGGATCACGGCGGCCGGATGCGCGAGCTCCTCGATCGTCCGCGAGCAGACGACACGGTCGAAATGCCCGTCGGGGAAGGCGCGGAGGAAACCCTCCAGGTCGCCCTGATAGGCGATCAGCCCCCGCTTCACGCACGCCGCGATCTTCGCGAAATCGAAGTCCACCCCGACGCCGTGCACGCGTTTGGTCTGCACGAGGTACTCCAGGAGCACGCCGCGGCCGCACCCGAGGTCGAGCACGCGCGCGCCCGGCTCGACCCAGTCGCCGATGACCCGCATCTCGACCGTGCGCTTGTCCGGGAGCCTGCCCGTGGAACCCATGGCCGGAACGACTGGCAGAGCCCGCGCCCCGCCGCCAGCCAATCGTGCGGCGGGCGCACCCCGCCTTGACCGAGCCGGGTTTCCCCGCCGCGCAGACCCGTCGGAAAGCGGGACCGCCCCTCGGCCGCAACGAGGCGGTCGGAAGGTGGACGCCGGCCTGGACGCGTTTCCCGCCGACGCCTCGCTCGCGAACCTCCCCACGCCTCCCGGCGAGAGGCGTGCCACCCCGACCGGACCACGGAGATCCCTCCCTGGTAGCGCGCCTTTCGCCGAAAGGCGCGAGCCGCACCACGCGGTCGGGACGCCCGCGGTCACCTTCCCGTGTCGCACGTCGCACTCGCGGTCGCCGCCCCGGCCGCACGCCTGCGCCTCAGTCGAGCCAGAAGCTGAAGTAGAGATAGAAGCCCGCGACGAGCCCGAGCACCACGACCGTGCCGGCCACGTCCCCGGCGTTCCAGCTCGCGCGGATCTCCCGGCGATCCTCGGCCGAGAGCGAGCCGAAGGTGAGGCCGGCGATCTGCGCGGCCGGGGGCGGCGGGGAAAGGAGCGAGAACACGACCACGATGACCACGCTCAGGCCCAGCAGCACGCCCGAGTAGTAGAGGAACCGGAAGCCGGCGATCGCGGCGAGGAGCGAGCCCTCGGCGAACGGAGCGCCCGCATGCACCGCCTCGATCGCGAGCTTGGCCATCCCGAGCACGAACCCGAGGATCAGGCCCCAGAACGCGCCCCGCGCGTTCACCCGGGTCCAGAAGAGCCCGAGGAGGAAGACCGCGGTGATCGGGGGCGCGAGGTAGCCCTGCACGGTCTGCAGGTACTTGTAGATCCCGCCGCCGGCCATGGCGTGCATCACCGGTATCCAGATGATCCCGACAACCACCACGACCCCGGTCGCGAGCCGGCCCACCCGCACGAGCTCCCGCTGCGGCCGCCCCGGGCGGAGCTTCTCGTAGACGTCGAGGGTGAAGAGCGTGGCGCAGGAGTTGAAGAGCGAGGCGAGCGACGACATCAGGGCGGAGAGCAGCCCGCCGACCACCAGCCCGCGCAGCCCGATCGGGAGAAGGTTGGCCACGAGGGTGGGGAAGACCATGTCGCCGTCGATCGCCGTGCCGTCGGCCTTGAGCGGGATGGCGAGCAGGCCCTTCTGGTTGAGGGCCCAGCCGATGAGGCCCGGCACAAGGAAGATCAGGACCGGCCAGACCTTGAGGAAGCCGCCCCAGATCGCGCCCCTCCGGGCGTTGGCCAGATCCTTCGCCGCGAGCGTGCGCTGCACGATGTACTGGTCGGTGCACCAGTACCAGATGCCGATCACCGGCGAGGCGATGAGGATCCCCAGCCACGGGAAATCCGGATCGGAGAGCGGACGCCAGAGCGCGAAGGCCTCGCGGTTCTGCGCGGCGAGCGCCTGGAGTTCACCCCATCCTCCGAGCTCGCGCAGCCCGTAGAAGGTGATCAACGCCGAACCGAGGAGCAGCAGCACCGTCTGCGCGACCTCCGTGTAGACGACCGCACGCAGGCCGCCGAAGACGGTGTAGACGCCCGTGAGCACCACCGTCGTGAGCGCGCCCACCCAGAAGGCGTTGTCGGGCGAGCCGAAGGTGTCCGGCAGGAGCGTCTTGAAGACGAGCGCCCCGGCGTAGACCGTCACCGACACCTTGGTGAAGACGTAGGCCACGAGGGAGACGATCGTCAGCACCCAGCGCGTGCCCGCGCTGAAACGCCGCTCCAGGAACTCCGGCATCGTGTAGACGCCGGCCTTGTAATAGAAGGGCACGAAGACCCAGGCGAGGAGGACCATCACCCACGCGTGCAGCTCCCAGTGCGCCATCGCCATGCCGGAGGTGGCCCCGTTGCCCGCGAGCCCCACGATGTGCTCGGAGCCGATGTTGGAGGCGAAGAGCGAGGCCCCGACGACGAACCAGCCCACGTGCCGCCCCGCGAGGAAGTAGTCCGCCGCGGTCTGCTGCCGGCGCGAGGACCAGCGGACGATGCCGACGATCACGACGAAGTAGACGCCGATGAGGACCCAATCGAGCGTGGCGAGGCCCGAGGGCGGAGGAGGCGCGAGGGAGGGCATGCGGGAGGGGTGGAGGGGTGGCGGCGCCACGCGAGGCGATCCCCCGCGCAGCCGCCGAAGCATCGACGCGGGCCCCGACGACGGTCGAGCGGATTGTCCCGCAAGCCCGCTCCGAGGTGGGCGCCTCTGGACGGCGTTTCCCGCGGCCGCGCCCGCCCAACCGCATCACGCCTCTCGGCGAGAGGCGTGCCACCTCGGACACTCGAGAAGCGCCCGCCCGGTAGCGTGCCTTTCGCCGAAACGCACGAGCGCACAACGCGGTCCAGAGGCCCGCAGCCACCTCCGCCCGCGCTCGCCCTTCCCAGGTGGAAGCCGGCCGGGAGCCGCCGTGAGATGGGCTCGGTAGCGACTGCACCCGCCCGCCCAACCTCCCGGCGAAAGGTAAAACAGTTTGCCAGGGTTACCATGCAATCCGTAGGGGTTGCCCGAACCGGTGTGCCAACCGCCCTTCTTGCCAATTCTGGAGAGTTCACCCCGTGCGCGAATCCCCGCCCTTTTCGGATCCGCTGTCCGGGAACGACTCCGCGCAATCATTGGTGGCCGACGTCGCGGCCGAGGCCCCCACGCGCCCGGGAGGCGCGGTGGTCGTCCTCGCCGGCGATCGCGCCACCCACCTCCTGCTTGCCGAAGCCGTCGCAGGAGCGCGCCCCGAGGCCCCCGTCCTCCCGGTTGACGACTACGACCTCGCGGTCTGGCACGCCCGGGTGGCGGACGCGGTCGCGGTCGTTGTTTCCCTCGGCCTGAGCGGTCGTGGCTGGTGGCATCGGATCGGCGGGATGTGTCGGGATTTCGGCGACCGCCCCCTCCTCATCTCCGTCGATTCCAGGCAGGGCCGGGTCCTCCGCCTGATCCGATCCTTTCACCCCCTGGGCGTTTGCCTCGAGTCCAAAGAGGCTGAAGCCTGTCGGATCGAGGCCGTTCGCCGGGTCGCCGCGAGGCGCGCCTACCTCAGCCCCGGGATCTCGGGCGCTCTCCACGATCGCTCGACGACCTGGCCCGAGACGATCCTCAGCGGCACCGAAGAAGTGGTGCTCTCGTTCACCGCCGTTCATGGCGACCCGCGGGTCGCGAGCCTCCTCGGGATGACGATCGGGACGCTGCGGAAACATCGGGGCAACATCGCCCGCCGCTTCGACACGGAACGGTCGTTGGGTCTGCTGCCGGTGGCCTTGGCGCACGGCTACGTGCGGGCGAGGCTCGCCGGGGTGATCATCCCGGGCCTCTACCTCGCGGCCCACCACCCGCGCCTGCACGCGGCGGCGACGAGGCCGTAGCGGCCGCGTCTTCCAGAGTCCGTCGGAAACGTCAAGCCGCCGGAATTCCGAAAACAGGAAAACGCCGCGCTGTCCGCACCACGTGTCGCCGGGGCAGGCTGGGGCCGAGGTTGCTCCCCATGTCCACCACCCATCCCCGTCCGCTTCGTCCGGCACGCCCTTGGGCGACCGTTGTTCCGATCCTTGTCGTCGTCGTCAGCCTGCTCGCTGGAGCGGAAGAGCACACCCGGGATCGGGCTCCGCGATCGAAGGCGGCTTTTCATGCGGAGCGCGAACTGCGCGAGCACGCGCTTCGCCTGGCTCTGGAGGGAAAGCTATCCGCCGCGTGGGCGATCCTCGAACCACCGTCGGCGGTGGGGCCGGACAACGGCCGTCCGGGGATCGACCCGGCCTTGGTTGGGTGGCGGGCGATCGGTATCGCCGGAGCCCTCCGAAACCAAGGGCGCTCTGCCACCGCTTTGGGCTTGGTGAAGCTTGCCCTGGACGGTCGCTGGCTCGAAGCGGCGAAAGAAGAAGATGCACCTTCGCGGGCGAAGGCCCTCGCCACCGGAGCCCGCCTCGCCGAATGGGCCGGGGATCAGGTCCGAGCCGTCGAGCTGATCGAGACCGCAAAGGATGCCGATCCCGTCTCCCCGGAGATCGAACGCGCGCGCCGGCGCTACGCCTCCAGTCTCGCCGAATTCCCCCAGCAACGCTGACCGCAACCCCACCTCGTCATGAATCCATTTCGATGCTTCGCCACGCTTGCGACACTCGTGACGCTCACCGCACCGCTGCCCGGTCAGGTGGCCGACAACCCGGCCTACTACCAGCTCACTTTCCTCGTGAGCCTCACGCGGAACTGGGGCGAGGAGGAGGCCGGTTGCGAGGTCTGGCTCTACGACGAAGAAGGCGAATACATCAGCGCCTCCGCCTTCGTGACAAGTGACGACCCATGGAACAACACGTCGGCATCGTCCGTCGTCTTTGCGAACCTCCATCCCAACAAGACCTACTCGGTGTCCGCCGACGTCTACAACGGCGAGGCCGTGGTTCACTTCCATCCGATTGCGGGCGCGAGCCTCAACCTCTCGAACGTCGAATCGTACTCGGTCACCTTCGACGACCCCACGTACTACGATGTTCGCATCGGAGTGGCGGGAGACTACGCGCTGGAGACTCCGCCCACGGATCTTCGCGCCGGGGGAGCCTCGGCGATCGTCTCCGACAAACCCATTTGGTACCTCGGCCTGGGAAAGATGCGCAACGGCAACCCGGCCGGGGCGGTGGGGTTTCGCAAGCCGGACTTCTCGGCTCCCGGCTTCTTCACCCCGGCGATCCTCCACTACGACAGCCCGGACACCTCGGAGGTCGAGGTCCTGAGCCCGTCGGGCCCGATCCGCCAGGTCTACTCGCGCGAGGTCCTGGTCGACATCGAACCGGTGACTTCCACGAGCTACACGCTGAAGGTGTACGCGCGAGACGACATCGAGTCGACCAAGCAGGGTGACGGCCTGTGGCACCCGAGCGGCTCGAACACGCCGTTCGTGGTCTACACGGTTTCAGCGGTAATCGTCACCGGTGGCGCCGGCGTCGAGATCATGAAGGTCGAGGATTCGGTGACATGGAAGACCTCCTTGGAACTTGCCTACACCACGTGGACACATCGCGACTGGCGCAAGACGACGGCGGATGCGGAGAACAAGGTGACCACCCACTACGCGTCGTCGACTTCGGCGACCGTCACCCATCGCGGCCGAAACGCCGCGAACACCGGATACGAGGACGCGCTGACCTGGACCAAGACGTTCTCAACGCCGTTGTCCGGAAAAGAACTGGATACGAGGACGTTTGGCGCATCCGAAGCCGCGCCGGTCGTTCATGACTTCGACTACTACGGTTCCTCCGGATCAGGAGCGATCGCCGGAGCCCTCAAGTCGGTCGTCAGGCCCGACGAGTCGTGGGTTCTTTACGAATACTACACCAGCGACGGCACCGCCGGAGGTCGCGGAATGGTGAAACGGGTCTACAAGCCGTGGAAAGATGCACCATCCACGCCCACGGCTTCGACGAGCTCGGCCACCTACGAGGACTGGACCTACGCCCAAGCGATCGACGACAGCTACCGTCTCCCGGCCTCCAGAAAGCTCTACGCTCCCGGGGGCACGCTGATATCCCAGACGGAGTGGAGCTACACCCATGCCGAGACGACCCTCAACTCCCACACGATCGCGCAATGGATACGCAGCGACTACTGGGGCGGTGGTGGCGGCGATACCGTGACTACCACCACCAGATACCATCGCGAGGACAACTCGAACCCCTACCTGCGCGGACAGCTCGTTTCGGTCCAGCACCCCGACGGACGCAAGGACTCCTACGCGTACCTCGACGGCACGTGGAGCGAATCGTCCCGGAGCTTCACGCCGGCTGCGTCGGGCCCGGACCGGATGGTTCTGATCTTCCATGGTCGCACGAGCGGCACGTCGACGGTCTCGCGCTGGCCGGCGAGCGGCACGCCCTATTGGGATATGGACTCCGTGGCTATGATGACCTCCGGAAACACCAGTCGCTCGACGGTGACGGAGATCATCACGGACCATCGAGGACGAGTCGTGTACCAAGGGGAGAACGTCTACACCTCCTCCGGCACGCTTTCGAGGATTTCGGGAACGATGAATCGCTTCGACAACCACGGGCGACTGACGGCAGTCGTCGACGTCGCCCGAAGCGTGGGCACGTCCTCCGGCGGCGAATACAAATCGTCTAGGAGCTACACCGGCGGCGGGCTTCTCGAATACGAAACCGACTTCGACGGGACGGTGACGAAGTACGAATACGATGATCTCTTGCGCGTGATCGCCAAGACGCTCGGCCACGGCGGCAGCTCGCCCCATCCAGAACAGGCGCAGTCGTTCACGTACGACGGTGCCGGACGCCCGGTGACAACCTATGATTGTGCGTGCGGGACGGCGTCGATCATCAATGGGTACGATTCCGCCGGGCGCCTTGCCTCGAAATCCGAGGCGGCCCCGACTGGGCCCACGGCCACGATCATCACGCTCTACGATTATCCCACGAAGCGGAAGCGGGTGACGAGTCACCCCTCCGGCGCGGAGGACACGGAGGAGACGTTCCGCGACGGCCGTCCAAAGAGCGTCACCGGCGATTCCCGGGCGCCGGTGTACTATGAGTACGACTACAACGCGACTGGTCTCGTCGTGAAGACGACCAACGGGACCTCGGCGGACTCGCCCTGGG
>DAIPIQ010000039.1:22939-24010 GCA_036770745.1 Opitutaceae bacterium | reverse complement strand
GGGCGGCCCGAAAGGCGGCGCATTCGGCGGCAATGTGGCGCAGGATGTCTTGCACAAGACGGCCTTGTTGCATGGCGCGCGTGCGCTGGGCTGCCATCGTATCAAGTGCACCGGGGCCCGGCGCGGCACCGGTGGCGGGCTGACCAATGTCATTGCGACTTGCCTGGAGCTGGCTCCGATTGCCGAGGAGATGGGACTGCTCATCACCCTCGAAAATCATGCCGGCAATGTCTTGGAGAACATCGCCGACTTCGAGGAGATCTTCGCGCGGATCGACTCGCCAAATGTTGGTCTGTGCCTCGATACCGCCCACTTCGAGGGGGTGGGCATCAATCTCATGGAGGTGATTGACAAGTTTTCCACGCGGCTCCTGCACGTGGATTGCAAAGAACGTGGCAAGGGCCACGACACAGTGGTTTTTGGCGAGGGTGTAACCGACTTTCACGCGTTCTTAAAATACCTTCTGTCGGTCAAAAATTACGCCGGGTATCTCGTTATCGAGATGGCGTGGATAAATCCCAAGGAGCCGGTGCTCTCAAATCTCCAGAAAGCCGCAGCCTTATTCAAGGGATGGGAACGACCTATAAAATAGGAAAATGAAGCCCAACAAACTGAACGCTTTAACCCGGCAGCTATAGCGAAGAAGACTCCAACCATGACAAAAGCCAATCTTATGACGGCCAGTGCAGCAGTGGTGTTGCGGCAATGTCAGTTACCATCCGGGGTCTTTTGCTGCACTTCCGGTCTTTATTGGGGCCTTGATCCCTTTGGTTGCCGCTAACGAAGCTCATCCATGATTACACACCAACTGTCGGGAAAAGTCGCCTTTGTCACCGGCGGAGCCGATGGAATCGGCCTAGCCATCGCCCGGGCTTTTGTTGCGGCCGGGGCTGACGTGGTGGTGGCTGACATCAATGCCGCCGGCGCGGCGGTTGCGGTGCAAGTGACCTGCCCCCCTGAAACTGGAGTGGAGTGAGTGGGAGTCCTCGGGTAAAACCCGACCCGAGGACCCATGAAGAAGCACCATACTGAAGAACAGATCCTGCGCATCCTGAAGGAAGCCGAGCAGGG
>DAIPIQ010000039.1:22277-22929 GCA_036770745.1 Opitutaceae bacterium | reverse complement strand
CACTGCCGGACGTGCTCCGCGCTCACGGCATCAGCAGCGGCACCTACTACCGCTGGAAGAGCAAATACGGCGGTCTGGAGCCGAACCAGCTCCACCGCCTCAAGCAACTGGAACGCGAGAACAACGAGCTGAAGAAGGTCGTGGCCGACCTGACGCTGGACGTCCGGATGCTCAAGGACGTGAACTCAAAAAACTGGTAGAGCCCGCAGCTCGCCGCACCGCCGTGGATTACCTCCAGGAGAGTTATCCGGTCAGCGGAGCGCGGGCCTGCGGGCTGCTGCACCTGGCGGTGAGCAGCTACTACTACCAGCCCCACCGCCACCGCGACGACCAACCCGTGCGCCTCGCCTTGCGGCGCCATGCCGCGGTGCGCCGTCGCTGGGGCTATCGAAGGCTGCTCGTGCTGTTGCGCCGGGAAGGCATCGCCGACAACCACAAGCGGGTCTATCGGCTCTACCGGGCCGAGGGCCTGCAGGTGCGGCAGCGCCGCCGGCGCAAGCAGCGGCTGGCCCGCGGCCGCGAGCGACCGCCGGCCCCGGCCCGGCCCAACGAACGCTGGAGCCTCGACTTCGTCCATGACCGGCTCGCCAGCGGCCGATCACTCCGGCTGCTCACGGTCCATGACGACTACACCCGCGAGTGCCTGTGGATC
>DAIPIQ010000039.1:21848-22267 GCA_036770745.1 Opitutaceae bacterium | reverse complement strand
AGGCCGACACCTCCCTGTCCGGGCCCCGCGTCACGCGGGTCCTGGACTACGTAACCGAGCTGCGCGGCCGACCGGCCAGCCTGCTCACCGACAACGGACCGGAGTTTGCCGGTCTGGCGTTAGAACGCTGGGCCCATGACCGTCAGGTCCAGCACCGCTTCATCACCCCGGGCAAACCCGCCCAGAACGGCCACATCGAGAGTTTCAACGGCAAGCTCCGCGACGAATGCCTCAACGAACACGAGTTTATCAACCTCCACCACGCCCGGGAACTGCTCGACGCCTTCCGGGATGACTACAACCAAACCCGGCCGCACAGCTCGCTGGGCGATCTGACCCCGGCCGAGTTTGCCGCCCAGGCCGCGCGGGCCCCCATGGGGGCCGGTCTCGACCATCCCAACCCTCCACTTGCAGTCGTA
>DAIPIQ010000039.1:19324-21838 GCA_036770745.1 Opitutaceae bacterium | reverse complement strand
GCGCCGATGCGCGCACCCCCGCGGTTGACATTGCGGCGCTCGCGCCCGCCGAGCTCGAGGCCCAACTGGTGCAGCTGCGCACCACGCTCTCCGATACCCTCGTGCGCACCGTGGCCGTCATCGCGGGTCCGGTCTCGACCAGCCCAACCCTCCACTTGCAGTCGTAACCACAAACCCTAAACCATCCCCCATCACCCCGGGACTCTCATTTTAACCCTCCAGTCTCGGGGGGCAGGTCAGACCTCGATCAAGTGGGGTCGCGAAATGGAAGGTATCCTCGAATATCTGGAGGATCCCTGCCGCACACAGGAGGGGATGGCCACGGTCCGCAAGGCCTTGCGGACACCCCTGGCGACCAACATGTGCACCACCTCGTTCGCCGAATTGCAGGGTAGCGTGCGCCTCGGCTCCGAGGACATCATCCTCACCGACCACCACTACTGGGGCGGCTTGCATGCCTCGATGGAACTTGCAGCCCACTGTCGGATTTTCGGGCAAGGCGTGTCTATGCACTCAAACAACCATGCCGGCATTTCCCTCGCGGCCATGACGCATCTCGGTGCCGCTATGCCCAACCTCACTTACGCCCTAGACACGCATTATCCCTGGCAGTGGGAGGAGATCATCATCGGCGGTCGTCTGAAGTTCGAGGGCGGTTGTGTCGCACTGCCAAAGGGTCCCGGTCTCGGCGTCCAGCTTGATCGTGCCGCGCTCCAACGCCATCATGAGGCTTATCTCCGTTGCGGCCTGAAGGAGCGCAACGACGAGCCCGAGATGCGGAAAAAGGTCCCGGGTTGGAAATTTAAGCTGACCCGATGGTGAGTGCCGAATCCACCGGAGTAACTCATACTGGCTCGTTCGAGATTTGCACTTTCACAAAACCGGGAAAAAGGTGACGCATGCAAGCACTATTTGCCTACGATAAGTTCAAGGAGTGAACCCACGCGCCGACCATGGCAGGCGATACCAGACGCGTCAGCATCGCGGCCATTTTAGAATAATCGACACTGAGCAGCTTCCCGCCTACAAGACCTATAACTGAGAATCGGCCTGCTAATCCAGTCCGGTTACAAAAATATTTTCGTCGGCTGATTTCGTGTTAAAAAACCTCCCTCTCCGCCAGTTGGGGAAGCACGATCGGGATCACCCGGGCTCGAGGGATCGCTCCGACTCACCTCAGCGACTCGATGCCTTCGGACCACGCCTTCCCCATCCGATCCGCGGTCTCTTTCGCTTGGGGATCCAGATCGGGCAGACTTGCCAGCGTGGGTGCGACGCGAGCGACGCCCTCCACGACCTCGGCGACGATCGCCTTCGCCGTGGCTTCCGTGAGCAGACACCGCTGGCGGCCGAATCGTATCAGCCGTCTGGCATCCGGCCAGTGCTTGGTGCCATCCAGCGTCAGCGCCAGACCGTCGTTGGGTAGGTAGACGGAGGTCGTCACGATGTCGAAAGCGGGTGCGAGGGATACCGCGCCCGTCGAGTCGTCGTAGATCACGCCGAAGTTCTTGCGGTGGGCGTCGCCGTTGCGCACCACGACCGAAAGGACGAATAACCGGAAAAAGCGGGCCAGTTCCGCTTCCGTGCCCTCCGACCCGCGCAGGCTGCTGGCCAGCGTGGCTGCCAATTGCTCGTAGCTTCCCTCGTATTTCTCCCGAGACAGCCGCCCATCGAGCGCACAGCCGTCCTCGAAGGCGAGGTAGGTTCCGTCATCCTTGAGGTCGAAGCGCTCGACAATCAGGAGATGCCCCCCCGTTGCGATTTCAACCGGTGGCACCGACAATCCCGCACGCCCGGCCGCCTTCAGGCAGTAATACTCGTTGGCCGCCAACCCCGGATACTTCCGGGCGTCGAAAGATTTGACGATGTGGGTGGTGCCGTGAGCCGTCATCAGCTCACCCACCGGCGCCGGGCTGAAACTGCTGGTGCCCAGACTGCCGTCATCGCGGATCAGCAGCTTCGGCTGGACACCCGCGACGCCGGAATACCGGGCGTAGCGCTGGAGCAGGTCGGCAAACAGCCCGTCGGTCCCGCGGCTGGCGAGGAGTTCCCGCAGATTCTGCGCCGGCACCTGGTCGAGGTCTTCGGCCGACGACCCGAACCGCAGCCGGCCGATCTGGGAGCGGCCGACAATCTCCAGCAGGGCGAGGTCGTCGAAAACCGGCAGGGCCTTCGCGAACATGTTGGTGAGCGCTTCCCGAAGGGCTCCTTCCGGCAGGCTCATGTCGAACACCGGATGCAGCACGGAGGCGCGCTCGGCGTGATACGGTGCGCGGTTGACCGGCATCAGCAATGAAACCGCCAACCCTTCGGGCACCCCGTCGTCGTAGACGAAGCGATTCGCCGGATCCTCGCGGGTGAGGGCGCCGATGGCGCGCCGGTTGACAAAGACGTTAGCCACCGAGTTTGCCCCGGTTCAGGTTGGCGAGAATGGCGTCGGTCTCATGATACGCCGCCTGCCTTTCTTCACGATTGCGGGCATACGCCTCGTGCAGCGTCAGCGGTCGACGTGGC
>DAIPIQ010000039.1:0-19314 GCA_036770745.1 Opitutaceae bacterium | reverse complement strand
GGATCACGATCTCCAAACCGAGGCGGTCGCTGATCCGCGCCAGTTTTCGAATGCCGAGATCCCCGATCAGCCCGTTCTCCAGTTGCGAGATGGTCGCACGGCTCATTCCCAAACGCCTCGCCAGCTCGGCCTGGGTCAGGCCTGCTTGTCTGCGGGCGTTTCGAATCGTCAAACCTGTCGCCGCGAAGTCCATGTATCGTATGCGAGTCTATTGCGCGCCAGAAGTCGATTCTTCAAGCCAAATGCATCGTATGTGATGCGATATGGGTTCGCCAAGGCTCGCGTAAGCGCCTTCGAACAAAGACCGATCGACGAAAACAGCGCCATCCTCGGACCTCGGTCCTTGCGAATCCGAACATCCGCTCCGCGGGACGAAACCACCGGCTGCCGCGGGCACCTGCCCGCTTGCGGTCACCGCGGCGGGAAACGCCGCAGGGCCTCCATGGTGGCGAAGAGGCCGACCGTGCGCAGGAGCAGCTCGTCGCGCGGGGCCGGCGGCGGCGCCTCGGCGGCCGGGTCGGGGCGGCGAGTGCGCTCGATCGGTGCGGACGGCCGGGCGGGGGCGCCGCCGTTGCGGGCGGCGGACTGGCCGTGATCCTGCAGGAGGCGGGCTTCGTCGAAACGGGCCTTGTCGACCGGCGGGTCGAGCAGGGCGGCGAGCGGCGTGCCGGCGGCGTGGGCGAGGTAGGCGAGGCGGTCCGCCTCGGGATCGACGGTCAAGGGGAGCCCCGGCATGAGTGGGACGGGGGTTGCGGGCGCCGGACCCGCGACGAGGAGGCGGCCGGAGCCCTGGAGCTCTCCCAAGGCGCCGAGGAGAGGGCCCGTCGTGGAGGGGTTGACCAGGGCGACGATCAGCGACCGGGGGCCTTGCTCCGGGGCCTGCGCGAGCCGGGCGCGGAGCGCCGCCGCGTCGCCCTCCGAGCTTGCGAGGAAGCGCAGATCGAGGATCGCGCCCGGCGATCGGAGGGCGGCGTCGAGCGCCGCCGGGTCGATGCCTTCGGAGACGCGCACATACGCGACGCCCGGGCGGACCTCGGTCGGGGCGGGCGCGGGCACGTCGGCGGCGAGGCTCCGCGCGAAGAGCGCGGCGAGGGCGAGCGCCGCGACGGCTGCACACGGTCGTTTCACCCCTGCGCGCCGTCCCGGCGCAGTTGTTTCGCGCCGATGTCGCGGCGCAGGTACCTGGAGGGGAAGTCGACCCGGTCGGCGACGGCGTAGGCGCGGGCCGTCGCCTCGGCGAGGGTGGGGCCGAGCGCGGTCGCGCCGAAGACGCGGCCGCCGGCGGTGAGGATGCGGCCCGATCCGTCGCGCCGGGTGCCGGCGTGGAAGAGGAGCGTTCCCGGCTCGAGCGCGTCGGGCACGGTGGCGACTTCATCTTTTGGATACGCGCCGGGATAGCCGCGGGCGGCGAGGACCACGCAGCAGGCGTGCTCCGGCCGCACCTCGAGGGCGATGTCGGCGAGGGCGCCCGTCGCGGCCGCGTGGAGGAGGGCGACCGGATCGGTGGCGAGGCGCGGAAGGAGGACCTGCGTCTCCGGATCGCCGAAGCGGGTGTTGAACTCGAGCACCTTCGGCCCGTCGCGGGTGAGCATGATCCCGATGTAGAGCGTGCCGCGGAAGTCGATGCCCTCGGCGGCGATCGCGTCCACGCTCGGGCGGGCGATCTCGTCGACGATGCGGCGGAGCATCGCGTCGTCGACGAGGCCGGCGGGGGAGTAGGCGCCCATGCCGCCGGTGTTGGGGCCGGTGTCGCCCTCGCCGATGCGTTTGTGATCCTGGCTCGTGGGGAGGAGGACGAAGTCGCGTCCGGAGACGACGAGGTGGATGGAGGTCTCCTCGCCGACGAGGCATTCCTCGAGGAGGAGGCTGGCGCCGGCCGCGCCGAACGCGCGCTCCTCGAGCATCGAGCGCACGGCGGCCTCGGCCTCGCCGGGCTCGGTGGCGACGACCACGCCCTTGCCGGCGGCGAGCCCGTCGGCCTTGACCACGATCGGGAGCGAGCCGGTGCGCAGGTACTCGAGGGCGGGCTCGAGCCGGTCGAACTCGGCGGAGACCGCGGTCGGGATGCGGTGCCGGAGGAGGAGGCGCTTGGTGAAGATCTTGCTGGCCTCGAGCCGCGCCCCGTCGGCCCGGGGGCCGTAGGCGAGGATCCCGGCGTCCGCGAGCGCGTCGACGAGCCCGAGGGAGAGGGGGACTTCGGGACCGACGATCACGAAGTCCGCTCGTTCGTCGCGGGCGAGGGCGACGAGGCCGGCGATGTCGTCGGCGGGGACGGGGAAGCAGCGGCAGGTCCCGGCCAGACCGCCGTTGCCGGGTGCGGCGATCACCTCGCGCACGAGCGGCGAGGCGAGGCAGGAGGTGAGGAGCGCGTGCTCGCGACCTCCACCGCCGACGATCAGGACCTTGAGGGAGGCGGCTTCGGGCATGGTTGGGTTCAGGCGATGTGGAGCGACTTGCGGTAGAAGGCGATGATCTCGTCCACGTTGTCGGAGAAGAGGACGTAGTCGGCCATCCAGGCGGGGGCGCGACCGGTCTTCACCATCACGGCGAGCTGTTCGCGGAGGCCGCCCCAGAACGAGTCGTGGAAAAACACATACGGGGTGCGCGGGCGGATCCCGAGCTTGAGGTTGCAGAGCTCGATCCCGGTCTCCTCGAGGGTGCCGACGCCGCCCATGCTGAAGATGCAGAAGTCGGCGACCTGAAACCATTTCTGCCGGTTGTGGCGGCTGTTCTCGGTGAAGGTGTTGAAGAAATCCACGCCGGTGTTGGGCGGTTGGGCCTCGAGCTCGAGAAACGACGCGCCGGTCAGGCAGCCCTTCTCGTAGGCGGCGGTGGTCGCCACGCCCATCACCCCGCCCCCGCCGCCGGTGAGGACGCCGACGTTCGGGCCGAAGAAGTCGATCATGCGGACCACGAGCTCGCGGATCGAGCGCGAGGGTCCGTCGTCCATCGACACGGCGGAGCCGTAGAAGGCGAGGATCGTGGAGGAGCGGAAGCGGGCGACCTGTTCCTCGCGGATGAAGAAGCCGTGGTCCTTCTTGTAGGCGTGGACGTAGAGGGCGCCGAGGGCCTCGTTCATCCAGAAGACGTCGATCCCGAGCTGGTGGTAGGTTTCGAGGCGGGCGTGGGCGTCGGAGGAGAGGAAGAACGGGTTCGTGCGCGAGGCCCTGCGGAAGACGATGCGGCGCAACCGCACGCGCTCCAGGCGGGCGAGGATCTCGATGTGCTCGAAAAGATTCGGGAAGAAGTCGATCACGAGCGTGTCGGCCTCGCGGGTGGCGTGGCTGAGGGCCTGCACGACGGTGACGTGTCCCCAGGGCTCGTTCTTCAGGCCGCGGGCGAGCGCCTCGCGGATGTCGCCGTTGAAGGCGATGCAGAGGCCCGCGTTCTCCTCGCGCGCGCTCTGCCCGCGCAGGGTGATGCCGGTCGTGGGTTTGGCGGCGTCGGCGGCGATCTTGGGGTTCGACTCGAGCAGCTGGTAGGCGCGGCCGAGGTCGGCGTGCACCGCGAGGCGCCGCTGTTCGAGGGCGGCGCGGGCCCCGGCGTCGTCGAGGTCCGCGCGGTAGACCTCGACGGAGACCATCGGGTTGACCACGACCTCGTCGCTCGTGTTGTAGATCTCGAGCATGACGTTCGTGCCGAACGTCTTCACGGGATCGAGGAGCACGGCCCCGGAATGGAGGCCGAAGTTGCCCTCGCCGCGGTTGAGCACGACGTAGTGGCTTTGCAGGTACATCGAGCAGCTCGTGAGCACGCCCGAGCGCGGGGGGATGGAGACGAGCCCGGTCTCCTCCCGCACCTGGACCTTGTCGAGGAACGAGCGGGGCAGGTCTCCCTGGAGCACGCGCTTCAGGTCGGAGGCGGCGAGCGTCTGGGGGAGGGTGTACTTGACCTTCTGCGGGGTGAGGAAAACGCGGCCGAAGCGGTCGATCGAGACCGTGTCGGGCAGCTTGAGGCGGTTGCCCTTGAGCGCCTCCCAGACCTCGGTCGCGGAGAGCTTGTCGCCCTCGGGGGCGTGGAAGAGCCGGCCCGCCGGGACCCCGCGGCGGATCAACTCGTGGAAACAACCGGCGCAGGGGAAGCTGGCGTCGTAGACGAACGCGTCGGCGCGCAGGACGAGCTTGTCGCCTTCGAGGCGGGGCGGCTTGGGGGCGATGACCTCGATCCCGATCCGGGCGAGGGTGCTGCGCTCGCTGAACTGGAGGCGCGCGAGGTGTTCGCCGGCGTGCTCGATCTCGGCGGCGGCGAGCTTGAAGGTGATCGTGACGTCGGCGGCGAGCGCGCCGCGCTCGCGCACGCTCGTGATGAGTCCGTCCTGGGAGATCCAGAAACCCGGGGGGGAGGCGGAGGCTTCTTTCGTCATGGCGTTCCGGAGTCGGGCCCGGCCGGGCGCGGGGGGCCGGGAGGGGCGGCGAATCGAAGTTTCATTTCGTGCTTTGACAAAGGAAATCGCCGGCGTTGCGCTCGCCGACTTCGCCGCAACCTCCGCCGTCCGGGCGGGTCGATGCGGGTTCATCCTTCCCTTCATGAAGCAACGCACGCTCTTCGCGGCCGCCGTGCTCCTCGCCACGGGCCCCCTCTCCCTTTCCGCGCAAAGTCTCGCCGGCCCCGCCGAACCGGCGGCCGATCCGCAACCGCCGGTCGAGATGCTCGTCGAGGCCTACGGCTGGTTCCTCGCGCAACAGATGGAGGTCTACGCCTTCGGCTTGAACGAGGCCGAGCTGGCCGCCTTCACCCGCGGCGTCGCCAGCGCCGCGCGCGGCGAGGAGATCGGCGTCGACCTCGAACGGATCGGCCCGGCCATGCAGCAGTTCCTCGGCTCGCGTCCCGCCGAGGTCGCGCAGCGGCGGCTCGCCGAGGGCCGGGCCGAGGAGGAGGCGTTCTTCGCGAAACTCGACGCCGACCCGAAGATCCAGAAGACCGAGGCCGGGCTGCGCTACGAGATCCTCGCCCCCGGCTCGGGTCCGCGCCCGACGCTCGGGAGCACGGTCGTGGCGCACTACACCGGCACCTTCGTCAACGGGAAGGTCTTCGACAGTTCGGTGAAACGCGGCGAGCCCGCCGAGTTCCCGCTCAACGGCGTGATCGAGGGCTGGCAGATCGGCATCCCCCTCATCGCCCCGGGCGGTCGCATCAAACTCTACATCCCCGGCAGACTCGCCTACGGCGACACCGGGCGGATGAACATCCCGCCGGCCAAGGCGCTCGTCTTCGACGTCGAGCTGCTCGGCGCGCGCAACGAGACTCCGCAGCCCCTGCCGCCCGCGCCTCCGCTCGTGCCCGCGCCCTGAGGGGATCGCCCGGCGCCGTGCCCCGATCGCGACGGCAGAAGGTGGTTGCCCCTCGTCGGGACGACCTTCAAACGAGCGTGCGCCGCTCCGAAGCACCGCTCCCCCACGCGTGAAACTCGCCCTCGTCACCGAAACCTTCCCGCCGGAGGTCAATGGCGTCGCCATGACGTTGCGGCGGCTCACCGAGGGACTTTGCGCCCGCGGCGACGAGGTCATGGTCGTGCGCCCCCGCCAGCGCGCCGACCGGAACGGCGCGGGGCACGCCGGGCCCGCCCGACCCTATTCCGAATGGCTCGTCCCGGGGGTGGCGCTGCCCCGCTACGAGGGCCTCATGATGGGCCTGCCCGTCTCGGGCCGGCTCGCCGCGGGCTGGTCGCGCGCCCGCCCCGACATCGTCCACATCGCGACCGAGGGGCCGCTCGGCTGGTCGGCGCTCGGGGCCGCGGCGAAGCTCGGACTGCCCGTCAGCTCGAGCTTCCACACCAACTTCCATCAATACGGCAAACACTACGGATTCGGCGCGGCCCGCGAGGTCGCGATCGCCTACCTGCGGGCCTTCCACAACCAGACCGGAATCACCCTCGTGCCCACCCGTCAGATGCGCGACCAGCTCGCGCGCGACGGCTTCCGCAACCTCGACGTGCTCTCGCGCGGGGTCGACGCCGAACTCTTCGGCGCGCACCGGCGCTCGGAAGAACTGCGGCGCTCCTGGGGCGCCGCGCCCGACGATCCCGTCTGCATCTACGTCGGCCGGCTCGCGCGGGAGAAGAACATCGCCCTCGCGGTCGACGCCTACCTCGCGGTGCGGGAGCGGCTCCCGCGGGCGCGCTTCGTCCTCGTCGGCGACGGTCCGGAAGGTCCCGCCCTCAAGCGGCGCCACCCGGAGTTTCATTTCGCGGGCATGCGCCTCGGGGCGGACCTCGGCGCGCACTACGCCTCGGGCGACATCTTCCTCTTTCCAAGCACGACCGAGACGTTCGGCAACGTCGTCACCGAGGCGCTCGGCAGCGGCCTCGTGGTCGTGACCTACGACTACGCCGCCGGCCGCGAGCATATCCGCTCCGGCGAGAACGGCGTCCTCGCGCCCTTCGACGATGCCGCGGCCTTCCGCGCGAGCGCGGCCGGGATCGCCGCGCGCCCCGAGGCCTGGCCGGCGATCCGCGCGGCGGCCCGGGCGACCGCGATGGGCGTGACGTGGGGCGCGATCGTCGAGCGCTTCCGTGCGCAACTCGACGGGGTGAGGCGCGCCCACGCAGGAGCCGAGTCGGGAGTATGAGCCCATGCGGAGCAGTCGGGCCACAGAGGGCTCGGAGTGAACTCCGAGTCCACGGAGCGTTGCGACAGTATCGTGCGATTCTTCGTGCCACCTCGAAGTCGACCAGACGTTCGCAGCATGGAAATTCTCGAAACACCCCTCTGTGAAACTCCTCTGCGATCTCCGTGGCCTCCGTGTCCATTCCGACTGCGTTTCCTAGGATGAGCGGCATCGACGACGCGATCAACATCCGCCACCTGCGCTCGACCTTCGTGATCAACCCCGCCGCCGGGCCGGTCGCGGCGCGGACGGAGCGGCGGCAGCGCGTCGAGGACTTCGTCCGTCACCACAAACTGGATGCGTCGATCGAGCTCTCCCGCCGGGGCGGGCACGCCGGCGAGCTGGCGCGGGCGGCGCTCGCGGCGGGCTCGCGGCTCGTCGTCTCGGTCGGGGGCGACGGCACGCTCAACGAAGTCGCCGGCGCCCTCGTCGACAGCGGCGCGCTCTACGGCATGGTGCCGACCGGATCGGGCAACGGACTGGGCCGCGACCTCGGCCTGCCGCTCGAGTTCAACCGCGCGCTCGCCGCCCTGCTCGACGGGCGGGTGCGCACGATCGACACCGGCGAGGTCAACGGCCTGCGCTTCTTCAACGTCATGGGTGTCGGCTTCGACGCCGAGATCGGCCGGCGGTTCAACCTCAGCCACAAGCGCGGCCTCGCGAGCTACCTGCGGATCGGCCTCGGCGCGTTCTTCAGCTACCGCCGGCAGCGGCTGGAGATCGAGCGGGCCGACGGCCGGGTCGAGACCCTCGACGCGTTCCTCGCCTCGGTCGCCAACTCGACCCAGTACGGCAACAACGCCCGCATCGCCCCGCGCGCGCGCCTCGACGACGGCGCGCTCGACCTCGTGGCCGTCACGACGAAGAACCTCTTCCGGGCGATCCCGCTCGTCGTCCGCCTCTTCCGTGGGACGGTCGATCACTCGCCGAGCGTGCGCACGCTGCGCGGCGCGCGCTTCGTGATCCGCCGCGCCGCGGCCGGCCCGATCCACACCGACGGCGAGGTGCATGACTGCGAGGCCGAGTTGCGCGTGCGGGTCGTCCCCGGCTCGCTCCGGGTGGTCGTCCCGCGAGACGGACGCGCGGGCGCCTGAGCGCGGCTTGCTCCCGGGTTTTTCCGGGGAGCGTGCCAGGACGCGTGCGCTGCCCGACCCGGGCGGAGTCAGGCCGGGTCCGGGCCAGGGCGCTCGACGACGAGCAGGGACGGGGCCCGGCGAGCGCCGCCGGGATGACGCTCCCACGACACGCGAAGGCCGAGCGGGTCGAGCCCCGCGACCCAGCGTTCGAGGGCCTCGCGTTCCTCGAGGCCGCCCGGATGGGCGGTGTAGACGACCACCACGAGGGCGCCGCCCTCGGCGAGGTGCGCCACGGCGGTCGCGCAGGCCGCGACGGTCGACTCCCGCCGGGTCGTGATCGGCGAAGCGGAGCCGGGGAGGTAACCGAGATTTGCGAGCACGACCGCGAGGCGGCCGCGCATCCCCTCCGGGAGGAGCGCGGCGAGCCCGGCGTGGTCGGAGCACCGCAGGTCGACGCGATCCGCCATCCCGGCCTCGCGCAGGCGGCGCGCGCTCGACTCGATCGCCGCCGCCTGGAGGTCGACCGCGAAGACGCGACCCTCCGGACCGACGGCGCGGGCGAGGAAGAGCGCGTCGCCGCCGTTGCCGGCGGTGAGGTCGACCGAGAAGTCCCCCGGCCGGAGCCGGCGCGCGGCCTCGGTGTGCGCGCGTTCGACGGCGTGCCAGCGTGCATCCACGGATCGGATACGGAAACGCGCCGTCGCGACGTCGGCGGGAGGCGGGCGGTCGTCGACGAGGAGATCGGCGAGGACGCCCGCCAGCCAGGGTGCGCAGGCGAAGCCGTGGGCCCCGAGACCGTTGAGGAGAAGGACGCGCGGATCGACCGGCGAGGGTCCGGCGATCGGGCGCGAGTCCGGCGGCATCGCGCGCACGCCGGAGTGCCGGCCGGTCACGCGCCACGGGACGGCGAGGTGTTCACGCAGGAACGACTCGGGGTCGCCGCCGTCCGCCTCGGAGCCGCCTCCGCAACTCCATCCCCCGCCCGGGCGCGGGGCGAGGTGACGGCGGCCGGCGAGCGCGAGTGACGGGTCGAGCCCGGGGGCCTCGAGGGTGAGCGAGCCGCCCGGAAGCGGTCGCAGCGGCACGCCCTCGAGCCACGGGAGCGAGCGATCGGCGATCCCTCCGGCGAGGACGAGGCGGCCGGCCGAGACCGAGCCCGCGCCGTGGCTCCACGTCGCCGAAGCGCCAGTCCACCGCAGGGACTCGGGGCGGCAGGGTTCGGCGAGGAAGGCCCCGGCCGCGAGCAGTTCCCCGCGCAGCGCCGCGACCGTTTCCCTTGTGGCGACGGTCGCGCCGCCCTCGACGCGGAGGCCGCCGAGCGCGGGCCGTTTGAAGCCGGCGGGCAGGTCCGCGAGCCCCTCCGCGGAAAACCCTTCGCGGAGGAGCGCGCCGATCCGGGCGAGGCCCGCCGTGCGTTCTTCCTCGTCGGCGAAGGGGCGCACGATCGCGACCTCGCGGAGCAACGGCGTCGTCGCGGGGATCGAGGCGTAGGCGGCGCGGGCGGCGGCGAAGACCTCGGCGGCGCGCCAGGCGAGGGCGTGGCGGCGGCCGCGAAGGGGATTGAGCAACCCGACCGCCGCGGACCATGCGCCTCCGTCGGCCGGATCGTCGGCCACGACCACGCTCCGACCCCGCGCCCGGAGTTGTCGCGCGAGCAGGAGCCCGGCGATGCCGCCGCCGGCGATCAGGACGTCGCACGTCGTTTTCACTTCGGTGCGCAGCCTGCGCTCGTCTTCGGCTGCGTCCGAGACCAATTGTCGGGGGCATGAGCCCGCTTCCCGTTCTCGAGACGCCCCGGTTGCTCCTCCGCGGATTCGTGGAGGAGGACGCGCCGCGGGTGCGCACGCTGGCCGGGGATCGTCGGGTGGCCGACACGACGCTGCTGATCCCGCACCCCTATCCCGAAGGCGCGGCCGAGGCGTGGATCGTGACGCACGAGGCGGAGTGGGAGCTGGGCCGGGGCCTGACCCTGGCCGTGACCCTGCGCGGCGAGGGCCGGCTGATCGGGGCGATGGGCTTGAGCCTCGATCCCGCGGCGCGCGCGGGCGAGCTCGGCTACTGGATCGCGGTCGAGGAGTGGGGGCGCGGGTATTGCACCGAGGCGGCGCGGGCGCTGATCGCCCATGCCTTCGACCGGCTGGGCCTCGAGCGGGTGACCGCCCACCATTTCGTGCGCAACCCGGCCTCGGGGCGCGTCATGGAGAAGCTCGGGATGCGCCCCGGGCGGATCGAGCCCGCCGGAGCGACGAAGTGGGGGCGGGCCGAGGATCTGCGGCACTGGTCGATCGAACGCCCCGACCGGGTGTAACGCACGCCGGTCCGCGGCGTCTCCTTCCGCCGCACCCGGACCCTCCCCCATGTCGCGTTGGATCGTCGCCGTCTCCCTTTTCGCCGCCGCGCTCGGCCTGTTCGCGGCCTTCCACTTCTTCGCGGAAAACCGCGAACTGCGCGCCCGCCTCGCCGCCGCCTCCGCGCCGGCGGAACCGCGGGAGATCGTGCGCACGCTCGTCGTGCCCGCCGCGCCCGCGACTCCGCCCGAGACGGATGCGTCGGCTTCGGAAGACCCCGACGCGGCGCCCGGGCCGCGCCCGACCGAGGGTCGCGGAGGGGGCGAGCGCGGGCGGGGGATCGAGAATTTCGCGCTGATGCTTTCGGACCCCGACGCGCGGGCGGCGATGCTGGGGCGGATGAAGATGGGCGTCGACCGCACCTTCGGGGATCTCTTCGTCAAGCTCGGGCTCGACGAAGTGCAGGCGGAGACGCTGCGCACCCTGCTCGCCGAGCGGCAGCTCGTGCGGATGGAGGCGGGCCTGCTCGCGCGCACCGCGACCGACGACGTCGAGCGTCAAGAGGCGGAGGCGCTGCGCGAGGCGCGCACGGGCTCGATCGAGGCGGGGATCAACGCGATCCTCGGCCCCGAGGGCGGCGCGATCCTCGCCGAGTACCAGCGGAGCTCGTCGCAGCGCGCGGTCGTCAAGGACATCGAGCGTCGCGCGAGCTACCAGGGGGCGGCGTTGAGCCCGGCGCAGAGCGACCGGCTCGTGGACATCCTCCGCTCGGCGGAGCAGTCGACGCCGGCGCCGGCGTCGCCCGGCCGGCGCGAGCCGTTGACGCAGGACCACGTCGCCCGGACCCTCGAGCACCGGACGGCCCTGAACGAAACGGTGCTCGCGCAGGCGCGCGAGGTCCTGAGCCGGCCGCAGCTCGAGGCGCTCGCCGACAAGCAGATCGAGGAGTTGGAGCTGCTCCAGCAGCAGCTCAACTTCCAGCTCCGCAACCCCGAGCTGGGGCGGATGGGTTTCGACGGGGGCCGCGGCGGCCGGGGTCCCCGGTAGGCGGCGGGGCGCGTATCCGGGAAGCGGAGACGCGCCGGCTAGCGGACCGGGGCGGGGGTGATCACGCCGTTCTCGAAGACCGTGCGGCCGCCGACGATCGTGTGGCGCACCCGGCCGCGGAGTTCCGCGCCCAGCCAGGGCGAGTTGGCGGACTTGCTCCGGCTGATCGAGGCGTCGAACGTCCACGTCTCCTCCGGATCGAAGAGCGTGACGTCGGCGGCGGCGCCGGGGGCGAGCGTGCCGCCCTCGAGGCCGAGGATCGCGGCCGGCTTGTGGGTGAGGAGTCCGAGCACGGCGGGGAGAGGGAAACCCTCGCGGCGATGGAGCACGTCGAGCGTGACCGCGAGGGCCGTCTCCAGGCCGACGATGCCGAAGGGGGCGTGGTCGAACTCCTTGTCCTTTTCGTAGTTCGTGTGGGGGGCGTGGTCGGTGGCGACGATGTCGATCGTGCCGTCGCGCAGCCCTTCGATGAGCGCGCGCCGGTCCGCCTCGGTGCGCAGGGGCGGGTTCATCTTGAAGTTCGTGTCGTAGGTCGCGAGGGCGTCGTCGGTGAGGGCGAGGTGGTGGGGCGTGGCCTCGCAGGTGACGCGCACCCCGCGTTGTTTGGCGCGGCGGACGATGTCGACGGCGGTGCCGGAGCTGAGGTGCTGGAGGTGGATGTGCGCGCCGGTGTGGGAGGAGAGGATGACGTCGCGCGAGACGACGATGTCCTCCGCCGCGGCCGGCCAGCCGCGGAGGCCGAGGCGGGTGGACATCACGCCCTCGTGCATGACCGACCCGTGGGTCAGGGCCTCGTCCTGGCAGTGGTCCATCACCGGGAGGCCGAACATGTGGGCGTACTCGACGGCGCGGCGCATCAGTTCGTTGTTCTGCACGCAGAGGCCGTCGTCGGTGATGGCGACGCAGCCGGCGCGCTTGAGCGAGCCGATGCCGGCGAGGGCCTCGCCCTTCATGCCGACGGTGATGCAGCCGGTGGGATGGATCCGCACCACGGACTCGCGGCGGATCGCGTCGCCGATGAGCTGGATCGTGCCGGGGTTGTCGGCCGGGGGGGAGGTGTTGGGCATGCAGACGATCGTGGTGAAGCCGCCGGCGGCGGCGGCCCAGGAACCGGTCTGGATGGTTTCCTTGTGCGTCTGGCCGGGCTCGCGGAGGTGGACGTGGATGTCGACGAGGCCGGGGCAGACGACGAGGCCGGCGGCGTCGATCACGCGGGCGCGGGCGCGCCGGGTGGCGTCGAGCGAGGCGACGAGTCGGCCGTCGACGGCGAAGACGTCGCCGGTGGCGTCGCGGCCGGCGGCGGGGTCGATCACGCGACCGTTCTTGATCCAGAGGACGTCGGACATCGGGGGAGGCTCAGTCGGGGCGGGCGATCGCCTCGGGCGAGCCGCCGGCGCAGAGGTAGAGGACGGCCATGCGCACGGCGATGCCGTTGGTCACCTGGTCGAGGATCACCGAGCGGCCGGAGTCGGCGAGGTCGGAGTCGATCTCGACCCCGCGGTTGATGGGGCCGGGGTGCATGATGATCGCGTCGGGGTGGAGCCAGGAGGCGCGGGTGCGGTTGAGGCCGAACATGCTGGTGTATTCGCCGAGCGAGGGGAAATGGCTGGAGGTCTGGCGCTCGTGCTGGATGCGCAGGAGCATGACCGCCTCGGCGTCGGCGAGGGCGGAACGGAGGTCGTGCGAGACCTTCACGCCGAACGCGGTGAACCACTGCGGGACGAGGGTGGAGGGGCCGACGAGGGTGACCTCGGCCCCGAGCTTCGTCATCGCCCAGATGTTGGAGCGGGCGACGCGGCTGAAGAGGATGTCGCCGAGGATCGTGATGCGGCGGCCCTGGAGGGCGCCGAAGCGTTCGCGGAGGGTGAAGCAGTCGAGGAGGGCCTGGGTGGGGTGTTCGTGGGCCCCGTCGCCGGCGTTGACCACGGGGATGCGGAGGAGTTTGCCGAGGTAGGCGGCCGAGCCGGCGGCGGCGTGGCGGAGGACGATCATGTCGGCCTCGAGCGCCTGGATGTTCTGCGCGGTGTCGCGCAGCGTCTCGCCCTTGGTCGTGCTGCTGGCGTTCATGTCGAGCGAGACCACCTCGGCGCTGAGGAGCTTGGCGGCCATCTCGAAGGCGATGCGGGTGCGGGTGCTGGGCTCGAGGAAGAGGTTGACGATCGTCTTGCCGCGCAGGGCGGGGAGCTTCTTGTGGGCGCGCCCGAGCGTGCCCTTGAAGGCGGCGGTCGTGGCGAAGACCTGCTCGATCTCGGCGACGGAAAGCTCCTCGATCGAGATGAGGTCCTTGCGTTTCCAGGTCGTGCCGGGCTGGGCGGTCATGGGGAGGCGAGGATCGTGACGGTGTCGCGGGCGGGATCGGCGGGGTCGAGGGCGACCCGCACGCGCTCTTCGGGGAGGGTTGTTTCGGAGAGGCCGACGTAGTCCGGGGCGATCGGGAGGCGGCGGTTGCCGCGATCGACGAGGACGGCGAGCTCGACGCGGGAGGGGCGGCCGAAGGAGAACAGCTCCCCGAGCGCGGCCCGCACCGTGCGGCCGGAGAAGAGGACGTCGTCGACGAGGATCACCGTCGCGCCGTCGACGCCGGCGGGGATCTCGGTCGAGTGACCGACCGCGGGGATGGGGTTGAGGCCGATGTCGTCGCGGTGGAAGGCGACGTTGATCGTGCCGTGCGGGATGGGGCGGCCGAGCCCGGCGGCGAGGGCGGCGGCGAGGCGTTCGCAGACGGGGACGCCGCCGCGGGCGATCCCGAGGAGGACGAGGGCGGGCGTCGTGCGGTGGCGCGCGGCGATGGCGGAGGCGAGGCGTTGAAACGCCTCGGCGATCTCCGACGCCGGAAAGCTCTTGCGCGTGGCCACGGTCGGGGAGTGTGCCGGCGCGCGGAGAATCCGGTAAAGCGCAAACCCGGGAAACCTCGGTGGAGGCGGGGCCTGCGGGAGCACAGTCCGCCTTCGTGCCGCTTCGAGCCGGCCTCAACCGCCCGCGAGCCAGCGGTCGAACTCCGCGTCGCTCGCGACGGTCGGAGCGGTCTGGTACTCGGGGGCGAGGAGCCGCTGGTAGGAGAGCTCGGCGAAACGCCGGCAGTGGAGCACGACGCGGGCGCGCTGCCCCGGGGCGCGGACGAGGCGGCCGAGGGCCTGGTTCACCTTGTGCATGCCCGGGATCTGATAGACTTCGCGGAACGCCGCCTCGCGGCCCGGTGCGCGCGAGGCCGCGAGACGGGCGCGCTGGACGGGGTTGACCTCGGGGAGGGCCGGACCGACCACGATCGCACCGGCGACCCGGCCGCCGAGCAGGTCGATGCCCTCGGCGAAACTTCCGCCGAGCACGAGAAGCAGCACGTCGGCGAAGGCGAGGGCGTCCTCGATGAATCCCGCCTGCGACGCGACCTCGCGGGCGCGGGGCTGGAGGGCGACGCGCAGCACCGGATGTTCGTCCTCGAGGGTGCGGGCGATCGCGCCGGCGTAGGCGTGGGAGGAGAAGAACACCGCGACCGGGCCGTTCCCGGCGGCGTGGAGCCGGGCGATCGTGCGGGCGGTGTCGCCATGGTGGGCCGCGCGCCGCTGGTAACGGGTGTCGACCCGGGCGTCGACGACCACGTCGTAGGCGCCGTCGCGCCACGGCGCGTGCGCCCGTAGTCGGGCGGGTTCGACGGGCAGCCCGTCGAGCCCGCAGTGGCGGGCGAAGGCGTCGAGCGGGGCGAGCGTGGCGGAGAGGAAGACCACGTGCCCGAAGTCGCGGAGCACCCCGGCGATCGCGGTGGCGGCGTCGAGGCGGGTGAAGCGCACCACGCCGGGCGCCGGGGCCCAGATCAATTCCGGCGCCTCGGGACCGCCGGCGGCCGCGGTCGCATGCAGGCGCGCGACCTGGAAGAGCGTGCCGCTGGCGACCGGGCCGAGCGCGGGATGGTCGAGGGCGGAGCCGGCGAGCCGTCGCTCGATCGCGGCGAAGAGGTCGCGCAGCTCCGCCTCGACGTCGGGGTCGAGCTCCTCCGCGGCGTCGAGGCGGCCGAGAAAAACCGTGAGCCGCTCCCAGGCGGCGACGAGGGCGGCGGGGGCATGGGCGAAGTCGAGGGCGGCGAGCGCGAGCCGCGCGGCCTCGTGGGTGAGCTCGCTTGAATGCGCGTCGGCGACGCGCGCGGGCAGGTTGTGCGCCTCGTCGATCACGAGGAGCGTGTGCGCGGGCTCGAATCCCGCGAGGTCGCCGAGGAAGGAGCGGTTGTCGGGCGCGAAGACGTAGTTGTAGTCGGCGATCCAGACGTCGGTGAAGGGCAGGGAGGCGCGGGTGATCTCGTAGGGACAGATCAGGGTGCGCCGCCCGGCCTCGCGGAGCGTTTCCAGATCGCGCGGAAGCGCCGGATCGTGGCCGAAGCGCTGGAGCCCGCTGGAGGGCCAGCGCTCCTCCTGGCCGTCGAGGAAGCGGCAGGCCTCGCGGAAACAATGGTGGACGTCGTTGATGCAGTGTTCGCCCTTGTTGCGCAGCCGCCACCAGGTCGCGCCCGGAGGATGGCCGACCATCGCCTCGAGCTGGCGGACGACCTCGAGCTGCCCGGTCGACTTGCCGGTGAGGTAGACGAGTCGCGTGAGGCGGCCGTCGGCGAGTTCGCGCAGCGCGTACTCGAGCACGCAGCCGGTCTTGCCGAAGCCCGTGGGCGCCTCGAAGAGCACGATCGGCGACCGCGCGGCGGCGGCCCGGAGTTCCTCCAGCACGGTCTCCTGCCCGGGGCGCGGCGTGGTGAAGGCCGGGGTGAACCTCAGCGCGCGCAGGCGTTCGAGGCCCGCGCGGCGCTGCTCGGCGAACGCCCACAGCTCGTCGAGGCGCGCCTGGAAGCGGCTCCACGCGACCTCCGCCGACTGCGGGACGACCTGGACGATCCCCGTGGGCGGCTCGACGAAGACCACGGCGCCCGCGACCGCGCCGGCCTCGCCGGGCGCACCGCCGGCGGCGTGGAGGCACTGGTAGACGGCGAGCTGGAGGAAGTGGCCGGGGTGTTCGGCCAGCAGGTCGTCCTCCGCCGCGGGGAGCGGTCGCATCACCGTCTTGACCTCGTGGACGACGGTGCGGCCGTCGGCCGTGACGACCTGATCGATCCGGCCGCTCAGCCGGATCTCCCAGCCGCGAAACGGGAAGGCCGCGGCGAGCGGGACCTCGAAGCGCGCGGCGGGGTCGCTCGCGGCGGTGCGGCCGCGGAGCTCGTCGTGCCAGGTCTGCCCGATCTGCGCGCGCAACGGATCGGGCCGCGCGAAGCCGCCGCCGCTCGGCCCGGTGGTGAACTCCGCGAACTCGCGGGCGTTGAGCGTGATCGTGCGCGTGGCGGCCGAGAGCTGCATCTCAAGGGGGGTCCTGGATTCTCCGAAGGGGTCTGCGCGGCAGGGAAATGCGGCTCGGCCAAGGCCGGGGCGGCGGGGGCATCCGCGGCGTTGGAGAGACGGGGGACAGCCTCTGCGAGGATACCCCCCGCCTCTCCGCGTTGCGGCCTGCCGGCACGGCCCTCAACGCAGATCCCTTCGGAGAATTCAGGACCTCCCTCACGCTTCGATCCGGATCCCGGTCTCCTCGCGGAGGTAGGTCTCGAGCGCGCCGGTCAGGCGGGCGAGTTCGGCGGCGTCGATCGTTTGTGCGGCGACCGGGGCGCGCAGGACGGCGTCGACGCGGCCGCGATCGACGGCCTCGAGCCCCGGCCGCCACTGCTCGCGCACCGGGTAGCCCTCCTCCCGGGCGAGCAGGTAGAGGCTCTTGAAGTAGACCGCGTCGGGGCGGTGGTTGCTCTCCCACGCGGTGAGGGCGCGCTCGAGCAGGGAATGCACGGCGCCGCGCGTCTCCTCGGGCACGGGGTTGTGGGCGAGGATCCGCGCGAGCCGGCAGGCGTGGCGCAAGGTCTCGTAAGAGCCGCCGAGGCCGGGGCGTTTCCGCACGGGCACGGCCTCGCGGACGAACCACGTGCGGCCTTCGTTGCGGCTCTCGAGGGAGAGCCGGAGTTCGTCGAACAGGTCCGCCGGCGCGAGCGACGGCGAGGCCTTGCGGCTCGCGCGTTGCAGGCAGGCGAGGTTGCCGTGCTCGGGCGAGAAGCAGAGCAGGCGCGTCCACGATTCGCCGCCCGGCGCGCGATCGAGCACGATCGCGGTCGTGCTGAGCGGTTGCGCGCCCATGCGGGGCTACCGGGTCGGAGCGCCGACGGGGGCCTCGGGCGCGGGCGGGATGATCCGGCCGGCGGCCTGGGCGGTCGCGGCGACCCACTCGGGCACGACCCCGCCGCCGGAGATGATGAGCTTCATCCCCTCGCCGACGCTCATGTCCATCTCGAGGATCTGCTCGCGCGGCACCATGATCAGGAAGCCGCTGGTGGGATTGGGCGTGGTGGGCACGAAGACGTTCCACAACTCCTCCGACGTCCGGGCCTGGGCCTCGCCCTTGGCCCGGCTCGTGAGAAAACCGAGCGCATACAACCCCGGCCGGGGAAACTGGATGAGCACCACCCGTTCGAAGACCGCCCGGCGCTGACTGGAGAACGTGTCCACGATCTGCTTCGCGGTATTGTAGATCGAGTTGATCACCGGCACCCGCCGCATCAGGCGCTCGGCCTGGGTGAAGAGGAACCTCGTGAAGAGGAACCGCGAGAGATAGCCGAGCAGGGTGACGAGCAGCAGGACGATCAGCGTCGAGAGGAAATCGAAGAGCGGGATGAGCTGCGGCCGGTTCAGGATGTGGTCCGGCACCGGGTAGAAGAACAGCTCGCGGTAGCGCCCGCCGACGATCCCGACCAGCCAGGTGAACACCCACACCGTCACGGCCAGCGGAGCGAGGACGATCACCCCGGCGAGGAAGGCGTTGCGGACGGATTTGATGAAGGCGGATTGCATCGGGGCGCTCCGCAGACGGGTGCGGGCGATGCGATGCAATGGCAACTCGCCCGAGGTGGAAAGACCCAAGCCGTTCAAAATTCGGGCGATACAGGATTCGTCGGTCGACTCGAAAAGGGATTGCCCCGGTTCGCCCCGGACTTTCAAAGTCGACCCTTTCATGCAGTTGCACGGACCCAAACGTGTCTACACCCGCGACTCCCTCGAGTTCTGGTTCACGAAACTGGAGCGGGATTGGGACGGCTTCTTCGGTGGCGAAGACCTCGCGTCCGGGCGCGAACTGTATCGGACGGGCGGGATCCGGGAGATCGAACTGACCGCGGCCGACGCGATCGTCCACATCCGGATCGACAAGAAGGACGAGTACTCGGTCATCGAGTGGGGCGAGGCGGGTCTCAACGTGCGCTGCTCCTCCAGCGACAAGGCGTTGGGCAACCGGATCGCCGTCGCCGGCCTGCACGAGATCGAGGAGCTCATCGCCGACGAGCTCGGGGCCATGCCGCTGGAGGCCGGGCACGCGGGGAACGGTTCCCAAGCCGCCACCGCGCCCGAGCCGGCGCCGTCCGCCGCCGTGACCCCGGCGACGAACGGGGCCGGACGTCAGCCGCCCGCGGCCCGGGCCGCCCCGGCCCGCAAGCGCGAGCTGCTCCTGCGTTTCCACATGGGCCCGCGCGGCCTGCTCTGCGAGCCGTGGTGGAGCGCCCCCGGGGCCGAGCCGACCCCGGCGCTCGCGTCCTCGGCGAAAGGCGGAGCCGCGGCGGCGACCAGCCCGATGGAGCGGATGAAGCTCATCTCGCTCACGGCCATGGCGAAGAAGTCGCACTTTCATTTCCACGGCGACCTCGGGGCCTACCTCCTCGAGCAGGTCGCGGAGATCCCGCACTTCCTCAAGGTCGTGCTTCCGACCTGGGCCAGGACCTTCACCGTCGAGCAGGACGCGACCGTCGAGCGGATCAAGGAGGGCGTGCGGACCGTGCAGGTCGAGGCGCGCGTGCGCCGCGCGGGCGGCGAGGGCTCGGCGATCAATCTGGAGTGGATCTTCCGCACCGGCGAGCAGTTGATCGACGCCGCCGGGGTGAAGGCCCTTGGCGAATCACGGGGCGGACCGGTCGTGCTCGAAAACATCGGGATGGTCGCACTCTCGCCGGAGGGCGCGCTCTCGCTCGCCCAATGGCGGGAGGCCACGGCTGCGCTCGATCCCAAGCGCCTCCCGGCCTACCTGCTCTTCTCGCTCTTCAACGACCAGCGGCTCGCGCTCACCCTCACTCCCGAGCTCGAGGCGTGGCGCACCCGGTTGCTGGAGTCGCGACCCGAGCGGATGGAGCTCCCGGCCTTCCTCCGACCCTACCAGCGTCGCGGCGTCGAGTGGCTCGCCCACCTCTGCACCCACGGATGCCACGGGCTGCTCGCCGACGAGATGGGCCTGGGCAAGACCCTCCA
>DAIPIQ010000211.1:0-5749 GCA_036770745.1 Opitutaceae bacterium | reverse complement strand
CACCTCTTCGACCACTTCGCCGTCGCCTTCCACCTCACCGGTCGGGACATCGAGGCGGAGCTGCGCGGGAATTTCCGGATCGCCGAGGCGGGTCGGCCGACGATCCATCGCGGCGATTTCCAGGAGACCGTGCCGGCGCGGCTGCCCGGGCTCGTCGCCTTCGCCCACATCGACTGCGGCTTCGGCGGCGATCCCGAGGCGCACCGGCGCACCGTCCTGCATCTTCTCGAGCACCTGCTCCCGCGGATGGCCCCGGGGGCGATCGGCGTGCTGATGGACTACCGGCACGCGGACCGTCACGAGGTGGCCGAATACAACCCCGGGACCCGCCGGGCCGCGGACGCGTTCTTCGCCGGCCGTCGCGAGACGCTTACCTGTCTCCACGCCGGCGAGGCCTGCCACGCCTTTTTCCGGAAGGCGGCATAGCCTCCTCGAAGCGGCCTCCTCGGATCCGCACAACCGGCCGTTGCTTCGCTTGATCGGCGCCCTGGTCCGCGCAAGTCGGGTCGACTACGCGCCGTCCGGTTGGCGCTCGACCTCCAGACGGTGCGCTTTGCGACCGCCCCGCTCGGTCTTCTCGCGGACGGCCTCGTGCTCGAGGAGCATCCGGGCCGTTTCGACCGAGCGGCGGACGAGGTCGCGGGCGCCCTCGCGCAGTTCCTCGCTCTGACGGACTTCGGCGACGTTTTTCTCCATGTCCTCGGCGGTCCATCCCCGGGAGTGGGCGATGAAGGGGAACTGGGGCATGTGAAAGCCGAGTTCCGAGAAGAACGACAGCATCTGCCCCGCGACTCCCTGGATGTTGTCCTGACCGCCGGTGATGATGAAGCCGGCGACCTTGTGGCGGATCAGCACGCGGTCGCGGATCGTGACCTGATTCTGCACACAGTTGAGCCGCTCGGCCATTTTGAAGTAGAGGGAGCTCGCCTGTCCCCAGCGGATCGGAGTCGCGACCAGAACGACATCCGCCCAGTGGACCAGCGCCTCGTAGACGGCGGTGAGTTCGTCGTCGGGATCCATCTGGGTGATCGAGCACGGCCAGGTGCAGGCCTCCGCGGCCTTGGAGTAGTAACCCTCGCAGGCGCGGAACTTCAGATCCGAGAGGCGGATCAATCGGGTCTCGCATCCGAGAGTGCCTGCGGCGTGTTCGAGGGCCGTCTCGAGCAACGCCTCCGAGGTCGAGTAACGCGGGTGCGCCGCATCCATCGCGGTCGTGGAGAGCCCGGCGACGCGGATGCCTCCCGATGCGCGGGCGAGAGGGCGGGCGAGCGGATGCGGGGCGTGCGGCTTTTTCTTGCGCGGACTCGCGGGCTCGGTGCGAACGAACAACCGTCCGTCCTCGACCTCGAGTTCGTACGCCGGCACCGCATCGTCCTCGTAACCCGGCTCGCCGAGCCCGGTGCAGCGGTGGAACTTCCAGTTGTGCCACGGGCACACGAGATAGTCGCCATCAAGTGTTCCTTTCCCGAGCGGGCCACCGACGTGGTTGCAGACGTTCGATACGATGCCAAACACCCCGTCCTTCCAGGTCACGGCGACCGGACGAGCGCCGACTCTGGCTTCGCTGACAGGGTTTTTTTGAAAAGCCTCGATCGGGCCCAGGTCATGCCATTCGGTGGGGGAGTTCATCGGAGGGGTGGGACCACCCTGTCGGATCCGGCTCTCCGCACGAAACAAAAAAACCGCCGGACCACGGGCGTCCGGCGTTCGCGTGATTCGGTGGATGGCGTCGGGATCAGCCTGCTTCGTTCGCCGGCGCCGGGGCCGGAGCGGCCTCGGCCGGGGCCTCGACGGCGGGCTTGTCCTGCCAGAAGTAGTGGCCGCGCTTCTTCCCATCCCACCGCACGTACCACGCGGCGCCGGCGAGCACCACGAGGAGGATCAGCCAGGCGCACCACGGGGACTTCTTCTCGCCGTAGGGATCATCGAGCGAACGCTCGGAGCCGGCGGGCAACCTCGCGAGATCGGTGAGCGAGGTGCCGAAGGGGATGTTGATCTTCACCCGGCCGTTCACCGCCCACCCGTTGGCGTCGAGGATCGGGCCCATGCTGCGCTGGCGCAGCTTGAGGGCGGCGATGATCATCGAGGGCGCGGAGATGAAGAGCAGCACGCCGACCACCGCGAGGGGGATCTGCCACCAGGTGAGGCCGAGGATGCCGCCGATGATCGCGGTGAGGACGGCGACGATGCCGCTGACGGCGACGCCGAGCGCGGCGACCGTGCCGACGTCGAACTTCTTGGGCTCGGGCTTCGCGGCCTTGTCGGCATTGGCGGTCGCGGAGGCGGCCCCGGCGAGCTTGGCGTCGGAGGCGGCCTCGGCGGCGGCGGCGCGCTTGGCCGCCTGCTCCTCCAGCATGCGGACGAACTTCTTGTAGGGCGCGAAGAACGCCTGCCGGATGCTGATCGGGTTGTCGACGACCTTGGTGATGGTCGCATCCCAGTCGCGCCCCTTGCGGTCATAGAAGATGCCGTTGCGGCCGACCATGAGGTGGTCGGAGTCGCCGTTGGTGAAGGCCGCGGCGATCTGCATCGATTCGCCCGTCGAGGGCCGGGTGCAGTCGCAGTAGGCGAGGTAGGCCTTGGAGAGACCGGCGAGGGCGGCGTGTTTGCCCGCGTCGGCCACGCGCACGACGAGCTCGCAGGCGCGGGCGTCGAGGTAGAGCGTGCCCGCCTGGAAGACGGCGAGCCGGTCCGGCGAATAGAAGTCGGCGAAGCTGACGAAGTTGACGAGCAGCCGGTTGAGGTCGCGGTGGTAGCGGACGAGTTTCTCGACGTTGGCGATCGAGGTGAACTGGGGGGCGAGCTTCAGGTCCTCGGCGACGAGCGCCTCGAGCTTCGCCCGGCCGCCGCCGGCGAGGATCGCGCGCACCCGCTCGAGGCCGAGCGACTCGACCGCGGTCCCGGCCTTGCCGGCGGCCCAGCCGAGGTGCGGGGCGAGCTTCTGCTTGAGGGAGGTCCACTCGCCCTCGGTGAGGGAGGTCTTGCCGGCGCCGAGGAGCGGCGCCACCGCGGCCGAAGCGAGGGCGGCGAGGGCCCCGACCCAGGCGGGATTGACACCGGAGCCGAGGGGAAGCGGCTTGCCGGCCTCGACGCGCGCGAGCGGAAAGTCGCGGATCTCGTCGACCGTGACCGAGAGGTCCTTGGCGGCGAGGGCGAGGTATTCGCTTTCCTGCCGGTTGAGCGCGGCGATCGCCCGCGCGTCGAAGGCGGCGAGCCGGCAGCGGCTGAAGTAGTCGTCGATCTTCGTGCGCACCGCCTCGACCGCGGCGGCGGCGGCCGGCGTGTCCGCGCCAAGCGGATGGATCTCCGCCGCGGCCTTCTCGCCGGTCGTGCGCCAGGCCGCGTAGGCGGCAAGCGCATCGTGGAAGGCGGCGATCTTCCCCGCATCGACCCCGGCGGCTCCGGAGCGATCCGGGACCCCGCCGACGGTGGCGACGATCTCGTTGATGAGCTGCGCGGCTTCGGCGTCTTCGCCCGCGGTCGCGGGCGTGACCACGCCGTCGCCGTTGAGCCGGGTGGTCGCGAAGATCTTCGCGGTGTCGGTCGCATCGGCGAGGCTGATCGCGCCAACGGAGCCCTTGCCGAGGCTGGCGAGGATCTCCTTCGCCGAGGCGAGCAGCGCCGGGTCCTTGATCGCCGCGAGCGGGATCGAGTCCGCGCCCTTGAAGAGGTCGGCGGGGTCCGCGAGGGCGGCGCACGCCCATTTGACCGCGGCGATCACCTCGGGGGCGCGCACGCGGCCGTCCCCGTCGGTGTCGATCAAGGCGAGGGTCTTCTCGTCGAACTCGAGTCCCTTGACCGGACACGCCAGCGCGGTCCAGAGCTTGAGATCGAGGTTTTCGAGGGCGAGGAGATCGGCGGCGGTTTCGAGCCGGACTTGATCAAGACCGCCGGTGCGGAAGAAGCGCCAACGGTGCGGGGAGCCTGAGGTGGTGGTGGTGGACATGGAGGGAGCGGCCTGAGGGCCGGAATGCCTAGGCGACGGGCCGACTCTGCTCAAGAGGTAACTCTGGGAAGTTCAGCCTGGTCTCGTCGCCGAGAACACGGACGGAAGGGAGACCAAGGATCCGGAAGAGGACATGTCGCCGACACACAGCACGGAATGCACCAACCGGCCGGATCGATGCAACATCCGCCGGGATGCCCACCTCGCGTACCACCGGCTCGGATCGAACGACTGCCGCGTGAGGCCGACATCAGAAAATTCGAAGCACACCTCGACCCCGTGGGTCGTCTCTCACTCCAGCCGGAAAAACACCCGCCCGCCGCGCGGGCCCGGCTGCGCACCCTCCGGAGGCGCCGGCGCCGCGGCGCTCCGCACCCGCTCCGGCTCGACCCGGCCTCCCGCGAGCAGCGCCGCGCGGATCGCCTCCGCCCGGGCGAGCGCGACCGCCGCGACCTCTTCGTCGGTGACGGTGATCGTCCCGAGGATCGCGGTGCGCATCTCCTCCGGCGACGGCGGAGGCGGGACCGCGTGCGGCTCGACCGCGGCGGACGCCGCGGGGGCCGGCGCTTCCGGGGCGCCCCCGCCAAGACTGCGCCAGAGCCGGGAAAGGAAGCCTCCCGGCGGAGTCGCTTCGGGCGCCGCCTCCGGGGTGGCGGTCGTCGGCGCGGGTTCGACCGACGGGGGAAAGAGACGAAAATAAACGATCTCGAGCGGAGGTGCGGAAGCGGGTGTTTCCGCCGCGGTCGCGCTCGCCGCGGCTTCGGCGAGCAGGGCCTCGAGGCGCCGCTCGCGCAGACCCGGCCGGTCAGCCTCCGCCGACGGAGGCGCGTGGATCTCGAGGCGCAACGCCGGGCGCTCGAAGAGCGCCGTGCCGAGCGCCTCGAGCTTGCGCGTCGCGCCCGGGTCGAACGCGGCGAGGCCCGAATCGAAGTCGACGAAGCCCAGGTCCTCGCCCGCCCCGCCACCACCACCGCCGAGGATGCCGCCGAGCATCGAGAAGGGCGAGGTCGCGGCCTTGAGGAGGATGTTGCCGAGCGCCTTCCAGACCACGCGGCCGTATTTGAAATCCGGATCGTCGAGGTCGCCGCGCACCGGCACCTCGAGCTCGATCACGCCCTGACGATCGCGGAGGAGCGCGAGGGCCAACCCGATCGGGAGCTTGAGCGCGTCCGGGCTTTCCACGTCGTCGCCGAGGAAAAACTGGTCGAGCACGACGCGGTTCTCTCCCTCCAGCGTGTTCTGCGAGACGCGGTAGCGCAGCCCGACCTCCAGCGTGCCCGAGCGGACCGTCTTGCCGAGGTGCCGGCCCGAGTAGGGGGTGAATCCCGGCAGCCCGATCCCGGAGAAGGCGACCGTGACATCGCTGAAGCGGTCTTCCGCGAGCGGGTTGATCGCTCCGGAGATCCGCAGGGGGGCCCGACCGTCGAGCGAGGCGCGGAGATCGACGTCGGCCCGGGCGACGGACTCCGAGGAGAGGCCGCGGATCGCGCCGCCGAAGTCGCGCAGCGAAGTGGTGAAGCCGCCCGGCACGGAGGCGTCGGCGAAGGTGAAGTTCCCGTCGGCGATCGTCACCGCCGCGATCGTCGCCTCGAAGGGCAGCCGCCGCGCCGTGGCCTCGGCGAGCGCTTCGCTCGCACGCGTCGCGCGCGGGGTCGGCGGCGCGGCCGGGGGCTCCGGGGCGGACGCCGGCTCCGCGGGCGGACGGCGGAGGAAACGGTTCCAGTTGACGCCGCCCTCCGCGTCGATCGCGACGTTGGCGATCGGGCGGACGAGACGCACTTCCTCGGAGAGGACCTGCAACGG
>DAIPIQ010000038.1:0-24172 GCA_036770745.1 Opitutaceae bacterium | reverse complement strand
TGCTCCAGGAGCAGCTCGAGTCGCTGCGCCGGTCCGGCGAGGCGGAGCGGATCAAGGCGGTCTACACCGTCGCCTACTTCGCCAATCCCTCGGGCCGGACGCGCGGCGAGGAGGAGAAATCGGCCCTCGCCGCGGCGTTGGAGCGTGCGGGCGTCGTCGTGCCCGTGCTGGAGGACGCGGCCTATCGCGAGCTCTGGTTCGAGCATCCTCCTGCGGCCCGCAGCTGCTTCGCGCCGCCGGCGTGGAAGGCGTTTCCCAAGCTCTACTTCGGAACGCTCACCAAACCCTTCGCCAGCGGCCTCAAGGTCGGTTTCGCCCACGCTTCGCACGAGGGGCTGCTCGACCGGATGGCATGGTTGAAGGGGCACCACGACTTCGGCACCTCGCACTTCAACCAGGCGATCCTCGAGCAGGTGCTCGAGACCGACGCCTACGACGCCCACCTCGCCGGGCTCCGGCCGGCCTACGGATTCAAGATGCGAAGCCTTGACGGGGCCCTGGAGGAGGCCGGCCTGCGCCGGCTAGGTTGGCGGTGGGATCCCCCCGACGGTGGCCTCTACCTCTGGCTGACGGCGCCCGAGGGGTTGGATACGTCGGCGGAGGGACCTCTCTGGAAGGCCTGCCTCGCCGAGGGCGTGCTCTACGTGCCCGGCGGTCTTTGCCTCGCCGACGCGGATGACTCCCGCCACGTGAGGCTCTCGTTCGGGGTGCTGGGGGGCGGGGCCCTAGCGGAGGCCGCGCGCCGTTTCCAGCGGGCCGCGGCGCGGGTTGCGGCCGAAGAGCCCCGACGGGTTTAGTCGGGCGGAGCGGATGCCGTTGGACATCGCGACGGTCCTTCGCAAAGAAACCCGCGTTTCCCGGGGATCCGTCCGCAAAGTCAGAACACCATCCAGTCTATGAATATCTGCTGCATTGGCGCCGGCTACGTCGGCGGTCCGACCATGGCCATGATCGCACGTAAGTGCGCCGACATCCAGGTGACGGTCGTCGACATCAACCCGAAGCGCATCGCGGAGTGGAACTCGGACCAGCTCCCCGTCTTCGAGCCCGGCCTCGACGACGTGGTCAAGGCCTGTCGCGGCGTGAACCTCCACTTCTCGACCGACATCGATCGCGGCATCGCCGAGGCCGACATCATCTTCGTCAGCGTCAACACGCCGACCAAGAGCTACGGCATCGGGGCGGGTCGGGCCGCCGACATGAAATACATCGAGCTCTGCGCCCGGCACATCGCGCGGGTCGCACGCGGGCCGAAGATCGTCGTGGAGAAATCCACCCTCCCGGTCCGCACCGCCGAGTCCCTCAAGACCGTGCTGCGGGCCAACGGCAATGGCGCCGAGTTCCAGGTGCTCTCGAATCCCGAGTTCCTCGCCGAAGGCACGGCGGTGCAGGATCTGGAGAACCCCGACCGCGTCCTGATCGGCGGCGAAACGACCCCCGAGGGCCTCGCGGCCGCGGCGACGCTCGCCGGCGTCTACGCCCGCTGGGTGCCGCGCGACCGCATCATCACGACCAACCTCTGGTCCTCGGAGCTCTCCAAACTCGTGGCCAACGCCTTCCTCGCCCAGCGCATCTCCAGCATCAACGCGATCTCCGCGCTCTGCGAGGCGACCGAGGCCGACGTCGACGAGGTCGCCTACGCGATCGGGCGCGACTCGCGCATCGGACCCAAGTTCCTCCGCTCCTCGGTGGGCTTCGGCGGCTCGTGTTTCCAGAAGGACATCCTCAACCTCGTCTACCTCTGCCAGCACTTCGGCCTCCCCGAGGTCGCGGCCTATTGGGAGCAGGTGGTCGCGATGAACGACTGGCAGAAGCGCCGGTTCTCGCAGACGAACGTCCGCTCGCTCTTCGACACGATCGCCGGCAAGCGCATCGCGATCCTCGGCTTCGCCTTCAAGAAGGATACGAACGACACCCGCGAATCCGCCGCGATCTTCGTCTGCCGTGACCTGCTCGAGGAGCAGGCCGGCCTCGCGATCTACGATCCCCAGGTGACGCCCGAACAGATCCGCGCCGAGCTCGGCCGGAAGGAGGTCGCCGCCGACGGTCGACCGGATCCCCAGGTCGTCATCGCGGCCGATCCCTACGAGGCGGCGAAGGGCGCACACGCCGTCGCGATCCTCACCGAGTGGGACGAGTTCAAGAAGCTCGACTACGCCCGCATCTTCGCGGGCATGGCCAAGCCCGCGTTCCTCTTCGACGGGCGCAACATCGTCGACCTGAAGGCGCTGCGCGCGATCGGCTTCACCGCCCGCGGCATCGGCAAGCCGTAACGCCTCGTTCCGAACCGCGCCCGGCGGGGCCGCGCGAGTGCACGCGGGGGCCGTGGACTCGCCGTGGCCGGGCTTCACGCCCGGCTCGTTGCGCGTGTGGTGTCCGGAATCCGGGGATGAATCCCGGCTCACATCCGGAGCACGCGGGACGAGCGCGCTCCTCGGAAGCGGGCCCGGACGCGAACCCGCCTCAAAGCCCGAGGCCTGTGCGGTAGACCCGGGGCACGCGTTTGGTCACCGAGGTCAGCGTCTCCCACGGGATCGTGTCGGCGTGACGGCTGAACTCGGTGATCGAGACCGCCGCCGCGCCCTGCGCGCCGACGAGCACGACCTCGTCGCCCGGTGCGACGTCGGGGACGTCCGTGGCGTCCACCACCGTCTGGTCCATCGTCACGCGACCGAGGATCGGGCAGCGCCTCCCGCGGACGAGCACCTCGCCGCGGTTGCTCGCGGCCCGGGGGACGCCGTCGCCGTAGCCGGCGGTGAGGACGGCGAGCCGCGTCTCCCGATCCACGACGCGGGTGCGCCCGTAGCTGATGCCCGTGCCGGCGGGCACGGACTTCACGAGGCCGACGCGCGTCCGGAAACTGAATACGGGCTCGGGCTCGACCCGGGCGAGGAGCGAACGGTCGTAGGGGAGGATGCCGAACTGGAGCAGGCCGACGCGCACCGCATTGAACGGGCTGTCCGCCGCGAAGCTCTCCAAGCCCGCGCTGTTGTCGGCGTGGATCATCCATCCGCCCTGGTCGAGGTCGCGGCATGCCGCGAGCACGTCGAGGAAGAGCCGGCGCTGGTGCGCGGTGAATTCCGGGTCGCCGTCCGCGCAGGAGAAGTGGGTGAAGACACCCTCCAGCACGAGCCCTGGGCTCGCGGCGATGCGGCGGATCAACGTCTCCGCCTCCGTGTGCCACACTCCGGCCCGACCCATTCCGGTGTCGACCTTGACGTGCACGGAAAGTCGCAGGCCGGCGTGGCGGGCGAGGCGTTCGAGCCGGTCGGTCTCGCCGGTCGAGGAGATGGTCGCGATCAACCCGTAGTCGAGGACGTGCCGGTCCTCTTCGGGGAGGAGCGGGCCGAGGACGAGGACGGGCCAGCCCGGACCGAGTTCGCGCACGGCGGCGGCCTCGGCGACGTTGGCCACGGCAAACATGTCCGCCCCTCCGTGCATGAGCCGCGCGACGGTCGGTTGCAGGCCGTGCCCGTAGGCGTCGGCCTTGACGACCGCGACGTATTTGATCCGTGGAGGCAGCGCGTGGCGGATGCGCTTCAGGTTGCGCTCGAGCGCGGCGAGATCGATCTCGGCCCAGCAGCGACGGGGGAGGGCGGTCGTCGGGTTCACGATGGGTTCGGAGCCCGGTGCACCTCGCCGCTCCAGGGAGCGTAGGTCGCCGGCTCGGCGACGAACGCGTCCGGCGCGTCGACCGGTCGGACGAGGTCGAAGCGCCGCGCCAGATCGGGCAGGCGTTCCGGCCGGTACGGAACGGCGACCACGCCCTCCGGGATCGCCTGCCAGACGGGAAACGAATCCGGGCGGTAGCGCGGCCCGTGGACGGTCGCGAGCCGGGCGGCGTCCACCCGGCGCGGCGCGGCAAAAGTCCCCTCCGCCTCCACCTCGAGGGCGTGCCAGCCGGCGCGACGCGCGTCGGCGAGCACGGTGAAGGGCGCCGGGACGCCCCCGGCGAGCAGGTCGGCGGCGAGCAGGGCGAGCGAGTGGTAGGCGCCGATCCGGAGCGGACGGGGGCGCGGGAGCGAGGCCCAGACGCGGACCGCCATCGCCGCCACGCGCACGCCGAGGAGCGATCCCGGTCCGTCGCAGAGGATGACCGAGGCGAGGTCGGCGGGGGCGAGGACGCGCCGCCGGAGGAGCCGCTCGACGAGTTCGAAGAGGACCGTGCCGGATTCGCCCTCGCGGGTTTCCCATTCCTCCCCGGACGCGTCGCAAAGCCCGACCGAGATCCGCGGGGCGGCGGTGTCGAGGAGGAGCGCGGGAGTGGCGGACTCGGTTGGCATGGCGCGCGGTCAGTCGCCGTCGCCGACGGAGAAGCCCGTGATCTGGATGCCGGCGGTCTCGGCGCTCCGCACGAGGTCGGGCTTGCCCAGCATGAGCACGTCGCCGGCGGCGAGCGCGGCGGTCGCGATGCCCGCCTCCCGCATCGTCTCCAAGGTCCTGATACCGAAGACCGGCACGTCGAAGCGGAAGTCCTGCGCGGGCTTCACCGTCTTCACGAAGATCTTCGCGTCGGTCTTGAAGGCGCCGGCCCGCCGGAGCATCTCGTCGGTGCCTTCGAAGGCCTCGACCGCCAGGACCGTGCCCTTGCGCACGACCACGCCCTGCCCGATGTCGAGGCGGGCGCATTCGCGGGCGATCGCGATCCCGTGGGCGAGGTGCGCGTCGTCGAGGCCGCCGACGCGCCGGGTCATCCAGCCGGCGTCGGCGAGCTGGTCGTCGAGGAAGGAGCGGGCGTCGAGGAGGCGGACGCCGAGGGCGGTGATCTCCGCGGCGATCGCGCCGAAGATCGTCTCGGCGTTGCGGCGTTTGAGCCGCAGGAGGAGCGTGGCCGCCTTGAGATCCGGCTTGAGGCCCTCGAAGAGGCGTTTCGGGGTGATCTGCCCGGCCATGATCGCGGCCCCGGCCTCGAAACGGCGCAGCGTCTCGAGCATGCGGCCGAGCTGGCCGACGTGGAGGATCCGGCGTTCCGTCTCCGGGAACGAGCCGACGAGGGTTTCCGCGGTCTCGTCGACGAAGCCGATCAGCCGCACTGGAATGCCCGCGCGCCGGAGGGCGGCGGTGGTGAGGACCGGGTAGTCGCCCTTGCCGGCGATCACCGCGACCGGGCGCGTCGGATCGAACTCCGGAGGCAGGAAACGCGAGGGCATGCCGCGGCGGGCGGGGTCAGGCGAGGGCGAGCGCCTGTTCGAGATCCGCGAGGATGTCTTCGATGTCCTCGATGCCGACGGCGAGGCGGACGTAGTCGGGCGTGACGCCGGTGCTCCGCTGTTCGTCGGCGTTGAGCTGCGAATGCGTCGTGCTCGCCGGGTGGATCGCGAGCGACTTCGCGTCGCCGATGTTGGCGAGGTGTGAATGGAGCTTCAGGGCGTTGATCAGGCCGCGGCCGGCGTCGTAGCCGCCCTTCAGCCCGAAGCCGAGGAGCGCGCCGAATCCACCCTGCAGGTACTTGCGGGCGGCGGCGTGGGCCGGAGAGGACGGGAGGCCGGGGTAGTTGACCCAGGCCACCTTCGGGTGCGTCTCGAGGAATCGCGCGACCTTCATCGCGTTCTCGCAGTGGCGCTGCATCCGCAGGTGGAGCGTCTCCAGCCCCTGGAGCATGAAGAACGCGTTCATCGGGCTGATGCAGGCGCCGATGTCGCGGAGGAGCTGCAGGCGCATCTTGAGGATGTAGGCGACGTTGGCCCCGCCGGCGGGCGGAAAGGCCTTGAACGCCTCCCAGTGGACTAGCCCGTGGTAGCTGGCATCCGGCTCGGTGAACCCGGGGAAACGGCCGGCCCCCCAGTCGAAGTTGCCGCCGTCGACGACCACGCCGCCGATCGACGTGCCGTGGCCGCCGATGTACTTCGTCGTGGAGTGCACGACCACGTTGGCCCCCCACTCGAAGGGCCGGTTGAGCATCGGGGTGAGGCTGGTGTTGTCGATGATCAGCGGCACGCCGGCCTCGCGGGCGATGCGACCGACCTCCTCGAACGGGAAGATGTTCAACGCCGGGTTGCCGAGGCCCTCGCCGAAGAACGCCTTCGTGTTCGGGCGGAGCGCGCGCCGGAAGGCCTCGGGATCCTGGGCGTCGACGAAGGAGACCTCGATGCCGAGGCGCGGCAGGGTGTAGTGGAAAAGATTGTACGTGCCGCCGTAGAGCTGGGTCACCGAGACGAGGTGGTCGCCGGCGCCGGCGACGTTGAGGATCGCGTCGGTGATCGCGGCCTGCCCCGAGGCGTGGGCGAGCGCGCCCGAACCACCCTCGAGCGCGGCGAGGCGCTGCTCGAAGACGTCGGTCGTGGGGTTCATGATCCGGGTGTAGATCCAGCCGAGTTCCTTCAGGGCGAAGAGGTTCGCGGCGTGGTCGGCGTCGCGGAAGCCGTAGCTGGTCGTCTGGTAGATCGGTACGGCGCGCGCGCCGGTGGCGGGGTCGAGCTGCTGGCCGGCGTGGAGGGCGCGGGTGCCGAGGCCGTGTTTCCTGGGAGCGGACATGGGGATGCGGGTTGTGGTTGTGGGAGCGGCGGCGTTCAGCCGACGACGAGATTGAGGATGCGACCGGGCACGTGGACGACCTTGCGAAGCGTGCGGCCCTCGAGGTGGGGCGCGACCCGGTCGTTGGCGCGGGCGAGGGCGACGAGTTCCTCCTCGCTGGTCGTCGGAGAGACGACGGCCTCGCCGCGCATCCGGCCGTTGACCTGGATGACCACCTTCACGGTGTCGACGACCAGCTTCGCGGCGTCGGCCTGCGGCCAGGGGGCGGTGTGGATCGGCTCGCGTTCCCCGAGTCGATCCCAGAGCTCGGAGGCGAGGTGCGGGGCGAGCGGTTGGAGCAACTGGAGGAACGTGCGGATCGTGCCGCGCGCGACCGTCGTCGACCGCTGGAGCTGGTTGCGCAGGATCATGAGCTGGGAGACCGCGGTGTTGTAGCGCAAGCCCTCGATGTCGGCGGTGACCTTGCGGATCGTCTGGTGGAGCAGCCGCGCGGTCTCTTCGTCCGGCTCGGGCCCGTCGACGATCCTGCCGGCGATCGAACCGTCGGCCGCGACGACCTCGCGCCAGACGCCGCGGAGGAAGCGAAACACGCCCTCGATCCCCTGCGGGTTCCACGGCTTCATCGCCTCGAGCGGACCGAGGAACATCAGGTAGAGGCGCAACGCGTCGGCCCCGTGGCTGGCGAGGATCTCGTCGGGATTGGCGACGTTGCCGCGGCTCTTGGACATCTTCTCGCCGTCCTCGCCGAGGATGATCCCCTGGTGGAAGAGGCGCCGGAACGGCTCGTCGAAGGGAACGACGCCGAGGTCGAAGAGAACCTTGTGCCAGAAGCGCGCGTAGAGCAGATGGAGCACCGCGTGCTCGGCCCCGCCGATGTAGAGGTCGGGTCCGCCCCAGTAGGCGAGCGCGTCCCGCGACGCCAGGGCATCGGTGCAACGCGGGTCGAGGTAGCGCAGGTAGTACCAGCAGGAGCCCGCCCACTGCGGCATCGTGTTGGTCTCGCGTCGTGCACGGATCCAGCCTTCGGCGGGCCGCGGCTTCGAGGCCGGGACCGAGGCGCCGGTCGCGGGGTCGTGCCAGATCTCGACCCAGTCGGTCATCGAAGCAAGCGGGCTTTCGCCGGTGCCGGTCGGCTGGTAACTCGTCACCTCGGGAAGCGCGAGCGGCAGGGCCGACTCGGGAAGTGGGAGCGCGCAGTAGGTCGCGCCGTCGATCTCGCAGGTGACGGGACTCTCCGGGAGCGCGAGCGTCGCGCCGTGGAGCCGGGTGGCGGTCGCGTAGTCCTCCGGGCCCACCCAGACGATGGGGAAGGGCTCTCCCCAGTAGCGCTGGCGGGAGAAGAGCCAGTCGCGGAGCTTGTACTGGATCGTGCCGCCGCCGCGACCCTCGGCCGCGAAGCGGGCGTCGAGTCGGACCTTGGCCTCGGCGCTGGTCAGGCCGTTGCAAGCGCCGGAGTCCACGAGCCGCCCGCTCTCGCACCAGGGCAGCGGGGGCTCCGGCGCCTCGGGATCGGCCGGCGCGATCACGCGCACGATCGGCAGGGCGTATTTCGTGGCGAACTCGAAATCCCGCTCGTCGTGCGCGGGCACGGCCATGATCGCCCCGGTGCCGTAGCTCGCGAGGACGTAGTCGGCGATCCAGATCGGGACGGGCCGGCCGGTCACCGGGTGGATCGCGTGGGAGCCGGTGAAGACGCCCGTCTTGTCCTTCGCGAGCTCGGTGCGCTCGAGATCGCTCTTCGTGGCGGCGGCGCGCACGTAGGCGTCGACCGCTTCCCGCCGGGGCGCGGTCGTGAGGCGGGCGACGAGCGGGTGCTCGGGGGCGACGACCATGTAGGTCGCGCCGAAGATCGTGTCGACGCGCGTGGTGAAGATCCGCAGGCGTTCGCCCGGGAGGCCTTCGATTTCGAAGGCGACCTCACCGCCCTCGCTGCGCCCGATCCACGCGGCCTGCATCCGCTTCGTGGAGTCGGGCCAGTCGAGGCGCTCGAGCCCCTCGAGCAGGCGGTCGGCGTAGGCCGTGATGCGCAGCACCCATTGGCGGAGCGGACGCCGCTCGACCGGATGCCCGCCGACCTCGGAACGGCCTTCGATGACCTCCTCGTTGGCGAGCACGGTGCCGAGCGCGGGGCACCACCAGACGGGCTTGTTCTCGACGTAGGCGAGACCGCGTCGGAAGAGTTGGAGCCAGATCCACTGCGTCCAGCGGAAGTAGTCCGGCGAGGTCGTGTCCACCTCGCGGTCGAAGTCGTAGGAGACGCCGATCGCCGCGAGCTGTCGACGGAACGTGGCGATGTTTTCGCGCGTGACCTCGGCCGGATGACGGCCCGTCTTCACCGCGTAGTTTTCCGTGGGGAGGCCGAACGCATCCCAGCCGATCGGGTAGAGCACGTTGAACCCGCAGGCCCGCTTGTAGCGGGCCATCACGTCGGAGATCGTGTAGTTTTCGCAGTGGCCCAGGTGAAGTCCCGCACCCGAGGGATAGGGAAACATGTCCAACACGTAGAACTTCGGGAGGGTGGAGGGCCCGGCGGATTGAAAAATCCTGTTGTCGCACCAGAATCTCTGCCATGCCGCCTCGATCTTGGTGAAGTCGTAGTCTGGACCGCTCGTAGCCATTGGAAAAAACCGCGATGTTGAAGGTTAGGACCCACCCGTCAATCACCCACCCGGAAGCACGCCCGCGAGCGTCCCTTGCGTTGGCTGTCGGGCTGGCGGCGCTGGCGGGCTGGAGCGGATGCGTCATGGGGCCGAAACCGGCGGTCGTCCCGGTCGTCCAGACGCCGCCGCCGCCGGTCGACGCCTACGATTTCAAGACGCTGCTCGAGGCCGTCGTCCGCATCGACGTCCGCGAGATGTCGTTCGAAGCGGGGGCGCAGCGGCTCGGCTCCGGGGTCGGCAGCGGCGTGATCATCGATGAGGACGGCCTCATCCTGACCAACGCGCACGTCGTGACACCGCGGGCCGTCGAGATCTCGGTCACGCTCGCGAGTCTGGAGAAGGTCCGGGCGACGCTCGTCGGTTGGGATCACTGGACCGATCTTGCGGTCATCCGCCTCGACCTCGAGGAGATGAAGCGCCGCGGGCTTTCCTTCGCGCACGCCGAGTTCGCCGACTCGGCGGATCTCCTGCCGGGCCAGACCGTCTTCGCCGTGGGCACGCCGCACGGGCTCACCCGCACCGTGACCAAGGGCATCGTCTCCAACACCAACCGCTACTTCGAGGCTTCCGATGGCGTGCGGGGTTTCGAGACCGGCTCGTTCAACACCTGGCTGCAGACCGATGCCGCGATCAACCCCGGCAACAGCGGCGGGCCGCTCGTGTTGGAGAACGGCCGGGTCGTCGGCATCAACTCCCGCACCTACCTCGGTGCGGACAACCTCGGCTTCGCCATCCCCTCGGCGATCGCACGCGACGTCGCCGCGCGCCTGCTCGCCGAAGGCGGGGTGACCCGCAGCTACATCGGGATCGTGCCCGGTGCGCTGCGCGACCTCGAGGGCTTCTACGCGCTCGCGACCAACACGGGGATGCTCGTCAACAGCGTCGACCCCGGTTCGCCCGCGAGCCGCGCGGGCCTGCGGCCGGGGGACATCGTGCTCGCGCTCGACGGCGCGCCGGTGGACGGTCGCTTCCCGGAGCAGCTTCCGCCGATTCAGAACCGGATCGCGAGCGTGCCCGTCGGCGCGCAGGTGGTGCTCGCGGTCAAGCGCGGCGGGCTCGAGTTCGCCGTCACCGTCACGACCGAGCTGCTGGAAAGCCGGGTGGGCGAGGAGTGGGCCTTCGAGAAATGGGGGATGAGCGTGCGCAAGGTCTCGCGGGCCTTCGCACGGGAGAACCGGCTGCCCGACGAGGACGGCGTGATCGTGATCGGCACGCAACCGGCGTTCCCCGCCGAGAAGGCGGGGCTGGCGCGCGGCGACATCATCACGAAGGTCAACAGCCGCGCGATCGGGGAGCTCGATTCGCTCAAGGAGATCTACGGCGTGTTCTCCTCGAACCCCGAGTCGATGCTCGTTGAAGCGTTGCGCAATCGTTCGGTGGCGTTCTTTGTCCTCAAACCATGACGCTCCCGCCCTCGCGCGCCGCCCGGTCGGCCGCGGTCGTCCTTCTCGCCACGCTCATCCTCCCGAGGCTCGCCGCCTCTCCCTCGCTCGAGGAACTGTTTCGTGAGCGCACGCGTTCGATCGTCGCGGTCGAATTCTTCGTCGAGACCGAGATCGACCGGCGGCCCTCCACCGTCGTCGGGATGGTGGCCGATGACCGCGGCCTTGTCGTCCTCCTCGACACCGCGATCCCGGGCTGGCTGCCGCCCGGGCAACTGAAGGACTTCAAGGTCTACCCGCCCGCCACGCGCGACGGTGCGAGCGCGACCTACCTCGGGCAGGACTACTTCACCGGCTGGCACTTCCTGCGCGTCGCCCCGGAAGGCATCGCGGGGCTCGTCCCCTGCACCGACCACCCGGTCGCCGTCCCGGCGCTCGGCGATCCGGTCTGGGGCATCGGGGTGATGGGAAAGGAGTTCGACTTCCAGCCGTACCTGATGATCGGGCACGTCGCCGCGATCCAGGATCTGCCGCAGCGCGTCGGCTTCGCCGCCAACGACCTCGCGAGCCCCGGTTCGCCGGTCTTCGCCCGTGCGGGCGGGTTCGTCGGATGGGCCGGGAATCCGTTGCCGCAGGACCGCGTGCTCTTCCTCGAGAACGATCGCTACAACGTCGGCCTGCAGAACGCGAACGGCTCGGCCAACTTCATGCTCGCCGCCGAAGTCCTGCCGCACCTCGGCAACGTGCCGCCGGCGCCCACCGGGCAGGCCGTGCCGTGGCTCGGCGTGGTCGGGCTCCAGCCGGTCGATCGCGAGGTCGCGGAGTTCCTCCAGATCGAGAACCGTTCCGCCGTGGTCGTCTCGGACATCGTACGCGACGGACCCGCGGCGAAGGCCGGGGTGGAGAAGCGCGATGTGATCGTGGCGGTCGACGGCAGCCCGTTTCCGCGCTTCAGCCCCGCGCGCGTGGTCACGACCTTCTTCGAGCGCGAGATCCTCCGCCGCAAACCCGGCGAGGTGATGCGCATCGGCGTGGTGCGGGGAAGCGAGCGCCGGGAGTTCGCGGTGACGGTCGGGACCCAGCCCACGCCGCTCAAGGAGGCCCGCCGCCTCTACTTCGAACGGCTCGGGATCACGCTGCGCGAGTTCGTCCTCTTCGACAGCATCTCGCGCCGGCTCGCCGACGGCGAGGAACGGGGGGTGATCGCGAACTTCGTCAAACCCAACAGCCCCGCCGCCACCGCCGGCCTGCGCTCCGGCGACCTGATCCGCGAGATCGACGGACAGGCGGTGACGACCTACGAGACGGCGGTCGAGCGGACGACCGCGATCGAGGCCGACACGGCGCGGCCGGAGTTCGTGCTCCTGATCGGTCGTGGGGCCGAGACGGCCGTGATCCGCGTCCCGCTTCGCTAGACTCCCATGTTCACCGGCATCGTCGAAGAGAGGGCGGAAGTACACCGTCTCGAACCCCGCGGGGACGGGGTGCGCCTGGAGGTCCGCGCGCGATTCGTGGCGGAGCCCGGCGCGATCGCCCTCGGCGACAGCGTGGCCGTCAACGGATGCTGCCTCACCGTCGTGACGATCGACGAGGGGCGGCTCGGCTTCGACCTCCTCGAGATCACCCGATCGCTCACGAATCTCCGGGAGCTGCGTACCGGCGGCGTCGTGAACCTCGAGCGGAGCCTCCGCTTCGACGGTCGGGTGGGGGGGCATTTCGTCTCGGGACACGTCGACGCCGCGGCGCCGATCCTCGCGCTCGAGCCGCGCGGGGCGGACGTCCGCCTCGAGGTCGCGATCCCGGAAAGGTTCCGCCACCTCCTGATCCCGAAGGGCTCGATCGCGATCGACGGGATCTCCCTCACCGTCGCCGAACTCCTGCCGGAGAGCGTCGTCGCGTGGCTGATCCCGCACACCCTCGCGGTGACGAACCTCGGGACGCGCGTCGCGGGCGAGCTCGTGAATCTCGAGTTCGACCTGCTCGCGAAATACGTCGAGCGCATGCTCGCCGCCCGGACCCCTTCATGAGCGCACACCTCCACGCCCTGCTCGACGAACTGCGCCGGCTCAAGCGCGACGGCGTCGAGGCCGTGACCGTCTCGGACGAGGCGCTCGCCCTGCTCCGGGCGAAGCTGAAACCGTCGCCGGCGCCTGCGCGGCCTCGCGTCGAAACGCGCGAGGCCCCTCCGCCGGCGGTGCGCGAGTCGTCGGCCTCCGCGAGCGCCTTCCAGCAGGTCGTCGCCGCGGCCGCCGGTCGCGCCTCCGTCGAGGCGCGGGCCCTGCCCGGGCGGGCCGGCGAGGATCCGCGGGCGCTGCCCGAGCCGCCGGTCGTCCACCTGCCCGAAGGCTCGAAACGCGAGCGCTGGGAGTGGTTGCGCGATCGCGTGCTGTCCTGCCCCGTCTGCCGCGCCCACACCCACGGCGCGTGCAAGGTCGTCTTCGGCGTCGGTGATTGCGACGCCGACATCTTCTTCTGCGGAGAGGCCCCGGGCGGCGAGGAGGAGGTGCAGGGCGAACCGTTCGTCGGCCCGGCCGGCCGGCTGCTGACGAAGATGATCGAGGCGATGGGGCTGACGCGCGAACGCGTCTACATCGGCAACATCCTCAACTGGCGTCCCGAGATGGAGGGCCGGCTCACCGGAAAGAGCGTGCAGCAGACGGGCAATCGTCCGCCCACCGAGGCGGAGATGCGTTTCGGTCTTCCCTACCTTCGCGCCCAGGTCGAGGTGGTGCGCCCCAAGGTGATCGTCGCCCTCGGAAGCACGGCTGCGGAGGGTCTGTTGGGTTTCGGCTCCTTCAAGAGCCTGGGGTCGATCCGCGGGCAGTGGAAGGAGTTCAACGGCACGCCGCTGATGGTGACCTACCACCCGTCCTACCTGCTGCGCAACGCCTCCAACCGGACCAAGCGGATCGTCTGGGAGGACCTGCTCCTCGTCATGGAGCGCGTCGGACTCCCGATCAGCGAGCGGCAACGAGGCTTCTTCTTGTAGGCCGCCGTCGCGCCCCTCGGCGAGGGGCGCGCTACCTTGGGCGAGGCTGGCGGTGCCGGCGACGCAGCGGATCGAGCAGCACCATCGAGAGCGCGACCAGTCCGCCCGCGATCAGGGCGGTCTGGAGCGGCCCGATCCGCACGATCAACCAGAAGCCGAGGAACGGCGCCGTCACCCCGCGCACTCCGGTGAGGAAGGTGTGCACGCTCATGTAGTCCGAGGCCCGGCCGGGCGGGGCGAACTTCGTGACCCAGAGATTCCACGCGATGTTGCTGCCCGCCATCCCGAGCCCGAAGAGCGCGCCCCCGAGGCCGATGACCCAGAGGTTGTCGGTGAGGAAGAACAGCAGGATCGCGAGCAGCGAGATCCCGTTGAGCACGGTGCGGATCGTGAAGAAGTCGTGCCGGTCGAAGAACGAGCCCCAGACGTGGGTGGTGGCGAGCCGCACGACCGACGGCACGACCGCGGTCACGAGCGCGATCTGGACGTTGGAGGCGTTGATCCCGAAATCGGGATTCGCCAGGTACTCGACCCGCAGCGGGAGCATCAGGAGGTTGCCGAAACCCATGAACATCCAGACGACGAGCATCCAGCCGAACACCCGGTCCCGCCACGCGTAGCGGATCGCGGTGAGGGGATTGGACCCGCCCTCGCTCGCGAACGATCGGGAGGGCATCCGCGCCACCGAACGTGCCGCGACCAGGGCGGCGAGACACATGACCGCGAAGAGCAGCCGGTGCGTCTCCAGATCGCGGTCGAGGAGTCGACCGCCGACGGTCGAGAAGACGATCGCGGTGACGAGTGACAACACGATGCTCGTCGAGAGCAGGCGCCCCCGCCGGTTCGCGGCGTAGTTCGCCGTGTAGATGTGCACCATCAGCGGCGCCTGCTGGGAGAGCACGAGGGAGGCGAGGACGAAGAGCGGGGCGAAGAGGGCGAGGTCGCGACTCGCGGCGGCGAGCGCGAGGAAGACCGCCCCGAGGCCGAAGTTGAGCGAGGCCGCGCGGGAGGCCGTCCAGCCGGAGCGCGAGATCAGGAACAGGCTCAGCGGAGTGAGAAGCAGCCCGACGGCGTTGGCGGCGGACACGAGGGCCTTCACCCCCTGCGGGGCCTCGTAGTGGCGGATCACCACGACCAGCCCGAACGTCATGAGCCCGGTCTCCAACACGCCCTGACAGGCCCCGCGGACGCGGTCGTGGCGAAACGTGAGCTCGGAGCGCCGGGCCGCCTCGGCCTCGGCGGCCGGGGCGGGAGGCGGGGACGGCGGCGGGGACACGACGGCGCGCGGCCTAGGCGCGGCTCCAGTCGAGCATGCGCTGGATCGGCGTGAAGGCGGCGGCCCGCACGGCCTCGTCCATCGTGATCTCCGGCCGGAGGTCGCGGAGCGCGTCGCGCACCTTCTCGATCGTATTCAGTTTCATGTAACGGCAGTCGTTGCAGGCGCAGGTGTCGGTCGGGCCCGCGATGAACGTCTTGCCCGGGACCTCGCGGCGCAGGCGGTGGAGCATCCCGGACTCCGTGACGACGACGATCCGCTCCGCCGGCGTCTCGCGGCAGAACTTCACCATCAACTCCGTGCTGCACACTTCGTCGGCCATGTCGCGCACGGCGGCGACGCACTCGGGATGGGCGACGATCGGCGCGTCGGGGAAGCGCGCCTTCACCCGCTCGAGGGCGCGCACGGTGAAGAGCACGTGGGCGTAGCAGCTGCCCGGCCACAGCCGCATGGGCCGCCCGGTCCGCCCCGCGACCCACTGGCCGAGGTTCTGGTCGGGGACGAAAAGGATCTCCCGATCGGCCGGCACGCGGCCCACGATCCGCACGGCGTTGCCGCTCGTGCAGATCACGTCGCTGAGCGCCTTCACCGCCGCGGAACAGTTGATGTAGGCGACGACGTAGAGGCCGGGATCGGCCTCCTTGTAGGCGGCGAGGCGCCCGGCCGGGCACGAGTCGGAGAGCGAGCAACCCGCCGCGAGGTCGGGGAGGAGGACGGTCTTCCCGGGATTCACGATCTTCGCGGTCTCCGCCATGAAGTGGACGCCGCAGAAGAGGATCACGTCGGCCGCCGCCCGTTGCGCCTGGTAGGAGAGGCCGAGCGAATCGCCCACGTAGTCGGCCACCCGCTGGATCGCGTCGACCTGGTAGTTGTGGGCGAGGATGACGGCGTTGCGCACGCGCTTGAGCTCGAGGATCTCCTCCTGGATCGGCGTGAGCGGTTCCTCCGCCCCGGCGCGGGGCGCAAGGATCATCGGCTCCTGTTCAACGGCTGCGGCCATCGAGGCAGACAAAGCCCCGCCCCGGGCGCGCGCAACCCGCTTCCTCGGCGCTCAGTCGGCGGCGCGGAGCTTGGCGACGACGTTCTGGAACGAGGGGTGGTGCTTCAAGCCCTCGAGGTCGGGGTCCTGGACGAGCCAGTCGCGGTCGCGGTACCCGAGCTCGATCGCGCGCTCCAGGCAACGCAGCGCCTCCGACCGGCGTTTCTTGAGGGCGAGGCTGCACGCGAGGTTGTAGTGCGCGGTCGCGCTCGAAGGAAGCAGGCGCACCAGCCGCCGGTCCATCCGCAGACCGTCGTCGATCCGGCCCTCCTTGGTGTAGAGGCCCCCGAGCAGCTCGATCACGTCGGAGTCACGCGGATTGCGGCGAAGGACGGACTCGAAGAACGCGATTTCGAAAAGATGACGGTCGGGTTTCGACATCGGTCGCGCGGTGCGCCCGGAAAGGTCGCCTCAACGGCGGTGTTTGCAACGGCCGCCGCTGCGAAACTCGTCGCAGGTGGCCGTGACCTGGAGGCGCTGCGAGACCGGGGTGAGACCGAGGCGCGAGGAGACGCTGTTGCCGTACCACTCCATGAAGGGCGCCGCGATCTCGAAGATCCGGTCGCAGTCCTCGCAGATCACCTGCGCCTGCTGGCCGGACTGATCCGGGCGGTGGGGGAGGTAGAACTTCAGGTTCTTTCCGATGTCGACCTCGCGCATCAATCCGCTCTCGATCATGATCGGAAGCGTGCGGTAGACCGTCGCCCGCGAAACGGATGCATCGATGGCCCGCGCCTTGTCCAACAACTCCTCCGCAGTGCAGTGCGTCGTCTGCGCGAACACGGCCTCGAAGATGGCCAGCCGCTGTCCCGTGACACGCAGGCCGTGCTGGTCGAGAAAGGATTTAAAGCGTTCGCGGCACGCCTCCAGGGTCACGGGTGGAACCTCCCCGTGGGTTTTTTCCGAGTCAACCCACAAGGCGCCCGCCCCCCCGCCCGGGGTGCGATCGAGGGTGGTGGCAACCTGCCATCGTGGGCCGGGGTTCATCCCCGGCTTCTTCCGCGTCTCCTTGCCGAAAGCCGGGGATGAACCCCGGCCCACGCCAAGGGATGCCAAGTGGCCGGGGTCGATGCATCGAACCGGCCGTGGAGACTGCCGTCGGTCTTCAGCAAGACCGGCGCCAGCCACCACTCCTGATCACCCCCCTCCGCCCGGTCCCGCGCGATGAGCGCGCAAGGCGAAAGGATCGTCGGCGTCTGGCCCCTCGCCGGCTTCGACAAGGTGCTCCACTACCGCGTGCCGGCGCGGCTCGTCCCCGCGATGCGCCCCGGCGTGCTCGTCCAGGTCCCGGTCCTGCGCACGCAACGGCTCGCCGTGATCCGAGAGGTCGACCCGACCCCGGATCTGCCGGCGGCGCGGTTGAAGTTCGTCTCCGCCGTGGTCCATCCCGATCCCGTGCTCACGCCCGATCTCATCCGGCTCGCCGAATGGATGACGGCCTACTACGGGGCGACGCGTGAATCGGTGATCGAGGCGATGGTGCCCGCGCCGGTCCGTCGCGGCGGAGGCGCGAAGATCGAAAAACTCCTCGCCGTCGGCGCGAGCGGTCCGGACGACGAGGAACTCGCGAAGCTGCTGCGGCGCGCTCCCAAGCAACACGCGCTCCTCGCGTTCCTCCGCCAGCAGGCGCGACCCGTGCGCAAGGGCCTCGTCCTCTCCCGGCTCGGAATCACGGCGGCGACCTGCGCGGCGCTGGTCGACCGCGGTTGGATCGTCGAGACGGCGGGCACGGTCGCCCGGATCGCCTACGCCGACGATTTCGGGGCGAACGAGATCGCCGAGGCGAAGGCGGTGACGCTGAACGAGGAGCAGCGCGCCGCCGCCGCGTCGTTGCGGGCGGGCCTGGAGGCGGGCGTCTTCGTCGTCCACCTGCTCTGCGGCGTCACCGGCTCCGGCAAGACGGAGGTCTACCTCGACGCGATGCAGCACGCGCTCGGCGCGGGCGGCTCCGTGATCTTCCTCGTGCCCGAGGTCGCGCTCACGCCGCAGACGGTCGGGCGCCTGCGGTCGCGTTTCGCCCGGCACGGCCTGCAGGATGTGGTGGTCTGGCACAGCCACCTCTCCGACGGGGAGCGGATCGACGCCTGGTCCGCGCTGGCCTCGGGGCGCGCCCGCGTGGTCGTGGGCGCGCGCTCGGCCGTCTTCGCACCCGTGCCCGACCTGCGGCTGGTGATCGTCGACGAGGAGCACGAGCCCGCCTACAAGCAGGACGAGTCGCCCCGCTACCAGGGCCGCGACGTCGCGGTCTACCGCGCGATGCTCAACCGTGCGGTCTGCGTGCTCGGATCGGCCACGCCCTCGCTCGAGTCCTGGGTCAACGCCGCCGCCGGCAAGTACCGGCTCGAGCGCCTGACGCGCCGCGTCGACGACCGGCGGCTGCCGCTCATGCACATCGTCGACATGCGCAAGGAGATCCTCAAGCGGCGCGGGCCGACCGCGATCTCGACGGTCCTGGCGGAGAAGCTGAAGGTGCGCTTCGAGAACCGCGAGCAGAGCATCCTCTTCATCAACCGCCGCGGTTTCTCCAGCAGCATGCTCTGCCGCGAGTGCGGTTACGTGGCCGGGTGCGACCATTGCAGCGTGTCGATGACCTACCACCGGACCGACGAGACGCTGAAATGCCACCAGTGCGGGGCCGAACGCGCGGCGCCGCTGCGGTGCCCGGGTTGCGGCTCCGAGCAGATCCGCTGGCGCGGCCTCGGCACGCAGAAGGTCGAGGACGTCGTGCAGCGCATCGTGCCCCACGCGCGCGTGGTGCGCGTCGACGCGGATGCGATGAGCCGCAAGAACCGGATGCGCGAGATCCTCGGCGAGTTCCGTCTCGGCCGGATCGACGTGCTCGTCGGCACGCAGATGATCGGAAAGGGGCTCGACTTCCCCAACGTCACCCTCGTCGGTCTCGTCGACGCGGACCTCTCGCTCCATGTCCCCGATTTCCGCGCCAACGAGCGGACGTTCCAGCTCCTCGTCCAGGTCGCCGGCCGCGCCGGCCGCGGCGACCTCGCCGGCGAGGTCGTGGTGCAGACGTTCACGCCGCACGCGATGCCGATCCAGTTCGGCAAACAATCCGAGGTCGACGGGTTCCTCGAAGAGGAGGCGCGACTGCGCCGCCACCACCGCTACCCGCCCTACCGGCACCTCGTGCTCGAGATCTTCCGCGGACCCAACGCCGAGAAGGTCGCGTACTTCGCCGAGCACTGGACCCGCAAGGTCGCGGAGGCCGCCGGCGCGACGGTCGAGGTGCGCGGCCCCGCGCCCTGCCCGGTCGGCAAGATCAAGGACCACTACCGCTACCAGGTTTGGTACTTCACTTCGGGCGTGGCGAAATTCGTCGCGCTCCTCGCGGGCCTGCGAGCCGGGTTTCCCCTCCCGGACGACGTCCACACCTCCCTCGACGTCGACCCGGCGAGCGTGGGCTGAGCGCCGCCCTCAACCGGCGCGGGTGGGGCGCACGACCAGTTCCTCGACCAGCGCCCGCCCGGGGAGCGTCGCGGCGAGGACGATGCACGCGGCCACGTCGTCCGCCTGAAGCATCCGCGCTCGCGCTTCCGGCGGCGGGGCCGACGGCCGCTTCTCCAGGAGCGGCGTGTCGATGTCGCCGGGGAAGATCGAGCAGGCGCGCACGCCGCCCAGCCGCTCCTCGGCGTTGAGCGACTGGGCGAGACCGGCCAGGGCGAACTTCGAGGTCACGTAGGCGAGGCCGGCCTTGGCGTTCGCGCGCAGGCCCGCCTCGGAGTTGACGAAGACGAACGTGCCCTCGCCCCGCGCCCGCATCGTCGGCAGAAGGGCCCGGGTGAGGTGGAACGCCCCGCGGAAATTCGCCGCCATGAGCTCCTCGAAATCCGCGTCGGAAAGTTCCACCCAGCTTCGACGCGGAGTGTTCGTGCCCGCGGCGTGGACCACGACGGCCGGCGCGCCGAGCGCCGTGGTGATGTCCCGGGCGCGATCGGCGACCGCCGCCGCGTCGGCGAGGTCGCACGGCCAGACCGAGGCGCCGGGGCCCGCGGCCCCGGCGGTCTCCTCCAGCGGCCCGGCCCGCCGCCCAAGCAGCGCGATGCGCCAACCGAGCCCGGCGAAGCGCAGCGCGGTGGCGCGGCCGACGCCGGAGCCGGCGCCCGTGATGATGACGAGGTTCTTCGATTCCGAGGTCATGGGATGAGGACGACCTTGAGGTGGTCGCCGGGCGAATGGGTGAGGCGTTGAAACCACGCCGGGCCCTCGGCGAGCGGCGCCGTCGCGGTGATGATGGCCGCGGCGTCGATCGTGCCGTCGCCGATCAGCTCGAGGCCGAGCCGGTAGTCGTCCGGCGCGGCCCCGCAACTGCCGCGGATCGTCTGTTCGCCGGTGACGACGCGTTGGAGCGGGAAACCGTCGGTCTTCGGCGCGAGATTGCCCACCAGGACGATCGAACCGCCGCGCCGCGCGAGGTGGATCGCGAGGTTGACCGTCGCCGTCGCGCCGACGACCTCGAAGGTCGCGTCCGCGCCAAGCCCGTCGGTGAGTTCGTCGACCCGGGCCGGGACGTCGTCGGTCCGGGAATTGAACGCGTGGGTCGCGCCGAGCCGGCGGGCGAGGGCGAGGCGCGCATCCGAAAGGTCGAGCGCGACGATCCGCGCGACCCCGGCCCAGCGAAGGGCCTGCACGATGAGCAGCCCGATCATCCCGGCCCCGACCACGACGACCGTGTCGGTCGGTCGCAGCGCGACGAGCCGCACGGCATGGAGGGCGATCGCGGTGGGCTCGACGAGCGCGGCCCGGGTGAAGGGGAGGGCGGCGGGAAGGCGGTGCAGGATCCGGGTGGGCAGGGCGAGAAACTCGGCGAAGGCGCCCGCCTGCGAGTATTCGACCGGGGCGACCCCGACGACGCGCCTGCGGCCACAGAGATTGTTCCGGCCCGAGAGACAGGCGTCGCATTCACCGCAAAAGATGGTGGAATCGAACGTCACCCGATCGCCGACGCTCCAGCCCTCGACGCCGTCGCCGAGCGCGGCGATTTCGCCCGAGGCCTCGTGCCCCATCACGAGGGGCGGACGACGGCGACCGCTCGACCCGTCCCAGCCGTGGAGGTCGCTCCCGCAGATGCCGCAGGCCCGGATGCGCAGGAGCGCCTCACCCGGCGCGGGCTCGGGCGTGGGCAGATCGACCATCGCCAGCGTCGAAGGCGCGGTGAGGAGCAGGGCTTTCATCCGTGAGATCCTGGATTCTCCGACAGCGTCTGTGCGACAGGGAAATGCGGCCCGCCCGTGCCTTCCGATCGCGTGGCGACGGAGAGACCGCGGCCACCGACGAGATGAAGCCGCCGGCCGAGATTTTCACTTGGCCGGGCGAGGCGACCGCGGCAGCCTCCGGCCGCTCGCGTTCCCCCACGCCCGCGCCAGACCCCCTCCCGATCACCATGTCACCACTTGATCTTGTCGTCTTCCTTGGATTCGTCGCCGCCGTCGTCGCCATCGGTCTGTGGCAGAGCAGGAAGGAGGAAACCCATGGCGAACAGGGCGCGAGCGACTACTTCCTCGCCGGTCGCGGCCTGACGTGGTGGCTCGTCGGTTTTTCGCTCATCGCCGCGAACATCTCGACCGAGCAGTTCGTCGGCATGTCGGGGCAGGCCGCGGACTGGCTGGGCATGGCGATCGCCAGCTACGAGTGGATGGCGGCGATCACGCTCGTCGTGGTCGCGTTCGTCTTCCTCCCGACGTTCTTGAAGACCGGGATCTACACGATCCCCGAGTTTCTGGAGCACCGCTACGGCTGGACCTCCCGCTTCATCATGGCGGTCGCCACCCTGGTCATCCTCGTCGGCGTCCCGACCGCGTCGGTGATCTTCTCCGGAGCGAAGGTGATCAGCGTCGCCTTCCAGGAGACGACGCTGCTCGGGCTCGATCTGGGCGACATCACGACCGCCTGCTGGATCATCGGTCTGCTTTCGGCGGGTTACGTCTTCGCCGGTGGCCTGAAGGCCTGCGCGTGGGCCGACCTGATCCAGGGAGCCGCCCTGATCGTGGGCGGCCTGATCATCACCTACCTGTGTTTCGACGCGCTCGCCTCCGCCGATCCGGTCGCGCTCGCCGCCACCGCGGCCGTGCCCGGCGTCACTCCCGAGCAGATCGAGAACGCCGGGGGCATCCAACGTTTCCTCCTGCTCAATCAGGGCGCGGTCGAGGCCGGCGGAAAGCTCCACATGGTGCGGCCCGCCAACGATCCTGCGATCCCGTGGACGGCGCTGCTCGTCGGGCTGTGGATCCCCAACTTCTTCTACTGGGGCCTGAACCAGTACATCGTGCAGCGCACGCTCGGCTCGAAGTCGCTCGCCGAGGGCCAGAAGGGCATCGTCTTCGCCGCGCTCCTCAAGCTGATCATCCCGTTCGCGGTGGTGATCCCGGGGATCCTCGCCTTCAACCTCTTCAACGCCGACCTGCGCCGGGAGGCCGAGCGCAAGAACGAGTCGATCCTCGCCGAGTTCCGCGCCGGCTCGGCCCGGGTGCATCCTTTCTCGGACAACTTCGCCAAACTCGAGGGCGCGACCGCGCTCGAGATCTTCCGGCACAATTCCGCGAAGCTCGGGGTCGAGCCCGACCTCGCGCTCGTCGCCGATCCCGCCGCGCTCGCCGGGAAGAACGCCGCCCTCGTGGTCGAGGCCGGCCGGCGGGGGCTCGGCGTGGCCACGCGACTCGTCGGCTACGACTACGACGCGGCGTTCCCCACGCTGCTGCGCAACCTCCTGAAGGAGGGCTCGGGCCTGAAGGGCTTCATCTTCGCCGCGATCTTCGGCGCGGTCGTGAGCTCGCTCGCCTCCATGCTCAACGCCGCCTCCACGATCTTTGCGATGGACGTCTGGAGCCGGGCCCGCCGGCGCGCTTCCCAATCCGAGCTCGTGACGGTGGGTCGCGTCTGCGTGCTGGCGTTCGTGGTCGTCGCCTGCCTGATCGCCCCGAGCCTCGGCCGGCCCGAGTTCGGCGGGATCTTCTCCTTCATCCAGGAGTTTCAGGGCTTCATCAGCCCGGGCATCCTCGCGGTCTGCCTCTTCGGCCTGCTCGTGAAGCGCGCCCCGCGCTTCCTCGGCTGGCTCGGCATCCTGCTCAACGCCGTGCTCTACGGCGTGTTCAAGCAGACGCTGGACGTCGCGTTCCTCGACCGCATGGCGATCTGCTTCGGGATCGTGGTCGCCGTGCTCGCGCTCTGCACCGTGCTCAAGCCGCTCCCGCAGCCCGTGGTGTTGCCCGTCAACCCCGGTTTCGATGTCACCCCCTCGCGTGGCGCCCGCAACGCCGGCATCGTCGTCTGCGTGCTCACGGTGCTGCTCTACATCGTCTTCTGGTGACGCCGCGGACCCGCAAGAAACCGCTTGCCATCGGCGACCTCTTGCCGCGTTTTCTGGCCCCCTGACCTCCGGAAGTGGGGACGTAGCTCAGTTGGAAGAGCGCCACAATGGCATTGTGGAGGTCGTCGGTTCGATCCCGATCGTCTCCACCACTTTCCCGAAGGCCCGCCGGTGACGGCGGGCCTTTTTCGTCGGCACGAGCCCTCCTCGACATCGCCCGGGCCGACGCCCCATCCGCGTGATTGACCACCGGGCCTTCGGCAGGGCATCTAGGGCGGCTCCGCCATGCCTTTCGACACCGCACGCGCCCCGCATCACGAGCCGGTGAAGCAGTTCGCCCTCTTCTCCGAGAACAAGGTCGGCCGCCTCAGCGAATTCGTGAACCTGCTCGGATCGCACGACATCCACGTGCTCGCGATCACGACGATGGACACGACCGACTGCGCGATCATCCGGGTGATCGTGGACGATCCCGACGGCGCGCGGACCCTGCTCCTCGAGCACGGTTTTCCGTTCACCGAAAGCGACCTGCTGGTCGTGGAAATGGATGCCGAGCGCGAGCTGCGCACCGTGCTCACGGCGCTCTTCGCGGCCGAGATCAACATCCACTACATCTACCCCTTCATCTTCCGTCCGGAGCAGAAGGGCGCGCTCGCGATGAACCTGGAGGACCTCGACCTCGCCGCCCAGGCCCTGCGCAACGCCGGCATGCGCGTGCTCCGGCAGAGCGACATCTCGCGCTGAGCGGTCCCGGCGCGGGGCCCTGGTCGATCGCCCGACGGCCCCCGGGTCGAGGTCGCGCGCGGAATCCGAGCAAGGGATCAGAGGGATCGAAGGGTGAAACCAAAGTGGCGGCAGCATCCTGCTGCCGTGGCCACGTCAGTTGGTTCCGGTCGATGCATCCGCCCCGGCCATAGAGACGCCCTTCGGTCCTGAGCAGTACCGAAGCACGCCACCACTCTCGTTTCCACCGTGACGCCCCGAAGAAAGAGGTTGCCCGCGGCCGACCCGCCGCGAACCGTGCCCCCGCCGAC
>DAIPIQ010000037.1:22523-24249 GCA_036770745.1 Opitutaceae bacterium | reverse complement strand
GCACAACGCCGTGGTCTGTACCGAGGACCTGCCCTTCGTGACGCTGGATGCCGAGCTGCGCGAGACGCTGGCCGCCACCTTCATGGGCGATCAGCAGCTGGTGCTCCTCGAGCAGATCTGCGCGGCATGGCCCGCCGGCCTGCTCGACCATCGAGAGCGCCAGCTCGAGGCAGGCCTCGAAGGCCTTCACCTCGGCCGGCCGCTTCGTGGGATCGGCCGCGGAACGCTCCGCGACCCACGCCTGCACCGCGGTGCGCCCGCCGGTGCGGATCGTCTCGGGGGCCGGGGCCGGCACGGCCGGCCCCGTGCGCACCACAGGCGCGGCGAAGGCGGCGGGCAACAGGAGCAGGAGCGCGACGGCGATCGCCCGGGGGCGCGCCGGAGGGGACGGACGGGAGCGGGATTCTTCGGGAGACATGGGAAGCAACCTCGGCCCCCAGCGTGCCCCGGCCACGGGGGGCACGGACAGCGCGGCGTTTCCGTAAATTTACGGGAAGCGCAGGCTTGACAGCCGCGGTCCGGTCACTCGTCCCGCCTCGTCGGCGAGGCCGCGAAGGACGGCGGTCGAACCGGGGATCAACTCCCCCTCGGGCGACAGGGTCGTGTATCCATGTTTCCACGCCGCGTGGACGAGGCCCGCGGCGTCGCGCACGCCCAGCTTGTGCGCCAACGTCCGGCGGTAGTGCTCGATCGTGCGGCGGCGCAATCCGAGTCGGCGGCCGGCCTCCTCGTCGCCGAGGTCGAGACCGAGGACGACGAGGACGCGCTCCTCGGCCGGATTGAGCACGAGCTCGGGGCGCACCCGGGCGGACTCGCGCAGGACCGCGGCGAAACGCGGAGCCACGTAGCGCGGATGCTCGAAGGAGCGGTGCAACGCCTCGCCCAACGCTCCCGCACCCTTGTCTCCCAGATCAATCAGTCCGGCGGGGCGTCGCCGATCGAGCTCGCGGAGGGTGGCGCCCGCCTGCGCATCGGTGGCCACGATGCGCGGCGGATCCGGCGCGCCGGCAACGAGGAGGCGACGAACGCGACTCCATGAATCCTGCTCGCGACGGAGCGCGACGAGGATGACGAGCCCCGACGCCTCAGGGAGGGAGGAGGAGAAGGCGACCGTCACCTGCGCCTTGGGACGGAGGCGCCTTGCCGCCGCGACGACGACTTCGGTGAGGAGCCCGCCGTCGCCGATCACTTGGATCGAACGGGATGCCGCCGCTACGGCACCGACCTGCCGGGTGGGGGGGGGCGTGAGGCCGATTTCGCATCGTAGTCGCGGGGCTACTGACAAAGGCACTAGGGCAAAAGATTGATCCAAGGCAAGTCGGCGAGGCTTGAGGGAGGTCCTCCGACGGGGGCTGCGTTGAGGGCGTTGACCACCCACCGCCCCCGCCTTGGCCGAGCCGCATTTACCGGCCGCGCAGACCCCGTCGGAGAAGTTACGACCTCCCTTGATCGTTCGCGGGTCTGTTGGCCCATTGAAGAGGCAATCGTGCCTTTCGGCGAAAGGCACGCCACCTCGGCAAGCGCCTACGGCGTTGTGGGGGTGCTCTGCATCGAGGACCGTGCCGGTACGCCGCGAGGCGGAGAGGCGGGGGATCTTCGCAGAGGCCATCCTCCGCCTTGCCGAGCCGCAGTTCCCGGCCGCGCAAACTTCGTCGGGGAATTTTGGACGTTCTTCGAGCACCACGTCGGAAGCTCGAATCCGGTCCTGCGTGGGCGGGAAACCGCC
>DAIPIQ010000037.1:20348-22513 GCA_036770745.1 Opitutaceae bacterium | reverse complement strand
GGCGGCAAGGATGCCGCCGCTACCTTCAGGACCGACCGGGGTGCCCCCACGGGCGCGGCGTTCAGCGCTTCTTCGCGGTCCGCTTCGGGCGCGGGGCGCGGGCGGGACGCGTCGGCTCCGCGGCCGCGGTCGCCGGGGCCGGGGCGTCGGAGGTCCGCGGGGTGAAGAAGAGCGTGCCCATGGGCGGGAGGGTGAGGACCGCGGAGTGCTCGAAGCCGTCACAGGGGATCGCCTCGGCCACGACGACGCCGGCGTTGCCGGCGTTCGACCCTCCATAGAAGGCGGAGTCGGTGTTGACCACCTCCGCCCATTCACCTCCGCCGGGGAAGCCGAGGCGGTAGCCGTCGCGACGGATCGGCGTGTAGTTGCCGACCACGACGACGCGGGCGCCGTTGGCGGGATCGATCCGGACGAACGAGATCACGCTGGCGTCGGCGTCGGAGGCGTTGATCCAACGGAAGTTCGCGGACTCGAATTCGTGGGCGTGGAGCGCCGTCTCGCGGGCGTAGACGCGGTTGAGGTCGCGGACGAGCCGGCGGATGCCCTCGTGGTCGAGGTATTCGAGGAGGTGCCAGTCGAGGCTGCGGTCGTGCGCCCACTCGGCGGACTGTCCGAACTCGCCTCCCATGAAGAGGAGTTTCTTCCCCGGCCAGCCCCACATGAAGCCGTAGAGCGCGCGCAGTTGCCGCGCCTTTTCCGCGATCGTGCCGGCCGCCATCTTGAGGAGCATCGAGGCCTTCCCGTGGGTGACCTCGTCGTGCGAGTAGACGAGGATGAAGCGCTCGGCGTACTGGTAGAGCATCCCGAAGGTGAGGTCGTTGTGGTGCCACTTGCGGTGGACCGGCTCCTTCGAGAAGTAGCGCAGGGTGTCGTGCATCCAGCCCATGTTCCACTTGAGGTCGAAGCCGAGCCCGCCTTCGCCCGCGGGCTTCGAGACGCCCGGCCAGGCGGTCGACTCCTCCGCGATCGTGAGCACGCCCGGGAAACGCTCGTGCACGACGGAGTTCACCTGCCGCAGGAAATCGATCGCCTCGAGGTTCTCCCGCCCGCCGAAACGATTCGGGATCCACTCCCCCTCCTTGCGCGAGTAGTCGAGGTAGAGCATCGAGGCCACGGCGTCGACCCGCAGGCCGTCGATGTGGTAGCGGTCGAGCCACGAGATGGCGTTGGCGAGGAGGAAATTGCGCACCTCGTTGCGGCCGAAGTTGAAGATCAGCGTGCCCCAGTCCTGGTGCGCGCCCTGCCGCGGGTCCGCGTGTTCGTAGAGGTGGGTGCCGTCGAAGTGCTCGAGCGCGAAGGAATCCCGCGGGAAATGCGCCGGCACCCAGTCGAGGATGACGCCGATGCCCCGCTGGTGGAGGTGGTCGACGAAGAACTTGAAGTCGTCGGGCGTGCCGAAGCGGTGGGTGGGCGCGAAGAACCCCGTCACCTGATAACCCCACGAGCCGTCGAAGGGGTGCTCCGCCAGAGGCATCACCTCGACGTGGGTGAACCCCATCTCGATGACGTGGTCGGCGAGCAACGGCGCCATCTCGCGGTAGCTCAGCGGCCGGTTGTTGTCCTCGAGCACCCGCCGCCACGATCCGAAGTGGATCTCGTAGACCGACATCGCGCGGTCGACCGGGTCGGTGCGCCGGCGCTCCATCCACGCGGCGTCGCCCCACGCATGACCTCCGTCGACGTCGTAGACGATCGAGGCGTTGTTGGGGGGCGACTCGAAATAGGCGCCATAGGGATCGGTCTTCAACCGCAGCGAGCCGTCGGCCGCTCGGATCTCGAACTTGTAGACCTCGCCCTGCTCGAGCCCGGGCACGAAAAGCTCCCAGACGCCGGAGGAGCCGAGGGTGCGCATCGGATGGTAGCGGCCGTCCCAGTGGTTGAAGTCGCCCACGACGGACACGCGCCGGGCGTTGGGGGCCCAGACCGCGAAGGCGACGCCGGGCACGCCGTCGACCGTCCGCAGGTGCGCGCCGAATTTCCGATACGCGAAGTGCTCGTTGCCCTCGTTGAAGAGGTAGAGGTCCTGCGCTCCGAGCGTGGGAAGGAACGAGTAGGGATCGAAGAACTGCCGCACCTCGCGCGCCCCGGTCTCGATCCGCAGGCGGTAGGCGAACGGCTCCACCCGATCCGGGATGAACACCTCGAAAAACCCCTCCGGCGCGAGC
>DAIPIQ010000037.1:0-20338 GCA_036770745.1 Opitutaceae bacterium | reverse complement strand
GGCGCATCAAGCGAGAAGGTTTGAGCTTGAAAGACCTTGCTAGAAGCCCGCCCTTAGCGAACCCCCGCCGGCGCGAGCCGTTCCATCGGATACGTGCGCCGGTCGCGGCTGCCGATGTCGAAGACCTCGCACGTCACGGCCCGCTGGACGAAGGCCCGGACGACGAGGCCGCGCCTGGCCCCTTGTTCGCAGCGGTGCATCCCGAGCATGTCGTGCGGGGTCGCGACGTCCGACTGGAGGAAGGCTTGGAGTTCGTTCTTGCTGAGGATCACGGTCGCGGAGGGTTGAAGCGGGAGCCGTCGCCGGCGTCGTTCCCGCCGCGCAAGCTACGTTCGCCCATCCGACGGGTCTAGCCCTTTGCTCGGGGAACACGGTCGCCCGCGCGGCGTCCACTTGCCACTCGACAACCCCCTCCCCCGCCGGAGAGTGACTTTTTCTTCGACCATGCGGCCACGAGCCTTCCTCCGCCACCTTCTGCTCCGCTTGTGCGTGCTCGCGGGCGCGACCCCGGCGCTCGCACAGACGCCCGCGGGGGAGGCCGGCCTCGACCTCACGGCCGAGCAGCCGCTGGAGATCGACGGGCGCACGCGGGAGGTGATCGCCCGCGGCAACGCGCGGGTCGTCTTTGGCGAATGGACGCTCACGGCCGACGAGATCCGTTACAACCAGGCCACCGGCTCGGCGAGCGCCTCGGGCGATGTGGTGGCGAGCCGGCCCGGCCTGAGGATCCTCGCCGCAAGGGCGCGTTACTTCGCCGAGACGCAACGCGTCGAGGTGGAGGACTTCCGCTTCGGCCGCCCACCCTACCTCGCCTCGGGAAGGCGCGGCTACGGGGACGCCTCGCTCATGACCCTCGAGGACGTCGAGATCCTCTACGGCGACCCGGGGCTGCTGACGCCGCGCGCGAAGGTCCGCGTGCTCCGCGTCAATCGTGAGGACGACCTCGTGAAGGCCGAGGGCTTCCGCCTCTCCGTCGGTGCGATCCCGCTGCTCGCGCTTTCCGGCCTCGTGCGTCCGCTCGAGGGACCGCGCGTCGTCCTCGAGACGCGGGCCGGCTTCGAGAGCCACCTCGGCGCGCAGCTCGGCGCGGGCGTCTACGTGCCCACCTCGGTCGGATTCAACCCCGGTGGCAGCGTCGACGTCTTCACCTCGCGCGGCGTGCTCTTCGGTCCCGGCGTGCGCTATGATTTCCGACGCGGTCGCACGGTCGCGCGCGGCTCCGCCGACCTCGCCTACATCCGCGATTCCGGCGACCGCGAGACCGACGTCCTCGGCCGGCCGATCGACGCCGACCGCCACTTCGCCCGCCTCGACCACGTGCTGCGTCACGGCGATGAATGGTCCCTGAACGGCGAGCTCAACCTGTGGCACGACTCGGCCGTCGTGCGCGATTTCCGCGACGAGCTGTTCGACCGGAGCCAGGACCCCGACAACCACCTGGAGGCGACCCACCGCGGGGCGAACCACCTCCTCTCCGCCTTCACCCGGCTCCGCGTGAACGACTTCCAGACGGTCGCGGAGCGCCTGCCCGAGGTCCGACTCGACTGGCTGCCCACGCCCGTCGCCGCGACGGGCGCGCTCTTCGCCGGCCACGCCTCCGCCGCCGCGTTGCGCGAGCGCCCGCCCGGGCCCGGAGGGCCGGCGCTGCGCAGCGATCGTTTCGACGTCTACGCCGCGCTCTCCCGCACGATCGTCCCGACCGCGGGCGTCACCATCACGCCGGTCGCCGGCGGGCGGCTCACGCACTACGACCGCGCCGTCGGCGGGCGCGACACCTACACGCGCTGGCTCGGCGAGCTCGGCTTCGACGCGCGGATGCGCGCGCAGCGCACGATCGACCTGGAGAAACCCCTCTGGGGCATCCGCGGCCTGCGCCATGTCGTCGAGCCCACCGTCGAGTACCGCTTCGTCCCGGGCGCGAAACGCGGACGGGAGTTCATCCCCGAGATCGACCGGCCGGCGTTCCTCACCCAGCTCCAACCGCTGGGTCTGGCCTCGCGGCGCGACATCGACGCGCTCGAGCCGATCCACACCCTGCGGATCGGTCTCGGCAACCTCCTCGAGACCCGGCGCGACGACTACGGCTCGCGGCAGGTGCTGGATGCGCGCGTGGGGCTGGATGTGTTCCTCGGCCGGCTCGGGAGCGGACGCGACGTCTCCGACCTGCACCTCGACGTGCGGTTGACGCCGGCGGACTGGTTCGAGGGCTGGCTCTTCGTCCGCCTCGACCCGGAAGAGACGCGCCTGGAGGAGTTCAACGCCCGGGCCACCCTCGTCGACGGGGCCGCGTGGTCCGTCGGCGTCGGCGTGGACTACCTGCGCGACGACATCGAGCAGGGCCGGCTCCACGGGCGCTACGCCCTCGACGAAGTCAACGAGCTGTATGCGGGGATCCGATACGACTTCCGGGAGGGCCGCTTCAACGAGATCGGCTTCGGCGTGAACTCGCGGATCTCCCAGCTCTGGGTGGCCGGCGCGGGCGTGCGCTTCCGCGACGGACAGCTCCGGGAGAGCGATTTCGGGATCCGTCTCACCCTGGGCTTCGTGGGGTTCTGAGCGGACCCGCGCGGACGCGAAACGCCATGAAGGCCTCCTCCCTTGTCGAGAACCAGCGGCGCACGGCGTTCTTCGTGATCGACGAGCTCGCGACGCGTCTGACCCCGGGCCGCCCGTTCATGGTCGATCTCCGGAACCTCCTCGCCGCCCGCCGGGGCTTCGGGGCGCGCGACCGGCGGATCTACCGCGACCTGGTCTTCACCTGGCTCCGGCACCGGGCGTGGTTCGACGCGGTCCGGGAGCGGGACCAGCGCCGCGCGATGGACGTGCTCGTCGCCCTCGCGCCCGATTCGCCCGAGCTCGCCTCGCTCCAACTCGCGCTCGGCCTCCCCGGAGGCCTGAGCCGGAAACCGTGGCCCGAACTGCGCGCCGGCCTGGAGGCGCTCGCTCCAGGTTCGTCGTTCCTCCTGCGCGATCTCCTCCCCTCGTGGTTCGAGTCGCACTGCCCCGCGCTTTTCGAGGACGCGGAGGTCCTCTGCCAGATCCGGCGCCCTCCCCTCTGGCTGCGCGCGCAACGCGGCACCGCCGCCGAGACCGTGCACGCCCTCGCCACCGCCGGCGTCGCGGCGACGATCGCGGACTCCATCCCGGGCGCGGTGCGGGTGACCGGCCACGTCGATCTCGAGGCGCACCCGGTCGTCGCCGAAGGCCGGGCCGAGATCCAGGACATCGGCTCCCAGGCGCTCCTCGCGATGGCGGGGCCCGCTCCGGGCACGACCTGGCTCGACCTCTGCGCCGGTGGGGGCGGCAAGACCCTGCAACTCGCCGGCATGATCGGCCCGGCCGGCCGGGTGACCGCCCACGACATCCGACGCGACGCGTTGATGGAAACCCGTCGCCGGATGCACCGGGCCGGCCTGAAGAACATCCACCCCGAGCCCGTGCTGCCCGAACCGGGGATGGCGCGCTTCGACGGCGTGCTCGTCGACGCCCCGTGCAGCGCCTCGGGCACGTGGCGCCGGCATCCCTTCCTCCGCCACCAGCTCACCGCGGCGGTGATCAACCGGCACGCGCGCGAACAGCTCGACCTCCTCGCCCGCGCCACCAACTACCTGCGGCCCGGCGGCCGGCTGCTCTACGCGACCTGCTCGCTCAGCCGCCGCGAGAACGACGACATCGTGGCCCGTTTCCTCACCGCCTTCCGCGAATTCACGGTCGAGCCGCCGGCGTGGAATCCCGGCCTGCCCGCGGCCCCCTCGGGCACGGTCACGATCCAGCCGTCCGCGCTCGACGGCGACGGCTATTTTCTGGCCTGCCTGCGCCACGCCGGCTGACGCTCCCCCGCATCGCACCCGAGACCCCATCGAATCCGCCGCCGTGGTAGCCGAAGCCGATCCGCGCATCCGCCTCCCGATCTTCGAGGGGCCGCTCGACCTCCTGCTCTTCCTCATCCGGAAGAGCGAGGTCGACATCCATGACATCCCGATCGGGACGGTCCTCGGCCAGTACCTGGAAGTGCTCCGCACGATGCGCGAACTCAGGCTCGAAGTCGCGGGCGAGTTCTTCGTGATGGCGGCCACGTTGATGGAGATCAAAAGCCGGATGCTGCTGCCGAGGGAACGGCGGGCGGTGGATCCGGCGGCGGAGGACGACGAGCCGGTCGACCCGCGCTGGGACCTCGTGCATCAGCTGGTCGAATACAAGCGCTTCAAGGACGCCGCGACCGGCCTCGCCTCGCTCGCCGACGCGCAGGACGCGGCGATCGCCCGCGAGACCATCCCCGGGTGGGGCGCGCCGATGGAGGACCGCCCCCTGGCCCACGTCGACCGGATCGGGGTCTGGAACGTCTTCAACCTCGTCCTTCGGCGTCTCGCCGAGAAGATCGTGGTGGGCGAGATCAGCGACGAGCACGTGACCGTGGTCGATCAGATGGAGGCCATGTTGAAACGGCTCGAGACGGAGCGGGAGTTCTCCTTCAGCAGCCTCTTCCCCGCCCACGTCTCCCTCCGGTTGCTCGTGGTCTCCTTCATCGCCGTGCTGGAGCTCACCCGGCTCCGGCGCATGACCGTCCGGCAGGACGCCGCCTTCGCCGAGATCCACTGCCGGGCGTGCGACGAGGCGAATCCACTTGAGTCGACGGGGGGCTGACCCACCTTGCGGCGCGTGAAGGAGCAGCACCAGGAGCGCCGGGCCCACCTCCTCGGGATCGGCCTCGACCACGAGGACGGGCACAAGCGGATCACCCGCGCCGAGGATTTCTCGATCGTGGGCGGCTCGCGGGAGACGCACGAGCGCATGACCGAGACCGCGCTCAAGACGTTCGAGGAGCTGCGCAACCGCGGGAAGACCATCCACGCGGTCGAGCCGGACGAGCTCGCCGAGATCGTCGACAAGTCCGCGCCGCGGGAGTGAACGGAAGCGATGGCGTTCGACCCCCGGGACAAACCCTTCGGCGCGCGCGGCCAGGCGTCCGCGCGCCTCAAGCCCGCCGCGACCACCGGCGAGGGCCGCCCGCTTGGCGCCAGCCTCACCACGCCGGTGCCCGCGCCGTTGCCGGACCGCGGAACCGGTGTATTCTTCCTCCTCTCCTTGATCTCGGCGATCGTCGCGGTGACGTTCGCCGTGCTCATCGCATTCAAAATCTAGTCATGGCCGCGAACATCGAAAACCTCACCAACTCCACCTTCCAGGGCGCGATCTCGGCGTCCACCGCGCCGGTCCTCGTCGACTTCTGGGCCCCGTGGTGCGGACCGTGCAAGCAGATCGCGCCGATCCTCGCCGAGCTCGCGACCGAGCTCGAGGGCAAGGTCAAGATCTGCAAGGTCGACGTGGACGACAACTCCGAGATCGCCGCGCAGTTCGCGATCCGGGCGATTCCGACCCTCCTCGTCTTCAAAGGGGGCAAGGTCGTCGAGCAGATCGTGGGCATGATCGACAAGGCGGGTCTCAAGAACCGCCTTGCCAAGCACCACGATTGAGCGGCGGGCCGGGGCGCACGCACGCCGTCGAGGCGGCGCCGCAGCCACCTGATCAGCCGTGATCGTGGGCCGGGATTCATCCCCGGCTCCCGACCGAGAGCCGCCGCAAAAGCCGGGGATGAACCCCGCTGGAGGATGACACCCATGGGGCCGCTGGGGTCGGATTTAACCTTGTTCGCGGGTCGACGAGGCCTAGCGTGCGGCTCGGGTCTCCTTCCTTCGCGAATCTCCTGCTCCCATGCGTTCGCTCCTCCGCCTTCTCGCCCTCGTGGTCCTTCTCCCGTGTGTGCGCGCCGCCGGGCAGGAGGCGGTGAACGAGCCGCCGCTCCCGCCACCCTCTGACGAGGCTTCCCCGATCGAGCCGGCGGCATCTCCGCCCGCTCCGGTCGCGCCCGAGCCGACACAAGCCGAAGAAATCGTGTCGGCTCCGGAGCCCGCGCCCCCGCCGCCCCCGCCGATTCCGCCGCGGGCGGTCGAGGTCCCGGTCGTGCGCGCACCCGATGTTTCCGTGGAGTGCGCCACCCGCCTCGCGGTGCTCGAGCAGCTCATGGTCGCGCAGCGGGACCGCGACGTGGCGATCTACCGCGACACCAACCAGCTCATCACGACCTTCGGCATCTCGTTCGCGGTGATCGGCATGCTCGGCCTCGTCGCGGCGGCTTTCTTCAACTACCGGGGCATGGTCGCGATCCAGGGTGCGCAGGTGCAGCGCCTCGGCGGCGGCGCCTCCGCGACCGACGCACCGGTCGGCCTGCCCGGCGGCCCCGTCCCCGGGATGGAGCGGGTGCAGGCTTCGGGCCAGCGTTTCCAGACGAAGATGAGCAGTCTCGAGGCTCGTCTCGCCGAGATCGAGAACCTCACCGGCACGCACCCCTCGTCCGCTCCGGCGCCACGTGAACCATCGGCGGCGTCGGTGGTGGACCTCGAGGAGACGCCGGCGCCCGCCCGGCGGGTCATCCCGCGGGCCGCGATCCTCGTGCACAAGGCCGAGGCGTTGATGAACCTCGGCAAGCTCGACGAGGCGACGACGGTCCTGGCCGAAGCCGGAGAAATCGACGCCACCCAGTCGAGCGTGCACATCGTGCGCGGTCGGGTCTTGGAAAAGCAGGGCCGGCTCGGCGACGCCCTCCTCGCCTACGAGCGGGCGGTCGAGTGCGACTCCGCCAATACCAGTGCACTCTTGATGAAGGCGGGCGTGCTCAACCGGCAGGAGCGCTTCGCGGAGGCGCTCGCCTGTTACGAGAAGGCGCTCGAAGTCCAGCAGGCCTCGGCTTCCTGAGCCGCGACGATTCGGTTGCGGGTGGTCCGCCGGCCTCGGGACGGCGTTTCGCGCGAGTGCCCGTCGAACGACGCCTTCCGGAGGCCCGCGTTCACCTTTCGGTGTCGTCCCGAACGCCTGTCCGAAGCCGGGCGGGAGGCGGCGTCAGTTCCAGCGGATCCGGTTGCGGGCCACTTCCTCGTCGAGCTCCTTGCGGGCGAGGACGAGTTTCGCCCGGATCAGGTCGCGGGTTTCCTGATCCTTTTCGAGGAGCTCGCGCTCGAGTCGTTCGATGCGCGCCTCGTATTCCTTCACGCGCTCGGCGATCGCCGGTTGCAGGCGGGCGAGGCGCTCCTCCATCTCGGCGACCCGCCGCGTCGCGGCCTCCTCGTTCTCGAGCAGGGCGCGCCGCTGCGCGAAGAGGACGTGGACGAGCCGGTCCTTGAGCGCGCGGGCGAGGTGCGGCAGGAGCGCTTCCTTCGTCGACCGGGCCTCGCCCGCGTCGGCGGGGACGATCGCCTCCGTCGCCCGAGCGGGTCGCCGCCGAGTCCTCCGCGCCGCCACCAGGAATGCGACCACGACGACCAACGCGCCGCCGCCCACGAGGAGGAGTGGGCGGAGCGGTGAAGGTGGCCCGACCGGCCCCGCGGGCGTCTCGTCGGGTTGCTCGACGAGCGAAGGAGCGGGCGCGAACGGTGGCGCCGGGAGCGGCGCGACGCCGGCCCGCAACAGGTGGTTGATCGCGAGCGCCGACCAGTTGTCGAGGGTTTCGCCCTTGCGCGCGATCGCCGCGCCGGCCCGGTAGCGACGGTGGAGCGCCCGCTCCCCGAGCCGTTCGTGGAGGAGCAGCGCGGTCAGGTGTGGTTCCTCGACGAGGTTGGGCTGGACGAGCCCGGAAAGAAATCCGCCGGCGACGCGGTCGAGGGCGTCGAGCTGGCGTCGGATCTCGAGACCCACCTCCTCGGTCGAGACGACCTCCCGAGGATCGAGCGCCCGGGCCAGCGAGGCGATCTCGCCCCAGTGCCGCACACGGGTGTCGGCGGGCAGGTGCACGACGAAGAGGGTCGAGGCCGGCCGCAGCGTCGCGATCTTCCGGCTCGCCAGCACCCGCCGCAGCGCCGCGGCCTGGCGGTCGCGCGTCGGGTTCCCGTCGTATCCCTTGGCCCAGCTCTGGGCGAGGACGATATTCACCGGGAAGAGCGGATTCGCCGCCTGGAAGTCGTTCCGAAACCCCCGGAAACGCGAGGAGTTGATCTCACGGATCCCGATCTCGCGGCTCTCGAAGACCGACTCCAGTTGCTCGAGAAACGCAGTCCGCGTGCGCGCAAACGCCTCCTCGAACTGCGCCACCGCCGACGCCGCGAGCTCCGCATCGAACCGGACGACGAGCGGCGCGCTCTCCCCCGCCCGCGCGAGCGTCTCGACGGTCGCGACGGGATCGACCACGGTGAACGCTTCGGGCGCGTAGTAGTCGCGGGTGGCGGTGGCGCCGGCCGAAACCGGGGCCGTCCGAGCCGTGGCGGTGGTGAGGAAGGCGCCGACCACCAGCCACCAGGCGCCGACGATCGGGCCGCGGGCCGGACGTCGTTGCCCGATCACCCGATCCATCACGCGAGCTCCGCCCGCACCGAGCCGGCGTCGCCGCCCTTCACGGCGGCCCCGAGCGAGCGCCCGTCGGCGAAGACGCCCGTCGGGCCCGGTCGCGTTCCCGCCTCGGGCACGGCCTCGGCCCCGACCAGGCGGCCGATCTCGGCGAGGATGGGATTGTAGCGCCGGGTGAAGACGATCTTCGCGATCGTTTCTCCGCCCGCGTCCTCGACCACGACCGCGTTGGAAAGAATGCCCGTAGCGACGCGCACCCGCCGGCTCTCCGCGACCAGCGGCACGAGGATCGGGGCCCGGGCCAGGCGCGCCTTCGCGAAATGGAGCCGTCCCTTCGATCGGATCAGGTAGCCGCGCGTCTTGCGGCTGACGCCGGCGAGACCGCGCCCGGCGAACGCCTTGAGCACGAGGTCCCGCTCCGGCAACGCCAGCGCGAGCCGCGGGTGGAGGATCGTCGAAACCGGGGTGACGGGCTTGCGCCGGAACAGACGCTCCGCGAGCCAGCCCAGGAGCGGATCGCCGATCACGCTGCGCATGTAGACGACCCGGCGGTGGATCCACGCGAAGATCAACAGGCAGGCGGCGAAGAGCAGCAGGTTGACCACCGTCGCGAGCCACGGGCTGAGCACGTAGAGCGACACGAGGAACGCCACCACCGCCTTGTTCATCGCCTCGAAGATCGCGTCGACCGTCGGGAACGGGGAGAGGAAGACGAGGACCTCGAAGAAGAACTTCACCGTGTTGACGACGAAGATGTTGATCGCGGAAAAGACCGCGAGGAGCACCGAGTAGCTGAAGGTGAACACGCCCGCCTGCACGACCATCGCGACCGGCTCGGGTTCCGCGGCGCCCAGGCGGATCTGCGAGAGGAGCTGGACCGCGACGACCGAGATGATCCCCGCATGCGCCTCGATCTGGTCGATCGCCTGCCCCAGCGGCTTGGTGACCTTGGTCAGCTTGGGTATGGAGGTGAGGAGCGTGAGCGCGAGCAGACCGGTGAAGACGAAGCCGTTGTTGAGAAAACTCCCCGAGCCGAGGAGCGAGTTGTTGGCCAGCGCATCCGGCAGCAGGCCGGAACCGGAAAGGAGCGAGGCCCCGGAGAGACACGTCAGGGCGAAGAAGGGCGAGAGGGCGACCGGGGCGAGCGGCCCCAGCGCGTCCTGCAGCCGCAGGGTCTCGACGAGTTTTTCTCCGCGGCCGCGTTCGGCGTCGAGGTCGACCCCGCCGGTGCTGGCGTCGGCCGGAGAAAACGCGGGCAGGCCGGTGAGGAACAACCCGACGAGGACGATCGCCGCCACGAGGGATTTGCGAAGGGAAAGGGTCATGCGCGAGAGGAGACCTGCGACGGGAGTCCATGGTTTCGCCCCGGGCGGCGCAAACGCATTTCTCGGCCGCGCAGACCCCGTCGGAGAACTCAGACCCTCCCTCAAGCCGGCGGTGAGACAGGTCGAATCCTCTGGAGAGACTCCTCCCCATGGCCCTCTCCGGAATCACCCTCGCCTCCGTCGACGAGCAGATCAAGATGCTCGGCGTCGGCCCGCAGATCCTCCCCCGCCTGCAGGTGCTTCTTTCCGACGCGAACACCAACCCCGACGAGATCCTCGACCTCATCCGCCTCGACACCGCGCTCGCGGCGCAGGTGATCAAGGCGAGCAACACCGCCTACTTCTCCCGCGGCTTCAGGATCGCGAACATCGAGGACGCGGTGACCTACCTCGGTTACGAGGAGGTGTATCGGATCATGACGCTGCTCGCCTTCGGTCGCCTCATGCGTGAGCCGCTGCGCCATTTCCGCCTCGACGCGGGGGCGCTCTGGCGGCGCGCCCTCGCCTGTGCGCTCGCGATGGACGGGCTCGCCCGCTCCTGCGGCACCGACAAGCGCGTGGCCTACACGGTCGGCCTGCTCCACGCGATCGGGATGATCTTCGTCGACCGTCAACTCGTCGCCTCGAAGGCCGTGGTCGCGGGCGAGGAACCCGTCGAGCGGACCGTGCGCCTTCTCGGCCTGAGCCACGCCGAGGTCGGAGCCTACGTGCTGCGCCAGTGGAACTTCCCCGACGAGATCGTGGAGCCGGTCCGCTGTCAGTTCGAGCCGCTCGACTGCCTGAGCAAGGGCAGGCTCGCCTGCCTTCTGGCGACCGCGAAGCCGGTCATGGCCCACATCACCCGCCCGATGGGGGATGTGAGTCCCCCCGCCGCGCCCGACCCGCTGGTCATGACGATGCTCAACCTCACGACCGAGGAGTTCGACGAGATCCGCGAAGAGACCGAGGGGAAGTTCACCCTGCTCGAAATCGCGACGAGCGATTTCTGAGCCGCGCTCAGGCGAGGGCCTCGAACAGGTCGCCGCTACGGACCGTGGGACGCAAGAGCCGACCCGCCGCACCGTAGCACCCGGGTTCGACCTCCGCAGCGGCGCGCACAAGCGGCCCCGCGTCGCGGATCGAAACCACCTGGGAGAGCGGACGCACCATCCTGCGGGGGCCGGAGCGACGCGCGCGCGGCGGGGGGAGAAACCCCGCATCGAAGACCGCGACCGTGCCCGTTTGAGTCATTCCGCCGTAAAGAACACGTGAAAAACGCCCACGGGCAACGCAGAAGAGCGGGGCCGGGGGCAAGGAAACACCCCGGTTTGCGAATGGGGAATTCACCCCGGTCGGCGCGCCGCCACGGACGCGCCGGTGCGGTGTCGATCAGTTCGCGCCTTCGGTCCGCCGCTTGAGCGCGGCCTTGGTGATCCCGAGGAGCTCGGCGGCGCGGGCGGAGTCGCCCTCCGATCCGGCGAGTGCACGTTCGACGAGTCCGTTCTCGGCGCGCTTGAGGATCTCGGCCGGCGCCTCCGCGACGAGCGCCGCGTAGAGCTGGTCGAGCAGCTCGTCGACGCGCGCGGGCGCGGCAGCATCCGCGGCGGGCGGCGACACGACCGGGATCTCCGACGTCGGGGTCACGCCCGTCGTCAACTCGCCGGGCAGGTCCCGCAGGAGGATCGTCTCGCCCTGACTGACGACCACGCTGCGGTGGATCACGTTTTCCAGCTCCCGCACGTTGCCCGGCCAGCGGTGGCGGCCGAGGGCGGTCATCGCCTCGGGCGAGACGCCGCGCACCCGGGCCTTCCGCGACTTGGCCATCCGCTGGAGCATGTATTCGACGATTTCCGGAAGATCCTCGAGTCGCTCGCGCAGCGGAGGCACGCGTACGCGCACGACGTTGAGGCGGTAGTAGAGGTCCTCGCGAAACGTCTTCTCGGCGACCATCTTCTCGAGATCCTTGTTCGTCGCGGCGATCACGCGGACGTCGACCTCGATGATCTCCGTGCCGCCGACGCGCTGGATCTCGCCCTCCTGGAGGACGCGGAGGATCTTGGTCTGCGTGGGGAGGGTCATGTCGCCGATCTCGTCGAGGAAGATCGTGCCGCCGTCGCACTGCTCGAAACGGCCGATGCGCTGGGCGGTCGCCCCGGTGAACGCGCCCTTCTCGTGGCCGAAGAGTTCGCTCTCGATGAGATTCTCGGGGATCGCGGCGCAGTTGATGGCGACCATGGGGCCGCGCGCGCGGTGGCTGTGCTGGTAGATGCAGCGGGCGATGAGTTCCTTGCCCGTGCCGCTCTCGCCGGTGATCATCACCGTGGCGTCGCTCGCGGCGACCTGACCGATCGTCTTGAAGACCTCCTGCATCGCACGGGAGCTGCCGACGAGGCCCTCCTTCCAGTCGTCGCTGTTGATCCTCGGTTCGTAGTCGCGGGCCCGGCGCATGTCGCGCGCCGCCTTGAGGGCGTTGTCGGCCAGCTTCAACACCCGGTCGGGGTCGAAGGGCTTCATGATGTAGTCGAAGGCCCCGTACTTCATCGCCTCGATCGCCGTCTGCGCCGTGCCGAAGGCCGTCATCAGGATCACCGGCAGGCGACCGTCGAGGGCGCGCATGTGCTGGAGGGTCTCGAGGCCGCTCATCCCGCCCATCCGGATGTCGAGGAAGACGAGATCGGGGGCCTTCTTGCGGACCGCCTCCACGCCCTCCTCGCCGCTGCCGGCGGCATTGACCGTGTAACCCCGGCTGGCGAGGACGCGGTTGAGGGAGTAGCGGATCTCGGAGTCGTCGTCGACGACGAGGATCGTGGGCGGTGCGGGTGTTGCTTCTTCGGCCATGCGCGGACTACCGACCCGCCATGGATGAAAGGAATGTTCCGAGGGTCAACGTGGTTCTCCGCCCGGAAAAGCCCACGGCACGGCCCGACCCGTCGCGACCCGCGCGAGGTAGACGGTGTTCGACGAGGTTCCGCCCAGGAGCGGATTCGGAAAATCCACGACCTCAGCGCGGACACTCGTGAAGACCTCCTCGAGCGCGGCGACGAATCCCTCGTCGGGCGGATCATCCGACCACAGCCCGAAAAGGCCGCCGGGAACGAGGTGCCGCGCCAGTGCCCGCAACCCTTCCGGCGTATAGAACGCGGCGTGGCTCGGGTGCAGCACGAATTCGGGCGTGTGGTCGATGTCGAGCAGGACGGCGTGGAACCTTCGCCCCTCGTCGAAGCCCTTCTCGTCGGCGGCGAGCGCGAAGAAGTCGCCATGCCGGAAGCGGCAGCGCGGATCTCCGGTGAGGGTCGCCGCGGTCGGCACGAGGCCGCGCCGATGCCAGTCGATCACCGGCGCAAGCGTCTCCACGACCAGGAGCGAGTGCACCGTGCGGTGGGCGAGGACGGCCGCGGCGGTGTAGCCGAGGCCGAGGCCGCCGACCACGACCTCGAGGTCCGCGACACCCTCGGCCGCGAGGTCCGCGAGAGCGAGATCGGCCAGCGCGTCCTCGGCCGCGTGAAACAGACTCGACATGAGGAAGTCGTCGCCGAGCTTGACCTCGAAGACCTCCCGATCGCCGAGCCCGGGCACGAGCCGGCGGCGCAGGATCAATTCGCCCATCGGCGTGCGCTGGAAATCGAGTTCCTGGAAGGTTCGGCTCACGGTCCCGAGCGTGGGCCCGCGGCGCGCGCCGGCAAACGTCGAATCGCCCCGTCGCCCGTCATCGGGCCCGGCCCAACGCCAGCGCGGCCGGCCCCGCGAGCGCAACCATGCCGCCGGCACACGTCCAGAGGATCGCCTCGAGGGGGAATCCCGCCTCCAGGGCCCACCCGAAGACCACGGGGGCGCCGGCCGTGAGGAACACCGCGACCGAACCGCTCAGGCCCTTGATCAGACCGATGCGGCGGCTCCCGAAAAGTTCGGCCCAGGCGGAAGTCGTCACGCCGCTGGAGGCTCCGAAGGCCACGCCGAGCAGGGCGAAAAACACGTAGGTGAAAACCGGAGACGGCTGCGCGAGACAGCCCAGGCCGGCGGCGAAGACCAACGCGGGAACCGCGAGCAGGCGCACCGCCCCGATCCGATCGGCCCAGGCCCCCGCCGAAAGCGAGACGAAGGCGCGCACCACCGCGAAGACGAGGAACCCGGTCGGAAACACCGCCGGGCTCCAGCCGCGGACCTCCGCGATCCCGCCTTGGAAGAAGATCACGCCGGTGCCGACGAACGGCACCGGCGCGGAGACCGCCAGCATCGCGTGGAAACGCCAGTCGCGGAGCAGCCCGCCGCGATCCCGGGCCGGCTCGCGGGCCCCCTGCCCGCCCGCCTGGACGCGACCACGTTTCGCACGCCGTCGCGCGAGCAGAAGTCGTGCGGCCGGAGCGAGCACGCCCGCGGAGAGGACCGCGAGGGCGATCCACGCGCCACGCCATCCGAACCACGCGATCAGCGAGGTGACGACGATCGGCAGCAGGGCCTCGCCGAGGGGAAAACCCAGCCCGGCCAGGCCGACCGCCTTGCCCCGATCCCGCTCGAACCAGCGCGCGGCCCGCGTCATGCCGACGTTCGTGCTCACCCCCTGTCCGAAAAACCGCAGGAGAAACAAGGCCGCGGTGAAGACGGCGATGTGCGTCGACGACGCGACGAGAAGAGCCGCGACCGTGAGGCCGGCGAGCGTAACCCCCGCCGCCACGCCGGAGCCCGTCCGATCCAGCCAGCGCCCGGCCGCCGGCAGAAGCAGTCCGCCCGCAAGCGTGGTCGCGCCGTAGAGCGCGCCCATCTCCGCCGCCGAGAGCCCGAGGGCGGCCCGCCAATGCGGTTGAAAGATCGAGAGGAGGAACGTCTGCCCCCACCCGGAGGCGAAGACGAAAAGGGCGCAGAAACCGATGTCGTCAGCGCGCGTACGGAGCAACCGCGCGAAACCCTCGCCGCCACGATCGCGCGGCAGCGCCCACGCGCCGGCCTTCTCCCAGAACCCCGCGAGGACGCGCGCCCCGGACGGACCTCCGGCTCCGAGGTTGCCCGAAGCCCCGGAACGGTCGATCGTGCCGTCGTCGCCTTCACCCATCCGCGACGAATCTCCGCGACGGTCCGGTCGCCGATCAAGAACCGACTCCGCCGCCACCCCTCCACGACCGCGCCACGTGAATCCCGACGATCAATCCCGCTTCCGCGCCCTCATCGAGGACCGACTCCGCAGCCTGGAGACCGCGATCGGAGATTCCGCCCAGAGCACCGAAGTGATCGCGCCGGACACGGCCATCGGACGACTCTCCCGCCTCGACGCGATGCAGGCCCAGCAGGTCGCCCTCGCCGGGAAACGCCGCCTCGAGGAGGAGCGCTCCCGCCTGCTCCAGGCGCTGGGACGGATCGGACTCGGGACCTTCGGTACCTGCCTGCGCTGCGGCAACGACATCGCCCTCGAGCGCCTCGAGCACCAACCGGACGCGGTCGTCTGCGTGCCCTGCGCGGAGCGCCCGCGACGTTGACGGGAGGCCTGCGCGGCCGGGCCGGCGTCGCGGAAGAGTTGGAGGCGCGGGCCGGAATCGAACCGGCGCATAGGGCTTTTGCAGAGCCCGGCCTTACCACTTGGCGACCGCGCCGTCCTCTTCGGCGACCCGAAGGGCCGCCTTGAAACGAGCGCAGACCATCGCGAAGCGCCCTGCGCAATCAAGCGGGAAATTCCCCGGTTTAGGGATCGACCCGCCCGCGGGGGCGACTGTTTAACTGCCCCATGGCCGGCACCGTCTTCACCATCGCGAACCAGAAGGGGGGCGTGGGAAAAACCACAACCGCGATCAACCTCGCGGCCGCCCTCGCCGAGCGCCGGGTGCCGACGCTCGTGGTCGATCTCGATCCGCAGGGCAACGCCTCCAGCGGGCTCGGCGTGGAGCGCGCGGAGGGGCGCAGCATCTACGGCCCGCTCATGGGCGAGGGCGATGCGCTCGCGATGATCGTCGAGTCGCGCGTGCGCGGCCTCTCGGTACTGCCCGCGGAGGTCGATCTCGCCGCGGCCGAGATCGAGCTGGCCCAGCGTCCCGACTACCTCGTGCAGTTGCGGCGCGCCCTCGAGCCCGTCGTCGCCTCGGATCGCTTCCGGGCGATCCTCATCGATTGTCCGCCCGCGCTCGGCCTGCTCTCGATGAACAGCCTCGCGGCCGCCCACCACCTCCTGATCGCCCTCCAGTGCGAGTACCTCGCCCTCGAGGGGCTCGGGCAGATCCTCAAGGTCGTGGAGCGCCTCCACACTGCGGGGGTCAACCCCGGCCTCTCGGTCGGCGGCGTCGTCATGACCATGTACGACGTGCGCACGAACCTTTCCCGGCAGGTCGTCGAAGAGGTGCGGACGCACCTGCCCGACCGGATCTTCGAGAGCGTGATCCCGCGCACGGTGCGGTTGAGCGAGGCCCCGAGCTTCGGAAAAACGATCTTCGAGTACGACACCGCGAGCCCGGGCGCGACGGCCTACCGCAACCTCGCCAAAGAGGTGATCAAACGCTTCGACCTCGCCTGAGCGGCCGAGGAGCGCCGTCACGCGCCCGCCCGCCCCGGCCGTCGTCCCACCGATGCTCGCGACCTTCACCAAATACCGCCACGTGTTCGCGATGGGCCTGCAGAGCGCGCTCGTCTACCGGTGGAATTTCTTCATCCGCACCGGCTTCTCGCTCCTCCACCTCGCGGTCGTCGCCGCGCTCTGGGGCGCGGCCTACGCCGACCGGGGCGAGATCGGAGGGTTCACCTTCGAGCAGACGATGAGCTACTTCCTCTGCCTCGTCATCGCCAACTACCTGATCGCCGCCTTCCACGAGGACTTCCAGATCGGCGAGGAGATCCGCAGCGGCACGATCAACCAGTTCCTGACCAAGCCCATCGACTACTACCTCTACCGGCTCACGCTCTTCTTCGCGAGCCGGTTCGTCACGGGCCTCATCGTGCTCGTGCCCTGCCTGCTGCTCCTGCCGTTGCTCGCGCCCTACCTGCCGCTCGACGCGGAGGCGTGGCGCTGGGTCGCGACGATCCCGGCGCTCGCGCTGGCGGCGATGATCCAGTTCAGCATCGCCTACTGCTTCGGTCTGCTCGCGTTCTGGTTCCTGGAGATCCAGGGCTTCGTCATCCTCTCCCTCGCGGTCGAGACGCTCCTCAGCGGGCAGGTCTTCCCGCTCGATCTGATGCCCGACGCGCTCTACCGGCTCAGCCAGTGGCTCCCGTTCTACTACCAGTCGTACTTTCCGATCGCGGTGCTCACCGGGCGGATCGAGACGATCGAGGCGGTGCAGCAGGGCCTGCTCGTCCAGCTCGGCTGGGTCGCGGCCTTCGTCCTCGGCGGGCGGCTGCTCTGGAACCACGGCCTGCGGCGCCACACCGCGGCCGGAGGGTGAACCCGGCGATGACCGCCCTCGCCTACCTCCGCATCTGGCTGGCCTCGATCCGCTACTCGGTGATGCGGACGATGATGTTCCGCTTCGATTTCCTGCTCTGGGTCGTGGTCGACACGCTCTGGATGGGGGTGAACCTCGTGCTCGTCGAAGTGATCTTCCAGCACGTCGAATCGATCGCGGGCTGGTCGAAGCACGAGATGATCCTGCTCGTCGGCGTCTCGATGCTGATGATGCGGCTCTTCATGGCGTTCTTCCTCACCAACCTCTTCGCCATCGACCGGCACGTGCGGGACGGCACGCTCGACTTCTTCCTCGCGCAGCCGGGCAACCCGCTCTTCATGATCTCGACGCGCAAGACCGACCCCGACGGGCTGCTCAACACCGCGTTCGCCGCCGGCGTGATCGTCTACGCGCTGCACGCCCTGGGCGCGCGGCCCGATGCGGCCTCGATCGCCGCCTTCGTCGTGATGATCCTCCTCGGGGTCGTGATCCACTACAGCTCGGTCGTGCTGCTGGTCGCCCTCGCCTTCTGGACGGTGCGTATCCAGGGAGTGGAGATGGGCTACTTCTCGCTCTTCGAGGTCTCGCGCCTGCCGCGCCGCGCCCTGCGCGGGGTCATGGAAGTGGCGTTCGTCTACGCCTTCCCGGCGGTGATCGTCTCCAACTTCCCGGCCGAGACGCTGCTGCGCGGGCCCGACGCGGTCCAGCTCGCGTGGCTCGCGGGGATCGCCGCGCTCTGGTTCGCCGTGGCGGTGTTCACCTTCGACCGCGGTCTGCGCCGCTACTCCAGTGCCAGCTCCTGAACCCGACCGCGCGGCGACCGGAGGGATGGAGGCGTTGCAGGCCCGAATCGGTCATGTCTTTCGCGACCGGTCGCTGCTGGAGTCGAGCCTCACCCACCCGTCGGTCCAGCAGGAGCAGGGCGGGGTCGCGCACAACCAGCGCCTCGAGTTCCTCGGCGACGCCGTCCTCCAGCTCGTCATCACGGAGCGCCTGCACGCGCTCTTCCCCGACGAGCGGGAGGGCGCGCTCACCCAGCGCCGGGCCACGCTGATCCGCGGCGCGTTCCTCGCCGGGATCGCGCTCGACCTCGGCCTCGACCGCGTGCTGCGCGTCAGCGCGGCCGAGCGCGCCGCGGGCGGGCACCGCCGGGAGGCGGCGTTGGAGGACGCCGTCGAGGCGCTCGTCGCGGCGATCTTCCTCGACGGGGGTTGGGAGACCGCGCGGAAGGTCGTGCTCGGCTGGTTCGGCGACCTGCACGACCACCTCGGGCGCAACGAGCAACGGATCAATCCCAAGGGGCGGCTCCAGGAACATTTCCAGCCGCGCCACGGCAATTCCGCACTCGCCTACCGCGTCGTCCGCGAGGAGGGGCCGCCCCACGAACGCACGTTCGAGGTCGAGGTCCTGCTCCTCGACCGGGTGATCGGGCGCGGGGCCGGACCCTCGAAGAAGGAGGCGGAGGAGAACGCCGCGCGCGAAGCCCTGCGCGCGCTCCCCGCCGAGGGCGCGTGAGCGGCGGGCCCGAGGGCTTGATCCCCGGCGCGACGCCGGCGCGGATCGTCGGCGTCGCGCCGCCGTGCCTTGCGCTCGTCGCCGAGGAGGTGGTCCATCGCTCGACCGCACGCGTCCACCTGGTGGTTGGCGCCGACGTGCAGCTCGCCGCCCGGCTCGCGGAGGACATCGCGCTCTTCCGCAGGGCCCGCGGGGCCGACGACCGCGAGGTCGCGACGATCCTCTTCCCCGAGCTGCGCGACGGCGACGCGGCCGGGCCGGACAACTTCGACCTCGGCTGCGACCGCCTCGCCGTGCTCGAGCGCCTCGCGCGGACGACCCCTCCAGACGGGGCCCTCGTCGTCGTCACCACCCCCGCCGCGCTTCTCCAGCCCGTGCCGGGGCCGGAGGCGTTCGCGCGCGCCTCCTTCCGCATCGCGGTCGGGGAGCGCCACTCCCACGCCGCGCTCGTCGAACGGCTCCGCGGGCTCGACTACGACGGCGAGGCCCTCTGCGAGGCCCCCGGTCAGTACGCGGTGCGCGGCGGCATCATCGACGTGTATCCGGTCACTGAAGACAGACCCTTCCGGATCGACTTCTTCGGCGACGAGATCGAGGACATCCGCGTCCTCGATCCGGTGACCCAGCGGTCGGGCGAGGCCGTCGCCGCCGTCGTGATCGCCGCGCCGCCGGTGGTTTCGCGCGCGGGCGACGCCTCCATGCTGACCGCGCACTGCCGTGGTCCCGTCCAGTGGATCCTCGTCGAACCCGACGACCTGCGCGCCGCGATCTCCGAACACGCGCGCGACGGCGGGCCGGAGGCTCGCGGGATCGATTGGCGCGGGATGTTCCCCGCGACGAACCGGGCCGGCGTGACGTGCGTCGAGCTCGCCGATCTCGATCTCGGGACCGGAGACGGTCCGGAGCCCGCGGCCATCGATGCGGAGTCGCTCTCGCTCTTCCGCGGCCTCGCCGACAACACACGGCTCGCCGACGAACGCCTGATCGAGGAGCAGACCCAGCGCGCGCGCTTATTCGGGCACCTCGCCGACTGGACGCGCGACGGCGAGCACGTCGTCGTCGTCCTACCGCGCGCGGGCGAGGAGGCGCGGGTGACGGAGCTCCTGCGCGAGGACCCGCGGCTCGCCGGTCTCGAACCCGAGTTCATCGTCGGCGCGCTCACCGAGGGCTTCCGCATCCGTTTCCGCGAGGGTTTCGAGCGGCCCTCCTGGCCGCGGCTGCAAGGGGCGCGCGGACTGGTGGTCGTGAGCGAGACGGAGATCTTCGGCAGCCGCCGACGGCGGCAGGCGCGGGGGCGGGCCAAGGCGCTGGTCAACCAGTCGCAGATCGACCAGTTGCTCGACTTCTCCGAGCTGGTCGAGGGCGAGTTCGTCGTCCACCTCCAGCACGGGATCGCCGTCTACCGCGGTTCGACCCGCCTGGAGTTGCAAGGCGAGGGTCGCGAGGTGCTCACGCTGGAGTTCGACGAGGGCGTGCTGCTCCACGTCCCGCTGCAGGAGTCGCACCTGATCAGCCGCTACGTCGGCCTCACCAAGGTGAAGCCGCAGCTCGGGCGGATCGGCTCGGGACGTTGGGAGAAGGTCCGCGCCGCGGCGGAGCGCGCGACGCTCGACTACGCCTCCCGCCTGCTCGAGACCCAGGCGCGGCGCTCGCTCGAGCCCGGCCACGCCTTCCCCGCCGACAACGACTGGCAGCGCGAGTTCGAGGCCACGTTTCCCCACCGGGAGACCGTCGACCAGCTGCGCGCGATCCGCGACGTGAAGGCCGACATGGAGGGCCCCGGCCCGATGGACCGCCTGGTCTGCGGCGACGTCGGCTTCGGCAAGA
>DAIPIQ010000036.1:0-24482 GCA_036770745.1 Opitutaceae bacterium | reverse complement strand
GCGTGCGGCTTCCGTGGGGCCGTGGTGGCACGCCTCTCGCCGAGAGGCGTGGGGCGGTCGGGCGAGGCGAGAGCGACCGCTCGGTCTCGGGGCGCGGGGGGCGGCTGCGAAAAACGCGCGTCCGGAGGCCGGCGTCCACCTCCCGACGGCATCGTCACGGCTCAGGACTCCTCCACGAGCCACTCGATCCCGGAGCGCGCGCCGGACTCGACCGCGAGGACGGGCTCGAGCGCGGCGACGATCGGCGCGAGCTCCTCCTCGATCCGCCACGGAGGGTTGAGCACGGCGAGGCCGCAGCCGTTGAGCAGGGCGGGCCGGTCGTCGCGCCGCACCAGCAGTTCCGCGCACAGCGTGGGCGGGAGCGGCAGCGTGCCGAGGAGGGCCTTGAAGGCCTCGTTGGCGGAGCGGTCCTTGATCGGGTACCAGAGCGCGATCGTCGCCGCCGGCATCCGCCCGAGGGCCGACTCGATCGCGGCGTGGATGTGGGAGACCTCGTTGGCGTCCTCGTAGGGCGGGTCGATCAACGCGAGGGCGCGTCGCTCGGGGTTGGGAAGGTGCGCCTTGAGGGCCGAGTAGGCGTCGATCCGCTGCACGCCGACGCCGCGTTCGCGGAAGAACCCGGCGCGCAGGGTTTCGAAGTCCTCCGGGTGCAGCTCGCTCAAGGCGAGCCGGTCCTGCGGTCGCCGCAGCCGGGCCGCGATCCAGGGCGAGCCCGGGTAGAAGCGGATGGCGTCCGCGGGGCCTCCGCGGGCGGAGTTGAAGGCGCGCACGAGCTCGAGAAACGGCTCCAACGCCGCCGGCGGATTGGCGACGCGCCCGAGCCGGCCGATCCCGTCCAGGTACTCGCGCGTGCGGCCCGGGGCCTCCGCCTCCAGGTCGTAGCTCCCGAGCCCGGCGTGCGTGTCGACGAAGGCGAAGCCCTTCTCCTTGCGCTGCATGCCGCGGATCAGGGGCATGAGCAGGGCGTGCTTGAAGACGTCGCCGAAGTTTCCGGCATGAAAGCTGTGGCGGTAGTTCATCGGGCGGATCGCGCGGTCTTCTACGCGCGGGGCGGCGCCGCGGAAAGCCCCGAGCGCCGCGCTTCGGAGTTTCGCCCGCACGGGGATTCGGCGACGCTGGACGGGATGGACCGCGACACCGCTCCCGCCGCACCGACGTTTCGCGAGGCCCTGCGCGTCTGGATGAAGATCGGGCTGCTCAGCTTCGGGGGGCCGACCGGCCAGATCGCGCTCATGCACCAGGAGCTCGTCGAGCGCCGGCGCTGGGTCGGCGAGGGCCGCTTCCTTCACGCCCTCAACTACTGCATGCTTCTCCCCGGTCCCGAGGCGCAACAGCTCTCGATCTACATCGGCTGGCTGCTCCACCGCAGGTGGGGCGGGATCGTCGCGGGCACGCTCTTCGTCCTGCCCGGCGCGCTCCTGCTCTGGGCGGTGAGCTGGCTCTACCTCGCCCACGGCGACCTGCCGGTGGTCGCGGCGGTCTTCTCCGGCCTCCAGCCGGCCGTTCTCGGGATCGTCGCCTTCGCAACCCTCCGGCTCGGCGGAAAGGCGCTGCGGAACCCCGTGCTCTGGGGCGTCGCGCTCGCGGCGTTCTGCGCGCTCCGCTTCGCCGGGCTTCCCTTCCCCCTCCTCATCCTCGCGGCCGGGCTCTTCGGGCTGGCCGCCGGCCGGCTCGTCCCGCGGTGGTTCGAGGGGGTCGGCGGCGGCCACGGGGGCGGCACGGTGATCGACGACACCGTAACGCTTCGCCGACCGACGATCGGCGGGAGCCTGCGCACGGCGGCGCCCTGGCTGGCGCTCTGGGCGGCCCCGGTCGCGGCCGCGTGGTGGATCTTCGGATACGACCACGTGCTCACCCGGGAGGGTCTGCTCTTCTCCAAGGCGGCGGTCGTGACCTTCGGAGGGGCCTACGCCGTGCTGCCCTACGTGGCGCAGCAGGCGGTGGAGCTGCAAGGCTGGCTCTCCGCGGAGCAGATGCTCGACGGGCTCGGGCTGGCCGAGACCACGCCCGGGCCGCTCGTGCTCGTGCTCCAGTTCGTCGGGTTCGTCGGGGCCTGGCAGCATCCCGGCGGGTTGTCCCCGCTGTTCGCGGCGACGCTCGGGGCGGGAATGGCGGTCTGGTGTACGTTCATCCCGGGCTTCCTCTTCATCTTCCTGGGCGCGCCCTACGTGGAGGCGCTGCGGGGCAGCCGTCCGCTGGCCTGCGCGCTGACCGCGATCACGGCCGCGGTGGTCGGGGTGGTGCTCAACCTCGCGGTCTGGTTCGCCGGGAACGTGCTCGTGACGCCGGCCGGATCGCTCGACGCCTTCGCTTCGATCGTGGGGGTCGCGGTGTTCCTCGGGCTCTGGAAACTGCGTTGGAACGTCGTGTGGGTCGTGCCCGCCTGCGGCGCGCTCGGGGTGGCGCGGTGGCTCGTGCTCGCATGAGCGTCGCCTCCGCCACGCTCGCGCGCTGGTATGCGCAGCTCGCCTCGGCGCTGGAGGCCGGGCTCACCCTCGAACGCGCGGTGGGCGCGATGGGCGGACCGCCGGCCGCCCTGCGCGAGGAGTTTCGCGGGAGGCTGCTCGCGGGCGATCCGCTGGACGAGGCGCTCGCCCGGGGCGCGTCGTGGCTCCCGGCGATCGATCGACAGCTCATCGAGGCGGGCGCGCACGCCGGGCGCGTCCCGGAGATGCTGCGGCGGCTGGCACGACGGCACGAGGAGGCGGCGGCTTCGCGGCGGCAGGCCCTCGCCGCCTCGCTCTACCCGGCGCTCGTCGCGCATTTCGCGGTGGTCGCGATCCCGATCCGCCTGCTCGTGCTCGAGCCCGACCTCGCGGCCTACGCGTGGGCCGTCCTGAAGATCCTGATACCGGCATGGATCCTCGTCGCGGCGTTCGTGGTGGCGTTCCGTCGCCGCTTCGCCCCGGCGGTGGCCGTGGTCGACGGGCTTCCGTGGATCCGCGCCCACCGGCGCGCCCGCGCGCTCGCCGATCTCACGGCGGTGCTCGCCGCGCAGGTCGACGCCGGGCTCCGCCTCGACGTGGCCTGGCTCCAGGCCGCGCTCGCCTCGGGCGACCGCCGGCTCGAACCCCTCGCCATCGAGGTGGCCGAGGCGGTCCAGCAGGGCCGCGCGGTCTCCTCCGTCATCACCGGGCGGCCCGAGCTGCCCTCGCCGTTCGCCGAATTCTGGGCGACGGGCGAGGAGACGGGCCGGCTCGCCGAGAACCTCGCGCATCTCCACCGACATTTCGCGGACCTCGCGAGCCGCGCGCTCGCCACGGCGGCGTTCGCCTACCCGAAGATCCTCTTCGGCCTCGTCACGATCTGGGTGGCGACGCAGGTGGTGGGTTTCTACGCCGGCTATTTCCGGCAGATCCAGGAGATGATGGGCGGGGGGTGAACGGCGCCCGACGTGACAACGAACGGCGCTTTTTCCGACACGTCCGGCCGATGTCCTCGAGTCTCCTCACGCCCCGTCCACCCGCAGCGGGCCCGAGGTGAGGATCCGGCAGCGCAGGCCGCCGCGGCCGCGGAGCCAGACCTCGGCGCCCTCGCCGATCGCCTGGTTCATCCAGTGGCAGGGGCGGCATTCCTCCATCCCCTCGAGTTCGACGCCCTGAAGGGTGAAGCGGCGGCCGATGAGCCCGTCGAGCTCGACGCCTTCGACGACGACGTTGCGGCGCAGGCGGGCCGGGGAGACCGATTCGGCATCGATGGCGCGGTCGCGGCAGAGGGCGAGGAACACCTCCCAGGCGAAAAGCGTGATCTGGCCCTTGTAGTTCTCCCGGTAACCGAAGAACCGATCCCCGCGCAGCCCCTCGCCGGCGACACACTCGACTTCGGCGACCTCGAGGAGCGGATGCCGGCCCGGCGGTCCGCCGTGGTGGCCGAAATAGTTGTGACCCGGCGAAACGAAGAGGTGCCGGATCCGCATCCGCGCGCCTCCGCTCAGCGCGCCGAGGCCGCGGAGCGACGCGCCCGCAACGCGCGGCGGATCAGCCAGCCGGCGCCGACGAGCGAGCCGAGGACCACGACCGTGACCACGAGGTGCTCGGGACTTGCGAACGGGTGCCGGATCACCGCGGGCAGGTCGCCGTGGTCGTGGCCGGGATGGGCCTGGAGGAGGACGGGCGTGGCTGAGACGAGGGCGAAAGTCGTGAGTGCGCGCATGGGCGGGACGATGAGCATGGGCCGGGCCCGGCGCAAGACCGGGCGTCGAGGATCCGTCAACCGGCCGCGCGCTCCACCCGCACCGCGCAGGCCTTGTAGCCCGGCTGTCGCGAGTGCGGGTCGAAGACCGGGAGCGTGAGGCGGTTCACCGCGGGGTCGTGCATCGGAAGGAACACCTGGCCCGCCTGCACGGTGGGCGTGACGAGCGCGCACGCCGCGGCCTCTCCCCGGCGGGAGCGCACGACCACGGCGTCGCCCGTCGCGAGCCCGAGCCGGGCCGCGTCGTCGGGGTGGATCTCGAGGTGCAGCCCGCGCGGGGCGAGCTTGCGAAGGACGTCGCTCTTGTCGGTGCGCGATCCGGTGTGCCACTGCGCGGAGGTGCCGCGGCCGGTGAGGAGGAGGAAGGGGAACTCCGCGTCCGGCGGCTCGGGCATCGGGCGGGGTTCGTCGAAGACGAACCGCGCGCGGCCGTCGGCGGTGAAGAAGCGCCCGTCGGCGAAGAGCCGGCGCTCGGCGCCGGCCGGCCCGGTGGCGCCCGCGGGGAACGGCCACTGGATGCCACCGGCCTCCTCCAAGTGCGCGTAGTCGCCGATGCCCGAGAAGTCGCACGGCCTGCCCGCGGAGAGTTCCTTGAGGATCTGGAACGCGACCTCCGGAGTCCGCCACGCCTCGAACATCGGACCGCAGCCCCACGCCCGCGCCACGAGCTTGAAGATCGCGAAATCGCTCAACGCCTGCCCGGGCGCGCGGGCGACGCGCTTCACGAGGCCGAGCCGCCGCTCGGAATTGATCAACACGCCCTCCTTCTCGCCCCAGCCGGCGGCGGGCAGGACGATGTCGGCGAGGCGCGCGGTCTCGGTCGTCGCGTACATGTCCTGGACGACGAGGAGGTCGAGCTTGCGGCGCAGCTCGGCGAAGCGCCCGCTGCCGATCCACGAGTGGGCGGTGTTGGTCGCGACGATCCAGAGGGCGCGGATCCGGCCCTCGTCGACGGCGTCGAGGATGCGGTCGTAGGCGAGGCCCGCGGCGTCCGGGATCACCGCGGGATCGATGCCGAGCACGCGAGCGACGTGGGCGCGGTCCGCGGGATCGTCGAAGCGGTATCCACCAAGCAAGGACGTGGCGTTGCCGAAAAGGCGCGAACCCATCGCGTTGCACTGGCCGGTGATCGAGTTGGCCCCGGTTCCCGGACGGCCCATGTTGCCCGTCAGGAGCGCGAGGTTGATGATCGCCTGGGCGGTGCGGGTGGACTCGTGGCCCTGGTTGACGCCCATCGTCCACCAGAACGAGACCCGCCCGCCCGTCGCGATCGACTCGACGAGCCATTCGTAGTCCTCCGCCGCGAGTCCGGTGGCTTCGAGGACGCGCTCAGGCGGAAACGCCGCGACGAACGCGGCGAACGCCTCGAAACCGGTCGTATGGGCGTCGACGAAGGCGCGGTGCACCGCGCCCCGGGCGATCAGCTCGCGGGCGAGCCCGTAGAGGAGGACGAGGTCGCTCTTCGGGCGGATGGCCGCGTGGCGGGTGGCGAGCATCGCCGTCTCGGTGCGGCGGGGATCGACGACGATGATCCGCGGCGAGCGCCGGTTGCGCATCACCCGCTGCCACATGATCGGATGGGCGATGCAGGGGTTGGAGCCGATGAAGAAGAGCACGTCGCTCTCCTCGAAATCCGCGTAGGTGTAGGGCGGCGCGTCGAACCCGAACGACTCCTTGTAGGCCACGTGCGAGGTCGCCATGCACTGGCGCGTGTTGGAGTCGAGGTGGGCCAGCCCCATCCCGAACTTCGCAAGGGCCCCGAGGAGGGCCATCTCCTCGGTCACGATCTGTCCGGTGCTGAGCACGCCGATGGCCCCTGCGCCGTGCTCCGCCTGGATCGCCTTGAAGCGCGCGGTCATCCGCTCCAGCGCTTCGGGCCACGAGGCCGGGACGAGCGCTCCGCCGTCCCGCACGAGCGGGACCGTGGCGCGGTCGGGCGCGGCGAGCGGGGTGAGCGCCTCCCAGCCCTTCGGGCAGGCCATGCCGAGGTTGACCGGGTATCCGGGATCCGGAGACAGGTTGAGGGCGGCGCCGTCGGGGCCGAGGTGGACCCGGAGGCCGCACCCGGTGCTGCAGAAGCCGCATACGAGCGAAGTCGTGGCGGCGGGGGCGAGCCGCTGCGGGACGAGGCCGAGGCCGAAGTCGCCCGGCCGCTGCACGAGCTCGCTCGTCATCGGCCCGGAGCGGGCGTGGAGCAGGTCCTCGAGCATCCGCTTCATGCCGGCGCCCCCGGCATCCTCGATGGATCGACCGCGCGGAAGAAGAGGGTGCGCTCCGCGAGCTCGCCGGCGAGCCAGAGGGCGAAGACCGGCCAGCCGGGCGCGACGACGAACCCCGCCGCGGCGGCGAGCCCGAGCGCGAGGCGCACGCCGGCGAGCCGGCGCAGGGGGCCGCGCTGCACGCGGGCCGGGGCGTCGTCGCCAAGCAGCGTCGAGGCCTCGAGCGCGAGCTTTGCGAGGACCGTCGCCGCCGCCGCGACCGGGGCGATCGGCGCGAGGGCCGCTCCGAGGAGCGTGCCGACCATGCGCCCGCCGCTCAGCGGCCAGCGCCAGAAGCGGCGCGGCGTGTCGGCGTAGATCAGGATCGAACAGACCACGCCCGCGACGCCAAGCGCGGCGGCGACCGCGCCAGGGGTTGCCGCGAAGGGTGCGAGGGCGTCCGGGAGGGGCAGGAACTCCGCCGCGACCGCGGTGGAGAGCGCGGCGAAAAAGGCCCCGAAGACGACGGCCTCGCGGCTGAGCCAGGAGCGCCGGAGGTTGAGGAACACCCGCCAGGCCCGGAGCGGCCGCCCGAGGTGGGCGACGCTCGCGGCGAGACCCGCGGCGGTGAGGGCCAGCGAGACCGGGAGAAGGACGCGCGCCGGCGCGATCGCCGGCGCGGCGAACGTGGCGAGGAGCAGGCCCGCGCCCGCCTGGGTGAGCACGAGCATGAGCACGAGCGGTCCGTGCGCGGGCCGGGCCCGCACCGTGCCGGCGTCGCCGGCGACGAGGTCGGCGGGGAGCGGGCGCCGGCTCAGGTAGCGCGTGGTCGGGCGCGTCCACTTCGAGTCGGGCGCGGCGGGGAGGAGCGCGGGTTCCTCCGGCGCGGTCGCGGTCCGGACCTTGACGATGCGGATCGCCTCGGTCGGGCAGGCCTGGACGCAGGCCGGGGCCTCGCCGGCGGCGAGGCGGCCGTGGCAGAGGTCGCATTTCCGCACGATGCCGAGCCGCGCGTTGTATTTGGGAACATCATACGGACACTTGAGCACGCAGTACTGGCAGCCGATGCACTGGTCGTCGAGGTGCCGGACGATGCCGGTCGCGGGATCCTTCTCGTAGGCGAGGACCGGGCACCCGTTCAGGCAGCCGGGATCCGCGCAGTGGTGGCAGGCGGTCGTCACCGTCTGCTGGAAGGGTCGGTGGGAGTCGCCGCCGAGGAGCAGGCCGACGTCGCGCCAGGTCTCTCCCTCGTCGAGTCCGTTGAGCGAGTGGCAGCCGGCGACGCAGGCCTTGCAGCCGGAGCATCGGTCGAGGTCGACCTCGAAGGCGTACTGTTCCCCGGGCGCGGGCGCGGAGAGCGGGATGAGCGAGCGGCTCGCGGCCCGTAGTTCCGCGGGCGGCGCGGCGGCGAAGCGCGCGACGGGCGTCTGGAGGCGTTGTTGATCGGCCAGCAGTTCGTCGAGGAACGAGTGCAGGTCGTCGCCGGGAGGCGGCGGCCCGGCCGGGGCGGCGCAGGTTCCACCGCACGAGCAGGCCTCCTCGACCACGACGGGACTGCGGAGCGCGGGCATCGGCTCAGTAGACGTCGCGCTGGTAGCGCCGGTCCGACCGGAGGCGGTCGACGTAGGCGGCGGCGGCCTCGGGGGTCCGCCCGCCGGCGGTTCCGATCACCTTGTGGAGGGCGGCGTCGACGTCCTTCGCCATGCGCGAGGCGTCGCCACACACGTAGAGGTGCGCCCCGTCCTCGAGCCACGACCAGAGCTCCGAAGCGGCTTCGAGCATGCGGTGCTGCACGTAGACCTTGGCGCCCTGATCGCGCGACCAGGCGAGATCGAGCCGGGTGAGGAGGCCGTCGTCGCGCATCGCGAGGAGTTCCTCGCGGTAGAGGAAGTCGGTCGCTTCGCGCTGGTCGCCGAAGAGGAGCCAGTTGCGCCCGCGGGCACCGACCGCCCGGCGTTCCTCGAGGAAGGCGCGGAAAGGAGCGATCCCGGTGCCCGGGCCGATCATGATCACGGGCGTGTCGCCATTGGCGGGGAGGCGGAACGACTTGTTCGGATGGACGAACACGCCGATCGCACCGACACCGGGTCCGCGCTCGGGGAGGAACGTGGAGCACACGCCCTTGCGGGCGCGGTCGTGCAGCTCGTAGCGCACGGCCCCGACGGTGAGGTGGACTTCGCCGGGGTGGGCCTTGGGCGAGGAGGAGATCGAGTAGAGACGCGGCTGGAGGCGCTTCAAGCGGGCGACGAAATCCGCCGGCTTCAGGGCGACCCCGCCGGCGCCGGCGAGGGCGTCGATCACGTGGTGGGCGTCGGCTCCGGGGCGGCCGAGCGCGGCGAGGAGTTCGCCGGTCGGCCTGCCGAGGTCGTAGAATTCCGTGAGGGCGCGGCGCAGCGGCGTCTCGCTGCCGTCGGGCGCAGGCGCCGCCTCCTCGCCGTCGCAACCGAGCGCGGCGAGGACCTCGGCGACGTGCGCCGGGTCGTTCTGCGGAAACACCCCGAGTGCGTCCCCCGCCTCGTAGACGAGCCCGGAGCCCTCGAGCGAGAGTTCGACGTGGTTGACCTCCTTGGCCGAACCCGCGCCGCTCAAGCGGCGGACACCGAGGAGGGGCGCGGGGAAGGGGTTCTTGCGATCGTGGAGCGGAGCGGCGGGCCCGGCCGATCCGGGGGAGGCGGCCGGCGGATCCGCGGGCGGTCCGCCCTCCCCCGCCCGCCCGTCGGCGAGGGCGGTGAGCGCCGCCTCGAGCCAGGCTTCGAAGGGCTTCTCGTGGTCGAGGTCGCACTCGGCGCGGGGAGCGACGCGCTCGGCCCCGAGCCGCTCGAGGGCGGTGTCGAAGTCGCGCCCGCACTGGCAGAAGAGCGTGTAGTTGGTGTCGCCGAGGGCGCAGACGCTGAAGCGCAGGCCGGCGAGCGACGGGGCGCCGTCGGCGCGGAGGGCGGCGTGGAGGGCCTTCGCGTTGTCGGGCGGCTCGCCGTCGCCGTAGGGGCTGGTGATCACGAGCAGGGCGCGCTCGGCGGCGAGTTTCGCCGGGTCGGTCTGCGCCATGTCGACGACCGCAGGGGCGAAACCGCGGCGGCCCGCGAGCTTCGCGGCTTTCTTCGCGAGTCCCTCGCTCGTCCCGGTCTGGGAGCCCCAGAGGATCGTGAGCGGTCGGAGCGGCTCGACCGCGGAGGCCGGCGCGACCTGCGGCGCGCGGGAGAAGAGGCCGGCGAGGAAGCCGTTGAGCCAGGCGCGCTGCTCGGGCGAGAAGGGGGCGTTGTCCGGGATGAACGGGGCGGTGGTCATGCGAGCATCTCCTGGATCCGGCCGACCTCGTGGCGCCGCGCCCATTGGACGAAGGTCTCGCCGCGTTCCCGGCGGTCGAGGTAGACGCCGAGGATCCGGGCGATCGTCGGCTCGACCTCGCCGGCGCGCACGCCGCGGAGGAGTTCGCGGGCGATGCCCTGTTCGTCGTCCATCCCCCCGCCGATCACGAGGTGGTAGCCCTCGGCGCCGTCGGGGAGCTTCGCCCCGAGCAGGCCGATGTCGCCGCAGTAGTGCTGCGCGCAGGAGTGGGGGCAGCCGGTGAAGTGGATGTTCACGGGCGTGTCCAGATTCTGGAGACGGGAGCCCAGCGACTTCGCGAGGGCGGCGGCGTGGCCCTTGGTGTCGGTGGCGGCGTACTTGCAGCCGCGGGCGCCGGTGCAGGCGACGATGCCGCCGACGGCGTTGGGCGGCTCGACGGCGAAGCCCATCCGCTCGACGGAGCGGCGCACCGTCGCGGAGAACGCGTCGGGGATGTGCGGGAGGATCACGCTCTGCCAGACCGTGAGGCGGAGCTCGCCCGTGCCGTAGTGGGTGGCGAGGTCGGCGAGGGCGTGCATCTGGCGGGCGGTCATCCGGCCGACCGGCGTGGCGACGCCGACCGAGTTGAGCCCGGGCTGCCGCTGCCGGCGGACGCCGAGCCAGCCGTGTTTCACGACGGGGCGGCGGGGCGCGCAGTCCTCGAGCGGCAGGCGCGCGAGGGGGAAGGCGAGGCGGCGGGAGGTCTCGTCGAGGAACTTCTCCACGCCCCATTTCTCGAGCAGGTACTTGAGGCGGGCGCGCTTGCGGTTCGTACGGTCGCCGTGCTCGGCGAACACGCGGATCATCGCGGCGGCGACGGCGACCGCCTCGGAGGGCCGGAGCGCGAGCCCGGTGTCGCGGGCGAAGTCGAGGTGGCCGGTGATCCCGCCGAGCTGGACGCGGAAGTGGACCTCGGACGACGAGCGGGCTCGGGCGGCGAGGAAGCCGATGTCGTTGGTGTCGGCGGCGACGGAGATCGAGCCGCCGTTGTCGAAGGCGACGTTGAACTTGCGGGGCAGCCCGAAGAGGTCGCGGTGGTTGAGGATGTAGTGGTGGAGCGCCTTGGCGAAAGGCCGGACGTCGAGCAGCTCGTCGGGATCGAAACCGCTGTTGGGCGAGGCGGTGATGTTGCGGATGTTGTCCGCCCCGGCCCCGCGCGAGGTCAGCCCGAGGTCCTGGATGCGGGTGAGGACGCGGACGATGTCGCGCGGCTTGAACTCGCGGATCTGGAGGTTGCCGCGGGTGGTGACGTGGGCGCAACCGCCGCCGAGCTCCCCCGCGAGGTCGGCGAGGCCGTGGAGCTGGTGGGCCTGGAGCTCGCAGGCGGGGATGCGCAGCCGAAGCATGAACCCGTCCTGGGCCGGGGCCACGTGGAAGAGGCCGTGGAACTTGAAGCGGAACGTGTTCTCCGGATCCGGGGCCTGATCGGCCTCGGCGTGGCGGACGAGCCGTTCCCAACAGTCGAGGGGGTTCTCCTCCAGCTTCCAGCGCTCCTCCTTGCAGAGGTCGTCGACGGGCGTGCCGAAAACGGTGGCCGGCGCGGCGAGGTTGCCGCTGGTCGCGGCGGCGGCGTCATCGGTGAGGGCGCCGGCTGCGGTCGTCCCGACGAAGGGAAACCGGCCGGAGGCCATCACGCCGGCCATGAAGCCCTGGAGGTACTCCTTCTGATCGGTCGAAAAAGGCGCGCCGGGCGGGCTGGTCGAGGGAAGGGTGCTCACGGGTCGGAAGTCCGACCCCGGTTCAGCAGCGACGATGCCAAGCCGTCCCGCCCGGCGGATGAGGCGACCGAATAAAATTATTCCAATCGATGAACTTTCCTCATCTCAGGACCGGGCCAATAACCAGCCGAGGAGCGCGAGGTTGCCCAGGAAAAGCACGAGGCTGAGCACCTTGTAGAAGCGCAGCGGATCGCGCTCGATCCACGGGGCCCCGGCGGGATGAAACGGTTCGACGCTCTCCGGGTGGTCGAGCGCGTGGGCGATTTCGGAGTAGTGTTGGTAGCGGTTGCGCGGGTCGGCGGTCGTCGCCCGGCGCACGAGCGAGTCGAGCCAGGCGGGGATCGCGGGGTTGGACTTCACGAGGGGCTTCGGCTCGGGCGAGAAGCGCGGGGTCTGAAAGCGCTCGATCTCGCCAAAGGGCAGGCGACCGCAAAGGGCCTCGTGGAGGATCGCGCCGATCGTGAAGACCTCGGTGCGCTCGCACAGCGGGGCGTTGCGGAACCGCTCGGGCGCGAGGTAGCTCGCGGTGCCGGCGCGCGAGGTCACGGAGAACAGGCTCGCCGCGCTGCCGAGGTCGATGAGGCGGAAGTCCCATGCGCCGTCGAGGCGGAGCACGAGGATGTTCTCCGGCTTGAGGTCCCCGTGGGCGAGGTCGTGGCGGGCGAGCGCCTGGGCGGCCCGGGTGAGGAAACGGCCCAGGGCGAGCACGCCCTCGACGGGCAACGGTCCCCGCCCGAGGACGGTGCGCAAGGTCGGGGCGTCGACGTGCTCCTGCACGTAGTAGCGCAGCGACGGCGTCGTCGGCACGCGCGCCCGGACGAACTCGGGCGCCTGCAGACGCGCCGCCAACCACGCCTCCTCCAGGAAACCCTCGGCGCGGGCCTCGTCCTCCGCCGCCTCCAGCGGGGGGAATTTCAACACGACCTGCGTGCCCGAGCCCATCGCGAGCCAGACGCGTTGCGCCTCGTCGAACGCGCGCACGAGCCGCCCGTCGGGATGGACGTCGCCCGCGCGCGGCGCAGGCGTCACCTCGAGGCGTTGTTTCGGCGGGGCGGGATCTCCGACCGCCCCGACTTCGACGACCACGACCGTGGCGTCATCCGCCCCGCCCTCGTCGCCGGGCTGTTCGCGGGCGGCGGCGACGAACGTGCGGGCGACCGCCCTGCGCGCGCACAACGCGGCGATGCCTTCCGGGCCGAGCGGGCCGGAAACGCCGTCCGAGCAAAGCACGAGACGGTCCCCGGGTTGGAGCGGGAGTTCGAAACCGTGGGGAACCGCCGTCGCCTCGAGCCCGACGGCGCGGGTGAGCACGTGTCCCTGACCGGGCGCGTCGGAGACGTGCGGTTCGGAAAGGCGCTCGAGCCGGCCGTCGCGCCAGAGGTAGACGGGCGAGTCGCCGAGATTCGCACCGTAGAGCCGGCCGCCGGTGACGACGACGGCGCCGAGGGTCGTCGCCAGTTCGGCGGACTGGAAACGGACGATCGATTCCTGGTGGAGTTGGCGGTTGATCCGTTGGACGAATTCGTCGAGCGCCCGCCGCGGCGTCCACGCGGCCGGACGTGCGGCGAAGTAGTCGGCGAGCATCTCGACGGCCCGGCGCGCGGCCTCGCCCCCGGCGCGGGCCGAACCGATCCCGTCGGCCACCGCGGCGACGAGGCCGCCGTCGCGCAATTCGCGCACGAGGCAGGCGTCGTCGTTCGCGCGACCGGGGCCCGCGGCCGTCGTATGTGAGGTGAACTGGCTCTTCATGCCGATCATCGTGCGCGGTGGGGTGGAACGGGCATGGGGCAACCACCGCGCTGCGTAAAGGGAGGGCCCGGGCGCCCGCTCAGATTCGCGCCGCCGCGGTGGCTCCCCACGTCGTGCGCCAGCGCGTTTTCACGAGGCCGAGGCCGACGAGCGCGATCGCACAGAGCGCGCCGAAGGCGAGCAGCCCCGCGAGGTAGGATCCCGTGAGGCCCTTCGAGTAGCCAAGCGAACTGGCGAGCAGGAATCCACCGAGGCCGCCGCCGCAGCCGACCAGGCCGGTCATCACGCCGATGTCGCGGGCGAAACGTTGCGGCAGCAGTTGAAAGACCGAGCCGTTGGCCATGCCGAAGGCGCCGCCGGCGAAGAGGAAACCCGCCGCGCACGAGGTGATTCCCGGAGCGAAGGCGGCGGCCACGAGCGAGAGCCCCGCGAGCGTGTAAAAGAAATAGAGCGCCCGGATGCCGCCGATGCGGTCGGCGAGCGCGCCGCCGAACGGACGGCCGAGCGCCCCCACGAGCGTGCACAGCGCCGCATACGTGCCGGCCTGCACGGGCGTGAGGCCGAACTCCGAGGTGAAGTAGATGATGAGCGACGCCGCCAACCCGGAGAAGCCGCCGAAGCTCACCGTGTAGAAGAAGCAGAACCAGTGCGCATCCTTCTGCTTCAGGAGGTGGAGGTAGTCGGCGAGGGACTTGCGCTTCACCTCGACGGGCGCCTCCCGCGAGAAGACGGCATAGAGCACGAAGGTCGCGAGCAGCGGCAGCAGCGCGAGGCCGAACACCGCCTGCCACCCGTAGATCGCGGCGAGCCGCGGGGCGAGGATCGCGTCGATGACGACGCCGACGTTGCCGGCCCCGGCGAGCCCGAGCACGAGCCCCTGCATGTGGGGCGGGTACCAGCGGCCGGCCTGAGGCAGGGCGACGGCGAAGCTCGCGCCGGCCACCCCGAGCAGGGTCCCGAGCAGGAGGGTGTGGGAGAAGTTGCGGAGACCGTGGAGCCACGCGATCGCGAGCGCCGCGATCACCACGGCCTGCGCGAGCAGCCCGGTGGCCTTGCTCCCGATGCGATCGACGAGCAGACCGAGGCCGATCCGCAGGAAGGCCCCGGAGAGGTAGGGCAGCGCGACCATCAGGCCCTTCTCTTGCGGGGTGAGGCCGAGGCTCGCGCCGATCTGCGCCCCGAGCGCGCCGAGCAGTGTCCAGACCATGAAGCTCACATCGAAGTAGAGGAACGCCGTGGCGAGCGTCGGCCAGTGCCCCGAGGTGCGGAGTTGAGCGAAATTCATGGGTGACGCCCGAACCATGAGCACGACGCGGGCCAGCACACGGGCCCCCGCGGATGCAAGTTGGTCATCCCAGCCATGGACGTTGTTCATGCGTCCGGGTGCCGCGAGAGCGGGATCATGCTCGTGAGTGGACCGGATTTCCGGTCCACCGTTTGGAGTCGGGCGGGAATACGGCGCCGCTGCGCGGCTCTTGTTGGAGTCCTCGCGCTTGGACTGGAAGCGCCGAACCCCACCCACCCATGACCACCGCCCGTGCCTCGTCTTCGCCCTTCGCCCCGCCCGGCGGGAAACTCCGCCTCGCCACGTGGCTCGTCCGCGTGCCCGTCGCGTTGATCCTGCTTCAGACGCTCTTCTTCAAGTTCACCGCCGCACCGGAGTCGGTCTACATCTTCGAAACCGTCGGCCAGGAACCGTGGGGGCGCCTCGGCTCGGGCGTCGTCGAACTCCTCGCCAGCGTGCTGCTCTTCGTGCCGCGCTTCACCGCGGTGGGAGCCGTCCTCGCCGCGGGCGTGATGAGCGGCGCGATCTTCTTTCATCTCACCAAGCTCGGGATCGAGGTCCAGGGCGACGGCGGCCTGCTTTTCGGCCTCGCCTGTTTCGTCTTCGCCGGCAGCGCCTTCCTCGCGTTCGTGTTTCGGCACGAACTGCCGGTGATCGGCGCGCGGCTTTCCCGGCCCGTTCCCTCCACCCAATCATGAATTCCCTGATTCCTCTCCTCCTCGCGGTCGCCCTCTTCGGCGGCGCAGCGGCCCGTGCGGCCGAGAAACCGATCAACGCCACGCGCGCCGGCCTCGCCGTCGAGGGCCACGACGTCGTCGCCTATTTCACCGAAGGCGGAACCGTGAAGGGCTCCGCCGAGTTCACGCACGAGTGGCGGGGCGCGAAATGGCGTTTCGCCAGCGCCGCGCACCGCGATCGCTTCGCCGCCGCGCCGGAAAACCATGCGCCGCAGTTCGGCGGCTACTGCGCCTGGGCCGTCAGCCAGGGCTATACGGCCCGCATCGATCCGGCCGCCTGGAAGATCGTGGATGGAAAACTCTACCTCAACTACTCGCTCAAGGTGAAAGCCACGTGGGAAAAGGACATCCCCGGCAACATCCGCAAAGCCGAGGCCAACTGGCCCGGAGTTCTGGAAAAATAGGCCGGACGGGCGAAAGAGACATCGGTCGCGCCGGAGTTCCGAGTAGCAGGCCATGCGGCAGGCATGTCGCCCGCGAATCGAGCAAGGCGTCATTTCGATGTGGGCTTGATTCATGGCGTGCCCGACAGCGCTCGGAAGCGGTCACCTGCATGGGAGAGGGCCGGAGCGCGACGTTCTCCCGAGGACGAGGTTGACGCATCGCACCCTCCGGGCATCGTCCCACCTATGACGGTTTTGGAGCTCAAGAGACAGGTGTCACGGCTCAACAATCGGCAGCTAAGGGAGTTGCAGGCGCACATCGTCAAGGTCCGCCACGGCACTCCTGAGTGGAAGAAGGCGACCGCGCGGAAGTTGCGCGCAGTCGAAGCCGGGACATTCGTCACGGCGGAAGAGCTCGAGTCCAGAATTGCGCGTGGGTAACCTGGCTCGGTTCAAACCGATCTTTGAGTTGGAGGCCGCCGAGTTCATTCTCACGCGGAGCAAGAGGAGGAAGCGTCGCCTGATGAATCTGTGTTACGCGATCGCGGACGATCCCTACGCGAAGCCGGACTTCGTCTTGAACGACGCCGACGGCCGCCCGATTTCGCATGTCTCCGCGGATGGTTTCCTGTTCAGCTACTGGGTTGACGAGCGCGTGAAGCGCGTGGTGATCGCGGAGATTGAAGAGCAAGAGTAGGCAGGTCCTGAATTCTCCGACGGGGTCCGCGCGGCAGGGAGATGCGGCTCGGCCAAGGTCGCAACGCAGACCCTGACGGAGAGTTCAGGACCGGGATCTACGGGATCTCCACCGGGCCCTCGATTCCTTGCGCTTCACTCGAGCCCGGTTGCCCCGAAGCCCGCGCGTCGAAACCGGCGAGGGGGTCCTCGCCTTGGAGGCGTTGCCAGCCGTACCAGACCCCGGCCGCGCCGAGCAGCACGAAGAGCAGCAGACCGAGCGCCCGCATCAGCCTGCCCAGAAGCATCAGGCCCAACGCGACGATCGACACCACGACCGCGATGACCAGCCACGGCGGGTGGGAGGCCATCAACATCTCGACTCGCGCGAACAACTCGGACACGCGCCCGACGAACCACAGCCTCCCGGATCGGGCAACCGGAATTAGGGTTGCGCGCCGGCGGGGGCCGCGGCGCAGTCAAGGGCGACCGGCCCGGCCGGCGTCCCTTCCTCCTCACGCGATCCCATGTCCACCACCGCCAACCGCCAGAATCCCGTCCTCGTCGTCGGCTCCGTCGCCTTCGACGCCATCAAGACCCCGCTCGGCGGCCACGACCGCATCCTCGGCGGTTCGGCCACCTACGGCTCGGTGGCCGCGAGTTACTTCGCGCCGACGCGTCTCGTCGGGGTCGTCGGGACCGATTTCACCGAGGCCGACGTGGCCCGGTTGAGGCGCCGCGGGATCGATCTGGAGGGGCTGCAGGTCGACCGGGGGGGAGAGACCTTCTTCTGGTCGGGGGTCTACGGAGAGAACTTCGAAACCCGACAGACGCTGGAGACGCGCCTCAACGTCTTCGCCGACTTCAAGCCCACCCTGCCGGCGGCCTACCGCGGCTCGCCCTACGCGCTCCTCGGCAACATCCAGCCGACCCTCCAGGCGATGGTCCTCGACCAGCTCGCGCCCGGGGCCTTCACCGTCGCCGATACGATGAACCTCTGGATCGACGTCGCCCGCGAAGCCCTGCTCGCACTCCTCCCGCGCGTCTCGCTCTTCATCCTCAACGACGAGGAGGCCCGCCAGCTCACCGGCGAGGCCAACGTCTACAACGCCGGCCCGAAGCTCCAGGCGCGCGGCCCGCGGATCGTTCTCATCAAGAAGGGCGCGCACGGCGCCGTACTGTTCCACCCGGAGGGGCTGTTCGCCCTGCCGGCCTTCCCGGTGACGCGGGTCGAGGATCCGACCGGGGCGGGCGACTCCTTCGCGGGTGCGTTGATCGGCCAGCTCGCGGCGGCGGGCGACACCTCGATCGCCGCGATGCGCCGCGCGATCGCCTACGCGACCGTCACGGCGAGCCTGACGGTCGAAGCGCTGGGGATCGACCGGCTCGAGCAAGCCGGGCGGGAGGAGATCGACCGGCGCTTCGCCGAGCTGGTGCGGTTGACGGCGATCGGGTGAGGGGCCGCGACCGTGGAGGGCGATGGCGTGCCCTTCGCCGAAAAGCACGCACGCATGACGCGGTCCAGGCCCGCGGCCAACAGCCGCCCGCGCGGGCTCTTCCCAAGGTGGTCGCCGGCCTTGGGACGGCGTTCCTCGCGGACGCTCCCGACCGACCGACCCGCGCCTCTCGGCGAGAGGCGTGCCACCTCGGACATACGAAATGCGCCCGCCAGGTAGCGCGCCTTTCGCCGAAAGGCGCGAACGCTCGACGCGGTCCTGCAAGGCCCGCGGCCACCTTCGCGGCGGCTCCGCGTGCGCCGGCGGGGGGCTCGACAGCGCGGGGCGATTGCGCCTCTTTGGAGGGATGCCGACCGCCGGCCCCGCTTCTGAAACCGCCGAAGACCACGCCACGCTTGCGCTGCGGCTGGCTCGCGCCGCGCGCGCGGCCTCGCTGATCCTCGCGCGCACGCCGACGGAGCGGAAAAACGCGGCCCTGCTCCGCCTCGCGACGCTCCTCGACGGCGCGCACGAGGCGCTCGCCGCGGCCAACGCCCTCGATCTCGAGGCGGGCGCGCGAGCCGGGCTCTCCCCCGCCCTGCTCGACCGGCTGCGCCTCACTCCGGCGCGCCTCGCCGCGATGGCCGAGGGCGTGCGCCAGATCGCCGCCCTGCCCGACCCGGTCGGCGAGGAGCTCGAGCGCTTCGAGCGCCCCAACGGCCTCGAGATCCGCAAGGTCCGCGTACCCATCGGAGTGATCGCGGTGGTCTACGAATCGCGACCCAACGTCACGATCGACTGCGCCGCGCTCTGCTTCAAGGCCGGGAGCGCGGCCATCCTGCGCGGCGGCAAGGAGGCCTTCCACAGCAACTCCGCGCTCGCCGAGCTCGTCGCCCGCGCCCTGCGCGAGACCGACCTTCCGCTCGAGGCGGTCCAGCTCGTGCCGACGACCGACCGGGCCGCGCTCCTCGAGCTGCTCGCGCGCGACGACCTCATCCACTGCATCATCCCCCGCGGCGGCGAGGGCCTGATCCGGTTCGTGGCCGAGCACAGCCGCGTGCCCGTGCTCAAGCACTACAAGGGGGTCTGCTCGGTCTACCTCGACGCCGCGGCCGATCCCGCGATGGCCGAGGCGATCCTCGTCAACGCCAAGACCCAGCGTCCCGGCGTGTGCAACGCCGCCGAGAAGCTGCTCGTGCACCGCGCCGTGGCGGACGCGCTCCTGCCGCGCGTCGCCCGCGCGCTCGTCGAGCGGGGTGTCGAGCTGCGGGGCGACGAGGCCGCCACCGCGATCCTCGCCCGCGCCGGCCTGCCCGCCACGCGGGCGAGCGAGTCGGACTGGGAGGAGGAATACCTCGCGTTGATCCTCGCGGTGAAGGTCGTCGACTCGCTCGACGAGGCGATCGACTTCATCAACACCCACGGCAGCGCCCACAGCGACGCGATCCTCACCCGCGACCCGGCCGCGGCCCGGCGTTTTCAGGAGGGCGTCGATTCCGCCACCGTCTTCTGGAACGCCAGCACCCGCTTCAACGACGGCTTCGAGTTCGGCTTCGGCGCGGAGATCGGCATCTCGACCGACCGCCTCCACGCCCGCGGCCCGGTGGGCCTGCGGGAGCTCTGCTCCTACAAGTACCTCATCCGCGGCGACGGGCAGGTGCGGAGCTGAGAAACGGACGCCACGAATGAACGCGGATCCGGCGCCCGCCGCCACGACCCGGTTCTCCGACCGCGTGGCGGACTACGTGCGCTGGCGCCCGGATTATCCGGCGGCGGTGTTGGAGACCCTGCGGACGCGGACGGGGCTGGGGCCCGGAAACGTCGTCGCGGACGTCGGGGCGGGCACGGGGATCTTCACCCGACAACTCCTCGCAACCGGGGCGACGGTGCATGCGGTCGAGCCCAACGCGCCGATGCGCGCGGCCCTCGAGTCCCTCCTCGAGGGCGCGGGCCGGTTGTCCGTCCACTCCGGGACGGCGGAGGCGACGGGGCTGCCGGCCGCGGGCGTCGACCTCGTGACGGCGGCGCAGGCCTTCCACTGGTTCGACGCGGCCGCGGCAAGGCGGGAGTTCGCCCGGATCCTCCGTCCTTCCGGTTGGATCGCGCTGTTGTGGAACGGCCGGCTCGAGCGCGCGACGCCGTTCCTCGAGGCCTACGAGGAACTTCTCCTCGAATGGTCGCCCGATTACGCACGGATCAACCACCGCAACCTCGACGCCGCCGCGCTCGCGCTCTTCTTCGCGCCTTCGCCCGTCGAGCGGTTCACCTTCGCCCACCGCCAGGACTTCGACTTCGTGGGTCTGCGCGGGCGGCTTCTCTCGTCGTCCTACGCGCCTGCGGCGGGCCATCCGCACCACGAACCGATGCTCGCGGGACTGCGGGCGATCTTCGAAGCCCATGCCGAGGCCGGGCGGGTGGCTTTCCTTTACGAGACCACGCTCGATCTCGCGCGGCGCCCGGAGTGACCGTCACCCGCGCGCGATCGCGTCGGCGGCGAGGGGGCGGTTTTCCCGATCGAGGAGCACCACCCGGGGCCGGTGGCGGCGCGCCTCCTCCGGCTCGAACTCCGCATAGGCGGCGATGATCACCTCGTCGCCCCGCTGCACGAGCCGGGCGGCGGCGCCGTTGAGCATCACCTGCCCGGTTTCGGAGCCGGTGATCACGTAGGTCGCGAAGCGCGCGCCGGTCGTCACGTTGTAGATCTCGACGCGCTCGAAGGGCAGCAACCCGGCCGCCTCGATCAACTCCGGGCCGATCGCGATCGAACCCTCGTAGTCGAGGTCGGCCCCGGTGACGGTGGCGCGGTGGAGTTTGGCTTTGAGGAGCGTCAGGCGCATGGCGGAAAGGGGGCCTTCACGGCGCGGTCGGGTTCATCGCCTCGGCGCGGTGCAGGCCGAGGAGCACGAGCTCGGACGCGATCGCATCGAAGAGCGCCTCGCCCTCGAAGAGCCGGGCGAATCCGCCCGTGCCGATCACGAGGGGGCGCCGGCCCTCGAAGACCTCGGTGGAGAGGGCGTCGACGATCCGGCGGATCGCGCCGACCTGGCCGAAGAAGACGCCGGCCTGGATGCTCTCGATCGTGCTGCGGCCGAGCACCGAGGCGGGCCGCGCGATCTCGACCGAGGGCAGCCGCGAGGTGCGGCCGGCGAGCGCGTCGACCGAGATGCCGAGCCCGGGGAGGATGCAGCCGCCGAGGTACTCGCGGTCGCCGGTGAGCACGTCGAAGGTCGTGGCCGTGCCGCAATCGACGATCACCGCCTCGCGCCCGGGATGGGCGTGGGCCACGGCGACGGCGTTGGCGATGCGGTCGGCGCCGACTTCAAGCGGGTTGCGGTACTTGATCTTGAGGCCGGTCTTCACGCCGGGGCCGAGGACGAAGGGCTCGCAGCGGAAATACTTCACGCAGGCGGCGCGCAACGGGTAGGCCGCGGGCGGCACGACCGAGCAGATCGCGGCGCGCCGGACCGCGTGCGGGTCGAGGTCGTTCTCGCGCAGGACGCCGCGCAGGAAGAGCCCGAACTCGTCGCTCGAGCCGATCGGGTGCGTGCTTTTCCGGAACTGGACGCGCAACGCGTCGCCTTCGAAGACGCCGCCGTGGATGTGGCTGTTGCCCACGTCGAGACAGAGGAGCATGGGTCAGGCCGGGTCGGAGGTTCCGGGGGTTGCGAGTTCGCCGACGAGGCGCGCGACCTCGTCGGCGAGCGCACCGCGCGACTCGATCCGGTGCGAGGCGCCGTCGGCGCGGTGGATGGTGGCGGGAAAGGCCCCGGGGTCGGCTCCTTGTTCGGCGAGGTCGTTGTGCACGACCGCATCGGCCCCGGAATGGGCGAAGAGCGCGGCGACCGCGGCCTGTCGCGCCGCCGCGTCGGCCCCGCGGGTGAGCTTGAAGGCGACCACCCGCAGGTCGGGATTCGCGCTCCAGCCGCGGAGGTGGTCGACGAGCTTGGGATTGGCCTGGAGGCGGATCATCACCTCGCGACCGGAGTCGAGCTTTCCGTCGCGCGCGGCGGGGCGCGGGAGGCCGTCGATCTCCAGGGAGGCCACGGAGTAGTCGCCGACCGCGGCGGCGTGGACGACCACGTCGAATCGCGAGCCCCCGAGCTCGCGCCGGAGGGCCGCCTCGAGCTCGGCGAAACTCCCGAACGTCGCCTCCGCGACCGGCGGGCGGGCGGGCGCGGCGCGGTGCGCCCGCAGGAGCGTGACCTCGCACCCCCGCAGGGCGCACGCCTCGGCGAGGGCGGCCCCGGTGCGGCCGGTGCTGAAGTTCCCGATCGTGCGCACGCCGTCGATCGGCTCCTCCGTGCCGCCGGCGGTGACGAGCACCCGCGGCGGACGCCCGGGCCGCGTCGGGCCGGCCGTGGTGAAAAGTCGGATACGGATCGCCGCGAGGATCTCCTCGGGCTCGATGAGGCGGCCGTCGCCCTCGTCGCCGCAGGCGAGGCGGCCGCGGGCGACCGGGAGGATCGTCGCGCCCCAGCCGCGCAGGCGTTCGACCGAGGCGGCCGTGGCGGGGTGGCTCCACATCGCGGGGTTCATCGCGGGCGCGATCAGGCAGGGCTTCCGCCAGTCGAAGGCGAGGAAGAGCGCGCCGAGGAGGTCGTCGCCGAGGCCGGCGGCGAGGCGGTTGAGGGTCGAGGCGGTGGCCGGGCAGAGCACGACGAGGTCGGCCCATTTCGTGAGGTTGATGTGCTCCATCGCGGCGCCGGCCTCCCAGAGGTCGGAGCACACCGGGCGGCCGGTCAGCCCCTCCAGCGTGGCCGCGCCGACGAACCGCAGGGCCGAAGGCGTCGCCACCGCCTGCACCGCGTGGCCGTCCTGGACGAGACGCGAAATCACCGCGCACGCCTTCCACGCCGCGATCGAACCGGAGAGGACGAAGAGGACCTTAGCTTGTGACATTGTCGATGAGGCGGATTCCTTCGATCCGCACCGCTCCGAGCCGGCGGCCCCGGCGGGTTTGTACATAGTCCACCGCGAAGCCCGCCCCGGTGAGCCGCTCGCGCGCCTCGGCCGGATCGGCCGTCTCGCGGAGGATGCGGGCGAACTCCGCCGCGCGCGCCCGGCCCTCGGTCGAGAGCCGGCGGTTGCGCGAGCTCAGGGCCAGCCCGTCGGCCTCGCGCACGGTCGGGCAGGCCACGATCTCCACCGGGAGGAAGAACGCGGCCGCCATCCCTCGCACCAGCTCGAGCTGCTGAAAATCCTTCTCGCCGAAATACGCCCGATCGGGGCGCGCGAGCAGGAGGAGCTTCACGACCACGGTGAGCACGCCGTCGAAGTGGCCGGGGCGGTGCGCCCCCTCCAGCTCGCGGCTCAACTCGTCCTCCGCGACGCGGTAGCGGTACCCGTCGGGATACATCGCCTCGCGGGCGGGGGCGAACACGTGGTCGGCGCCCGCCGCGGCCGCGAGCGCGAGGTCGGCCTCCCAGGCGCCCGGGTAGCGTTCAAAATCCCCGGGGTCGTCGAACTGGGTGGGGTTCACGAAGAGGCTGAGCACGACGATGTCGTTCTCGCGCCGCGCCTGCTGCAGCAGCGCGGCGTGGCCGGCGTGGAGCGCGCCCATCGTCGGCACGAAGCCCACGCTCCGGCCGGCGAAGGCCGCGGAGTCGCGGTGGCGTCGCCACTCCCCGGGATCGCGGAAGACGCGCGGGGTCGTCAGCACAGGACCTCCTCCCGCGCGGGAAAGCGCGCCGCGCGCACGTCGTCGGCGTAGCGGGCGAGCGCGTCGCGCACGAGCTCGTGGCCTTCGAGGTAGCGCCGGGCGAAGCGCGGGCGGAGCGCCGATTCCAGCCCGAGCAGGTCGTGCATCACCAGCACCTGCCCGCTCACGGCCCCGCCGGAGCCGATGCCGATCGTGGGGATGGCGAGCGCGCCGGTGATGTCGGCGGCGAGTTGCGCCGGCACGCACTCGAGGACGACGGCGAAGGCCCCGCGGCGCTCCAGCTCGCGGGCGTCGTCGAGCAGCCGGCGGGCGTCCTCCGCGGAGCGGCCCTGCACGCGGTAGCCGCCGAGTTGATGGACCGATTGCGGCGTGAGCCCGAGGTGCCCCATCACCGGGATTCCCGAGCCGACCAGATGTTCGACCACGTCCTCGTGGCCGCGCAGGCCCTCGAGCTTCACCGCCGAGGCGCCCGCCCGGAGCAGTTCTCCGGCGACCTCGAGCGCGGGGCCCGCGCCCTTGCGGTGGGTGAGGAACGGCATGTCGGCCACCACGAAAAGCTCCCGCGCCCCGCGGCGGACCGCGGCGGTGTGCGCGACCATCATCGCGGGCGTCGCGTGGAGCGTGTCGGGGAAACCGTGGACGACCATCGCGGCGCTGTCGCCCACGAGCAGGCAGTCGAGCCCGGCCGCCTCGGCGAGCCGCGCGGAACACGCATCGTAGGCCGTGACCATGCAGATCGGCCGGCCCTCGCGCTTGAGGCGCGCGAAATCGAGCAGGCCCTTCATCGCCGCCCGACGGGTTGTTTCCCTCGCGGGAAACCCGGGGCGCGGCTGGCGGGGGACGTGGGTGCTTGTCGCATCGGGATCAAGTCCTCGGAGTCCGGTCGGGTGGTTGTACTTCCTGGTCGCCGGTCGCGATCGTGTTCGCGCCGACGCCCCGGACCATGCGGAACGGTCCGGCCAAGGCAACCCGACACTTTCGCGAGGGTTTCGCCGGGGTGTAGTCAAAAGTGGTGGCATGCCTCGGTTCTGCTGAAGGCCGACGGGCTTCTGCCCGGCCGATTCGGACGCATCGACCAAGGTGAACTTGCATGCCTTGGTCGTGGGCCGGGGTTTACCCCCGGCTTC
>DAIPIQ010000035.1:17330-24674 GCA_036770745.1 Opitutaceae bacterium | reverse complement strand
CGGCGCACTCGCGCCAGAGCCTCGCCGAGTTCGAGCAGATGTATTTCCGGGAGAAACTGGACCGGCTGGAGTAGCCGGGACTCCCTCAAGCTCGCCGCGCTGCGCCGGGGGCCACGGGCTCGCCGCAGTCGGCGCTCGCGAGGGCGGCGAAACACAGCTCGAGGCTCGCGAGGTTTTCCGCCGCACCGTTGTCCGGCTCGCGGTCCTCTTCGATCGCGCAGAGCAGCTCGCCCATCGTGCCCATGAAGCCGTGGGTGAACCACGTGCCCTCCAGCTTCGCCTCGGCGCGGCCGGCGGCGGTGTGCACTTCGACACGCTGCTCCGAGAGGCTCGGGCCGGAGCTGACGAGCGTGCCGAGGCGTCCGCACACGACGGTGCGGTCCTCCTGGCCGTGGCGCACGTGGCCGTTGAAGAAGAGCCGCACCTGGGCGTCGGGATACTCGATCACGGCGCAGGCGAGCGTGGGCGGCTTCAACGACTGGAAGGGATTGCGCGTCGCCGCTGCCCAGACGCGGGCGGCGCGGCGGCCGGCCATGAGCCGCGCCGCCATGTCGAACCAGTGGATCGCGAAGTCGAAGAGCACGAGGTGGTGCACCTCCTCGAAGACCGTGCCCGCGGTCCACGTGTGGTCCCAGTGGACCGAGAAATCCACGCTCGCCACCTCGCCGACCACGCCGCCGCGCACCGCCGCGGTCAGGTAGTCGAAGTGCGGGGCCCAGCGGCCGTTCTGGTTCACCGCCAGTTTCACGCCCTGCTCGCGGGCGAGCGCGACGAGCCGCGCACCCGTGTCGAGATCGAGCGCGAAGGGCTTCTGGCTGAGGACGTGCCGGCGGGTCCGGAGCGCGGCCTCGACGACCTCGACCCGCTCGGCCGGGTGCAGGGCGATGTCCACGAGCTCGACGTCGTCGCGCCGCAGCACCTCGCGAGGGTCGCGGTGGACGGTGGCGGCGGGATAGAACTCGGCGCGCCTTTTCTCCGCGCGCTCCGGCTGCCGGTCGCAAAGCGCCACGACCTCGAGATCCATCGCCCGATAGGCGCGAAGGTGGTATTCGGAGATGCCGCCGCAGCCGATCAACGCGATCTTCGGGCGGTAGGCCCGCGGGCGCGGCGGCCCGATGGGAAAGACGGGAGCGGCCGCCTCGCCGCCCGCGGCGGCGGAGCTCAGTCCGTAGCCCGAAGTGGTGTCGTTCGTGCTCATCGGTCGAGGTTTGCGATCACCCGGGCAGCGTGCCCGGCCGCGCCAACCCCGCGACAGTTTTCCTCTCCGGAGTCAGGTCGCCCAGGTGCGGCCTTCGCCGGCTTCGGCGAGGGGGACGCACGGGAGGTACTGGCCGGGCACGGGCTGGTATTGAAGCACCTGCGTCGCGCCGGGCTCGGAGGTGAAGTAGCCGAGAAGGACGAGCTCGCGGATCTCGAGGAAGAAGGGACGGGCCGTCTCGTGGGCGGTGGTGAGCGCGGCGAGGCGGCGCTCCTCGTCGAGCGCGGGAAACGCCGCTCCGTGGGCGGTCGTGCAGGCGGCGTCGAAGGCGGCGAGGCGTTCGACGAAGCGGGCCTGCGCGGCGGGGTCGTAGACCTCGGCGACGAACCGGTCGATGAAGGCGGGCACGCCCGCGTCGACGGCCCCCGGGGTCTCGGTGCGCGGCACGATCGTCTCGGCGAGGGCGGTGACGAGGCGGACCCGGGCGTCGTCGAGGAAGAGCGGTTTCCAACCGGCCCCGGGCCGGGCCCCGCACCCCTGGAGGAACGTGAGGAGGGAGGGCGTGGCGGCGACGCCGCCGAGGAGGGCGAGGGCGCGCTTGAGGGCGGTGCGGCGGTCGAGCGGCGCGGTGGCGAAGACGGGGAGGTCGGGGGTGTTCACAGCTCGAGTTTCTTGAGTTGGTCGACGGCGTGGTGCACGGCGCGGGCGGTGAAGGCCATGTAGGTGAGCGAGGGGTTCTGGTTGCCGGCGGAGGTCATGAACGAGCCGTCGGTCACGAAGACGTTGGGGCAGGCGTGGACCTGGTTCCACGAGTTGAGCACCGAGGTCTTCGGGTCGCGGCCCATCCGGGCCGTGCCCATTTCGTGGATACCGAGGCCGATCGTGTAGGGCTCGTCGCGCAGGACGATGTTCTTCACGCCGGCGGCGGCGAGCATCTCGGCGGCGTCCTCCGTCATGTCCTTGCGCATGCGCAGCTCGTTCCCGCCCATGCCGGCGTCGAAGGTGAGGGTGGGCATGCCGTGGCGGTCGCGCACGTCGTGGTTGAGGGTCATGCGGTTGTCGCGGTACGGGAGGATCTCGCCGAAGCCGGTGAGGCCGATCGACCAGCCCCCCGGGCGGGCTGCCTCCTCCTTGAGCGCGCGCCCGAAGCTCAGCTCGCGGACGAGGCGCGTCCAGCTCCCCCGGCTCGCGCCGCCCTGGTAGCCGAAGCCGCGGAGGTAGTCGCGCCGCTCGCCGCGGAGGTTGCGGTAGCGGGGGATGTAGACGCCGCCGGGGCGGCGGCCGACGTAGTAGCGGTCCTCCATGCCGTCGAGCTCGCCGGAGGCGCCGGCCTTGAAGTGGTGGTCCATGATGTTGCGGCCGAGTTCACCGCTGTCGTTGCCGAAGCCGTCGGGGAATCGTTCGGAGACGGAGTTCATCAGGATCTGCGTGCTCCCGAAGGTGGAGGCGCAGAGGAAGATCACCCGGGCGGAGTACTCGGTCTGGGCCCCGGTCAGGGCGTCCTGCACGCGCACTCCGGTGGCGCGACCGCGGCCGGGGTCGTGGATGAGGGAGTGGACGATCGAGTGGGGCCGGAGCGTCATGCGGCCGGTCCGGGCCGCGGCGGGGAGGGTGGAGGAGTTGCTGCTGAAGTAGCCGCCGTACGGGCAGCCACGGATGCAAAGGTTGCGGTGCTGGCAGGTGCCGCGCTCGGGACTATGGGGGAGCGGCGCGGTGGCGTGGGCGGTGCGGGCGACCGACATCGTGCGGCCGAACTTCGCCTTGATCGCGGAGGCGACCCCCACCTCGGCGCAGTTCATCGGGATCTCGGGGAGGAACCGTCCATCGGGGAACTCCGGGAGCCCCTCGGCGCGACCGCTCACCCCGATGAAGGCCTCGACGTGGTCGTACCACGGGGCGATCTCGGCGTAGCGCACCGGCCAGTCGACGGCGATGCCGTCGCGGAGGTTGGCCTCGAAGTCGAATTCGCTGAGGCGGTAGCTCTGCCGGCCCCAGGTGAGTGAGCGTCCGCCGACGTGGTAGCCCCGCATCCAGTCGAAGGGCCGCGTCTCCGAGTAGGGATGGTCGAGGTCGTTGACGAACCAGTGGGCGCTCGAGGGCTTGGTCGTGTAGCCGGAGCGCGACTGCACGCCCTGGGTGCGCAGGATTTCCTGCGAAATGCGGTCTGCATTGGGCACGGTCCACGGATCGTCGTGGGCGGTCGGGTAGTCGCCGTGGGCGACGTCGCGCCCGCGCTCCAGCACGAGGGTGCGGAGTCCGAGCTCGGTCAGCTCCTTGGCGGCCCAGCCGCCGCTGACGCCGGTGCCGACGACGATCGCGTCGTAGTCGTGTTCGAGGGTCTTGGGGACGGAATCGCTCATGCGGGGGGATGACGGGCGGGCTTCGGGCGCCCGCCGGGGTTGGTTTCGGGTCGACCGTCGTGCAGGGACGGCCCGAGTGCAACCCTGCTCGCGACGTCGCTTTGACACCAGGCGGCCGGAGGTGCATCAAGAGCCCATGAGCGACTCGAAATCTCGTCGGGACTTTTTGCGAAGCGGTCTGCTCGGAGCCACGGCGGCGGGGGCCGTCGTGACGGGGATCGGGCGGGGCGAGGCGGCGCCGGCGCGGCCGCAGGTCGAGCGCCGCGTCCTCGGCCGCACGGGCGCGAGCGTCTCCATCCTCGGGCTCGGGCTCGGCAGCGCCTTCACCAATTCGCACCGGGGCGAGCCGGAGGCGACCGCGGCGATCCTGGAGGAGGCGCTGGGGCACGGCATCAACTACTGGGACACCGCCCGCGTCTACGGTCCGAGCGAGGAGATGATCGGACCCGCCGTGGAGAAGCACCGGGACCGCATCTTCCTCGTGAGCAAGAGCGGCGACCGCACCTACGACGGCTTCAAGCGCGACCTGGAGACGAGCCTGCGCAACCTCCGCACCGACCACATCGACCTCTACCACCTCCACTCCCTCGAGCCGGGGAAGGACGCCGATCTCGGGGCGATCGAGCGCGGCGCGCTGCGGGCCGCCCGCGAGGCCCGGGAGCAGGGCGTGATCCGCCACCTCGGCATCACCGGCCACAGCGGGGCGGCCATCCACATCGCCGCGATCAAGGCCTTCGATCCGGACTGCCTGCTCACCATCTTCCCCTGCACGCGGCCGGACGACGGGCGCTACGAGGACGAGCTCCTCCCGCTCGCCGTCGAGCGGGGGATGGGCGTGATCGCGATGAAGATGGTGCGCCGCGCCCGCGAGGCCGACCTCCGGGGCACGGACCTGATCCGCTACGCCCTGAGCCTCCCCGGCGTCGCGACAGGTATCGTGGGCCTGGATACGCGGGACCACCTCGCGGCCAACGCCGCCATGGCCTCCGCCTTCACGCCGCTCTCCCGCGCCGAACGCCTCGCCATGCACGCCGCGGCGGGGCCGCGGCTCGCGCACGTCCCGGCCCCGTGGGACCGGCCGGGCTACGCCGACGGCGCGTTCGCCTGAGGCGCGGCGTGATCAAGAGCGGTGGCGACCCGCGGGCGTGGGCCGGGGTTCATCCCCGGCGTCGGCGACGTCTGCCGGTCGGAAGCCGGGGATCAACCCCGGCCCACGACGGGAAGACGCGGACGGTTGCGGGCGGCTTGACCGGAGCCCGCGGCGGAACTACCCGTCACAGCCTCGATGCCGCCCCGCCGATCGTCCGCCCTCGCCGCGCCGCTCCTCGCCCTCGCCGTGTATTGGCTTTCCGGATGCGCCACGACCCCGCGACCCGGGCCGGCCGCCGCGCCGGCCCCGGTGGAGGAGGCCCCGAAGCCGGAGGAAGGCCCCGCCGCCGCGCCGGAGGAGGGACCGGCGGAACCGGTCGGCGAGACCGGGGGCGCGCCCCCGGCCGGGGCGGTCCACCCGGTGGCGGGGACCGTCGTGGAGTGGCTCGCGCGCCGGCTGCGGATCGAGCCGGCGGCGGTCGAGGTGGTCCAGATCGCCTTCGCCGAGTGGCCCGACGCCTGCCTCGGGCTTCCCGCGGAGGACGAGATCTGCGCGATGATGATCACGCCCGGGTACGCCGTGAGCCTGCTCGCGGGCGGGCAGCGCTACGAGTTGCGCACCGACCTCGAGGCGCGGCGCGTCCGGATCGCCTCGGCCCCGCTCGTCGAGACCGGCAATCCGCTGGTCGTCCACCGCGACGCGGGTTCGTTCTCGCTCCTCGTCATCGGCACGCAGCGGGTGGCCTTCGGGCGGCGCGGACGGCCGCTGCTCGTGGCCCCGCTGGCGGTGCCGGAGCGGGCGCGGGAGCTGGAGGGTTTCCTCGCGCGCTTCGCGCCGTTCCAGGAGGCGACGCCGGTGGGCGACGTCTCGTTCGCGGGCGTGGGACCGCAGCCGGCGAACGCGGCCGAGCGACGGATGATCGGCGAATGGGCGCGGCTCGTCGCGGCCGAGGCCGAGGGCGGGCTCACCGGTCCCGCGGTCGACCGGGCGATCGCGTGGCGGCGCTCGGGCGGCACGGCGGGCGTGTGCGAGGCGATCGTGATCGGCCGCTCGGGCGCGGCCACGGCGTTCGCCTGCCGCGACGGGGTCGACGTGGTCCGAGCGACGATCCGGCTGGACCCGGCGGAACTCGAGCAGCTCTACCGCTGGATCGACCGGCTGGAGGCGTTTTCGTGGACCTCGGCGGAGACCGTCGGCGGGGCCGAGGGGCCGGTGATCGCGCTGGAGTTCGAAGGCGACGGGCTCGAGCCGGTGACGCTCGCCGAGCGCGACCGGATCGTGGAGACCGTGCACGGCCTGCTCGCCCGGCTGATCACGGCCGCGCAGCGGTCCTGAGGGGACTCACGGCCCGGGCTCGTCGACGCGCCCGAGCTTGTCGCGAAGGGTGAGCCGCGAGAGGCCGAGCCAGCGGGCGGCGCGGCTCTTGTTTCCCCCGGCGAGGCGGAGGGCTTCGCGCACGAGTTCGGCCTCGACGACCCGCAGGGTGGCGGCATGGGCTTCGCCGCGACCGGAGCGCATCGCATCGTGGAGCGCCGCGCGGACGAGTTGTGGAAGGTCGCGCGGTCCGGCCGTGGCGCCCGGGAGCGCGTCGGCCAGGGCGCGCTCGACGTGGGAGGCGGAGACGTCGAACCCGCGCGCCTCGAGCAGGACGCGGCGCACGACGTTCTCGAGCTCGCGGACGTTGCCCGGCCAGGCGTGGCGCTCGAGGCGGGCGAGTGCGTCCTCGCGCCAGTGCGGCGGGTTCGGATCGAGCCGCGTGGAGAAGTGGCGGACGAGCAGGGGGATGTCGCCCTCGCGCTCCCGCAACGGCGGCACGCGGATCCGCACCGCCTCGAGGCGGTAGAAGAGGTCCTCGCGAAACGTCCCGGCCGCGATCCGTGACTCGAGCCCGGCGTGGGTCGCCGCGAGCACGCGCACGTCGACGGGGCGGTCTTCCGCGCCCCCGACCCGGCGGACCGTCCGCTCCTGGAGGACGCGGAGGAGGCGGACCTGGGTCGCGGGAGGGATGTCGCCGATCTCGTCGAGCAGGAGGATGCCGCCGTCGGCCTGCTCGAAGAGCCCGGGCCGGCGGGCGTCGGCCCCGGTGAAGGCGCCGCGCTCGTGGCCGAAGAGTTCGCTCTCGAGCAACGTCTCGGGAAGCGCCGCGCAGTTGAGGGCGAGAAACGGTCGTCGCGCGCGGTCGCCGTGCCGCCAGAGCGCCCGCGCCACCAGTTCCTTGCCGGAGCCGGTCTCGCCGCGGATCAGCACGGTGCCCTGGCCGGGCGCGACGCGCCCGAGTTCCTTGAAGAGCTCCTGCATCGCCCGGCTCCGGCCGACGATCCCGGTTCCGGCCGGCTCGGGCGCGGGCGCCGGCGGATCGGAGCGGGTCTGCTCGAGCGCGCGGGCGACGACGGCGAGCAGGTCCGGGATGGCGAAGGGCTTGAGCAGGTAGTCGAAGGCACCGCGCTTCGTCGCCTCGATCGCCGATTCGGAGGTGCCGTGGGCGGTGAGGAGGACGACGGGGAGTCGGGGCCGTTCCGCGTGCAGGCGGCGGACCACCTCCAGACCGCCCGCCCCGGGGAGGCGCATGTCGGTGAGCACGACTCCGAAGGCGCCGGTGGTGGCGAGGCGCAGGCCGCCGTCGCCGGTCGCGGCGTGCTCGATCTCGTAGCCTTCGGAACGAAGGGCCTTGGCGAGGGAGGCGGCGAGCGAGCGGT
>DAIPIQ010000035.1:0-17320 GCA_036770745.1 Opitutaceae bacterium | reverse complement strand
GGAGGAGGGTGAACGTCGTGCCGCGGCCGGGGGCGGAACGACAGGTGACGCGGCCGCCGTGCCGCTCGGCGATGCGGGCGGTGAGGGTGAGGCCGAGGCCGGTGCCGTTGGCCTTGGTCGTGAAGAAGGGGTCGAAGAGCCGCTCCTGGATCGCGGGTTCGATGCCGGGGCCGTCGTCGGCCACTTCGAACCGGACGAGGCCCGGTCCGCGTCGGCGGGCCGGGGCCGCCGGCGGGAGCACGCGAAGGCGGACGAGGCCCGGCCGGCCCGCCGAGGCGATGGCGTCGGCGGCGTTGCGCACGAGGTTGAGCAGGGCCTGCTGGATCTGGTCGCGATCGGCGAGGATCGGCGGGGCGGGGGTGTTCGGCTCGACCTCGAGGCGCACCTCGCCCTCCTCGAAACGCGGGCCGAGGAGCGCGCCCATCCGGCGGAGGAGCGCGCCGGGATCGACCGGGGCGAGCACGGGCTCGGGCGGCCGGGCGAAGCCGAGGAAGTCGCGCACGATGCGTTCGAGGCGATCGATCTCGCCGTCGATCACCGCCGCGTCCTCGGCGGCGGCGCGGTCGAGGCCCGGGCTTTTGCGCAGGGTGAAGAGCCGGGCCTTGATCGCGGTGAGGGGGTTGCGGATCTCGTGGGCGATCCCCGCGCCGAGTTCGCCGAGGGCGGCGAGCTTCTCCTGCCGGGCGAGCCGGTGGTGGCTCTCGACGAGCCGGCGGCGGAGCGGGGCGACCGAGTCGCGGTAGACGAGCCAGCCCATCGCGGCGCCGGCGAAGACCATGAGGCCGAGGGCGACCTGGGTCGTGCGTTGCCGGCGGGCGTTTTCCGCCGCGGCCCGCTCGAGCAGCAGGTCGACCGAGGCCTGATGGGCGTTGGCGAGCTGAAGGCCGAGCTCGACCAACGCCTTCGAGCGGTGGGAGAGCTCGGTGATCTGCACCGCCACCTCGTCGGGGACCGGCACCGCGGGAGTGGCGCCGGCGAAGACGTGCCCGGCGTTGGCGTAGGCTGCGATCGCCTGGTCGATCCGCTCGACGAGCGCGCGCTCGCCGGGCAGCGCCAGGTAGCCGCTCTGGTGCGCGACCCATTCGCGGAGCGAGGCGAGGTCGCGCTGGAAGAGTTCCCATTCGCCGGGGTCGGCTCCGAGCTTGAAGCGCAGCATCCGGGTATCGAGGCGGTGGACGACCTCGCTCATCTCGTGGCCGAGCCACGCGCTCACCCGGTGGATGTCTTGGAAGCGTGTGCGGACTTCGGCGGATTGGCTCCAGGTGCGATGCCCCATCCAGGCGATCCCGCCGAAGAGCACGAGCAGGAGCGCCCCGAGGAGCGCCATGCGCAGGGCGAAGGCGGCCCCGCCCGCGGTGGTCATTCCCCTGCCGGCCATGGTTCGAAAGTGACCGCACGGGCGGGGGGTTCGTTCCCTCGGGAATCACGCAACTCCATGATGTCCCGACGCTAGGAGATGCCTCGAAGTCGTGGCACGATCGCTGCAATCCCCTGCCCGCCGGTCACTTCCGGGGGTGCCGGCTCCATCGAAGGATCCTTCTCCCGGGTTTGGAAAATCCATCCCTCCTCATGCACCTCCCACAAAAACTCGCCTCGTCCCTCGTCGTCACCGGCCTCGCGTTGGTTCCGGTCGTCGCCCTCACCGCGTGTCAGGAAAACGCCGCCCCGCCCGCCGGGACGATCGCCGCCGGCTTCGCCCCCGGGGCCCAGAGCACGACCCCGGAGCAACCGGCCGGCTCGCCCGAGGAGACTTCGCTGGTCACCGGCGAGATCGTCTCCGTCGGGGGGGATTCGGTCGAGATCCGCAGCTCGCAGGGCGGCGGCGCCACCATGGTCCGGCTCACCGAGCAGACCGTCGTGATGATCGACGGGCGGACCGCGGAGGCGGCCGACCTCGCGACCGGCCAGATCGCGATCGCCTCCGTCCTGCGCAAGGACGACGGCGCGGTCGCCGTGAGCATCAGCGTGCGCACCTCGGGCGGCACGTGAGCGCGCGCGGCCGGCATCTCCCGGGTTGACCCGCCCCCGCGGCTCCCGCATCCGTTTCGACCCCGCCCGGCGGCCGCCGGGCGGGGTCTTTTGCGATGAACCGCGTCCACATCAAGACCTACGGCTGCCAGATGAACGAGCGGGACTCCGAGGCCGTGGCGGCGCTCCTGCGCGGCCGGGGCTACTCGATCGTGGAGAGCGAAGCGGAGGCGGACGTGGTGTTGCTCAACACCTGCAGCGTGCGCGACCAGGCCGAGCAGAAGGCGATCGGCAAGGCCGGCCGCCTCGCGGAGCGGCGGCGCGCGGAGCCGGGCTTCGTCCTCGGGGTGATGGGGTGCATGGCGCAGAACCGAGGGGCGGAGCTCCTCGACCGGCTGCCCGACCTCGACCTGCTCGTGGGCACCCAGAAGTTCCACCAGGTGCCCGAGCACCTCGAGCACCTCATCGCGAGCCTGCGGGGCCGTGGGCCGCGCCCCGCGACCCTCGTCGACCTCGCGGCCGAGGCCGGCTCGCAGAACACCATCCGCGACCACCTGCCGCCGCGGGACGGGCGGCGCCAGGTATCGGCGTTCGTCTCGATCATGCAGGGCTGCGACATGGCCTGCGCCTTCTGCATCGTGCCGAAGACCCGCGGCCCGGAGCGGAGCCGCCCGATGGACGACATCGTGCGCGAGTGCGAGGAACTCGCCGCCCGCGGCGTGCGCGAAGTCACCCTGCTCGGCCAGATCGTGACGAGTTACGGGCGGCGGGAGTTCCCCTTCGTCGCGGGGCGCAGCCCGTTCGTGCAACTGCTCGCCCGCGTCGCCGAGATCCCCGGGATCGCGCGGATCCGCTTCACCTCGCCGCATCCACGGGGTTTCAAGGACGACCTCGTCGCGGCCTACCGCGAGCTCCCCAAGCTCTGCCCGTTCGTCCATCTTCCGCTCCAATCCGGCTCCGACCGGATCCTTCGCCTGATGAACCGACCCTACACCCGCGACGCCTACCTGCGGATCGTCGACCGGCTCCGTGACGCCGCGCCCGGGATGGTCTTCTCGACCGACATCATCGTCGGTTTCCCCGGCGAGACGGACGAGGATTTCGAGGCGACGCGCACGCTCTTCGAGCGGGTGGACTACGACATGGCCTACCTCTTCAAGTACAGCGTGCGCACCGGCACGCCGGCCGCGTCGATGCCGGACGCGGTCGACCCGGAAACCAAGGAGCACCGCAACCAGACGCTCCTCGGGTTGCTCCGCGCCAATTCGCTGCGCCGCAACCAGGCCCTCGTCGGCGGCGTGCAGGAGGTCCTCGTGGAGGGTCCGGACAAGCTCGGCCGCCGCCATCAGGGCCGCAACCCGGGCAACCGGCTCGTCCACTTCGACGCGAGCGACGAGCTCGTGGGAGAGCTCGTCCCGGTGCGGATCGATCGCGTCTCCGTGAGCGCGCTCTTCGGGGAGATCGTCGCGCCCGAGCAGCGGAGCGCGTCCGAGATTGGGCTTCGCGCGGCCGCGTCGGGGGCTTAGGAAACCACGACCGCCCCGGCCCATGTCGTTGTTTCTCGCCACGCTCCTCACCGCGCTCGCCTTCCTCGTCGTCGGGGTCCTGCTCCTCTGGAACGGCCCCCCGATCGGCGCGCTCGCCCGGGGGTTTCCGCGTTCGCGCCGCGCCGCGTGGGTGACGATGGGGCTCGGGGCCGCGTGGACGCTCTACCGCGTCACCCGGTTGGGCGAGGCGGATTTCGGCGACTACAAGACGCCGCTCTTCATCGGCTTCGCCGCGCTCGCGGTGCTCGTCTTCCGCTACGTGCCGGATTTCCTCTCCGTGCGCGGCGCCTGCGTGCTCGCCCTGCTCGTCGCCGACGTCCTGCTCACCGCCGCCTACATGCGCCACGAGCAGCCGGGCCGGCTCCTCATGGTCGTGCCGGTCTATGCGATGATCGGCCTCGCCCTCTTCCTCGCCGTCTCGCCCTATCGGGTGCGGGACTTCTTCCAGTGGCTCTTCGCCCGGGCCCACCGGCCACGGATCCTCGGCGGGATCGCCGGCGCCTACGGCATCGCGGTCCTGTGCGCCGCGCTCACCTACGCGTGACCCGCGCCATGGCGCCCGGCGCACCGCCCCCCCTGCTCCTCGTCGTCGCCGGCCCGGCTGGCTCGGGGAAGACCACCCTTTGCGCGCGGCTCGTGCGCGAGGTCGCGGGCGTCGAGCGGGTCGTCACCGCCACGACCCGCGCCCCCCGGCCGGGCGAGGTCGACGGGCGCGACTACCATTTCTTTTCCAACGCCGAGTTCGACCGCCTCGTGGCCGAGGGCGCGTTTCTCGAGTGGGCGCGCATCCATGGCGCGGACCGCCGCTACGGCACGCTCCGCCGCGCGATCGACGCCCGCCTCGCGGCCGGCGTCGACCTCTGCATGAACATCGACGTGCAGGGCGTCGCGAACCTCCAGCGCGCCGCCCCCGCGGATCCCGGGCTCGCCCGCGGGCTCGTCACCGTCTTCCTCATGCCGCCGAGCCTCGACGAGTTGCGCGCGCGCCTGCGCGGGCGCGGGCAGGACGGTCCGGAGGAGGTCGAGCGGCGGATGGAGACGGCGCGAGGCGAGATGGCCCGGTGGTCCGACTACGACTTCTGCATCCGCAGCGGCGCGCCCGAGGCGGACTTCGCGGCGCTGCGCGCGATCTTCCACGCGGAGAAACACCGCGTGCGCCGGCTCGCGGGTTGAGCGTTCAGCGCATCCGCAGGATCAGCATCGTGCGGTCGTCGTGGACCGCCCCGGCGACGGCGAAATCCTCGATCGCGGCGTTGACGGCGGTGGCGAGCTCCCGCGCCCCGAGGGCGCGGTGCTCCGCGAGCAGCCGGGCGAGGCGCCCGCCGCCGAACTCCTCCTGGAGGCCGTTGGTCGCCTCGGTGAGCCCGTCGGTGTAGAGCGTGAAGAGGTCTCCGGGCCCGAGCACGAGCTCGCGCTCCTCGAGGATCTCGTCGAAGAGCGCGCCTTCGTCGAGGCCGAGGGCGAGTCCCGCGGCCTCGGGCGGCTCGACCGCCCCGTCGGCCGCGCGCACCACGATCGGCGTCTCGTGCCCCGCGCGGGCGAACCGCAGCCGCCGCTCGTCGAGGTCGAGCACCGCGCAGACCATCGAGATGAACATGCCCTCGGGCATGTCGGGATGGATGAGGCGGTTGACCGAGCGCAACAGCGCGCCCGGGGAAGGGGCCCGCCGCGCCTCCAGGCGCAACGCGGTGCGGCACGCCGCCATGATCAGCGCGGCCGACGCCCCCTTGCCGGAGACGTCGCCCACGACGAAGGCCCAGCGTCGCGGTGCGACTTCGAAGAAGTCGAAGTAATCCCCGCCGAGGTGCCCCGAAGGGATGTAGAGACTGCCGACCTCGACCTCGGGCAGCTCCGGAAACGCGCCCGGGAGCAGGTGCCGCTGCACGTCGCGGGCGACGCGCATCTCGCGCTCGCGGTTCTCCCGCTCGCGCTCCTCGGCCGCGACCCGCTCGGTGATGTCGGTGAGGATGCCCTCGTGGTGCGTCACCGTCCCCGTCGCGTCGGTGCGCACGAGGGTGCGGTCGTCGATCCAGTGGACCGAGCCGTCGCGCGCGAGGATGCGGTACTCCTGCCGGTACTCGCCGTGCCCGGCCTTCCCGTGCTCGACCACCTCGCGGGCGACGCGCTCGGCGTCGGCGGGGTGCATGATGTTCACGAAGCCGATCCTCCCCGAGAGGAACTCCTCGGGCGCGTAGCCGTACTGGGAGATGTTGCGGGAGATGAACTCCACCGGCCAACCCTCGCCGGCCCGCCAGAGAACGACCACCGAGGGCGAACGGTTGATGATGTGCGAGAGCTCGTCGCGCCGGGCCAGCGAGGCGCGCAGCTCCTCCTGGTTGCGTTTGCGCTCGGTGATGTCGCGAGCGACGCCCATGTAGAGTTTCTCGCCGGCCTCGTCGAAGTAGACCGCGCCGCTGGAGGCGTGCCAGCGGGGCCGCCCGTCGGCGTGGCGCACCCGGTACTCCACGCTGAAGGTCGAGCGCCCGTGCTCGAGCACGTGGGCGAGGAATTCGCGGAACGCCCCCATGTCCTCCTCGTGGACGAACGTCGCGACCGGCTGCCCGATCACGTCCTCGACGGGGTGCCCGAGCTTGGCCGTCCAGATCGGGGAGACGTAGAGGAACCGCTCGTCGGCCGAGAGCGAGTAGAGGATCTCGTTGGCGTTCTCGACGTAGCGGCGGAAGCGCGCCTCGCTGCGCCGCACCCGGTCCTCGGCCTCGCGGCGCTCGGTGATGTCCTCGACCATCGCGAACTGCTGGACGATCCGCCCCCGCCCGTCGCGCAGGACCGCGACGGTGAGGTTGGCCCAGACGACGCGGCCGTCACGGTGGAGGTAGCGCTTCTCGACCGAGTAGCGGTCGCGCCGGCCGCTCCACAACTCCTCGATCAACCGGCGCTGCCGCAGCCGGTCGTCGGGGTGGGTCGCCGCCATGATGTTGTCGAAGCTCTCCGCCTCCTTCGCGGTCAGGCCGATGATCTGACAGAAGCGCTCGTTGAGGTGGTAGACGTCGGGGTTGCCCCATTCCACCCAGCTGATCCCGACCGGCGCGAAGTCGAAGAGGATGCGCAACTGCTCGCTCGCCGCCTTGAGCTGGGCGGTGCGCTCGATCACGCGCCCCTCCAGCTCCTGGTTGAGGCGCTTGACCTCCTCCTGCGCGAGCCGCGAGGAGGTGATGTCGGAGATGATGCCGTCGTAGTAGGCGAGGCGGCCCTTCTCGTCGCGGCGGACGACGATGGTGTTGCGGATCCAGCGCACCTCGCCGTCCTTGCGCACGATCCGGTGTTCGAGCGGCGGGGGCGTGCGCCCCTCCAGCGCGGCCGTCGCCTGCGCCTCGACCGCCGGCCGGTCGTCCGCCGCCACCATCTTGATCCAGAGCATCGGGTCGGCCGAGAACTCCTCCGGGCCGTAGCCCGTGACCGCCTCGCACCCCTTCATGTGCTCGGTGTGCACCGCCTTCCCGTGCCGCACCTCGACCGTGTAGAAATAATCGGTGACCGACTGGAAGAGCAGCCGGTAGAGGCTCTCGCGCTTCGCCAGCTTTTCCGTGGTGTGGCGGCGCTCCTCCATCTCGCGGCTCAGGGCCCGGTTGGCCTCCTCCAGGGCGAGCGTCCGCTCCTCGACCCGCCGCTCCAGCTCGCGGGTCAGCCGCCCGAGCTCCTCCTCGGTCTCCTTGAGCCGGGTGACTTCGGTGCGCAGCGCGAGGTAACGGGCCGGCCGGCCGGAGGCGTCGGCGAACGGCACGATCGTGCTGTCGACCCAGTAGAGCCGGCCGTCCTTGGCGCGGTTGCAGATGACGCCGCGCCAGGTGCGGCCGCCGGAGATCGTCGCCCAGAGGTCGGCGTAGAACTCCGGCGGGTGCGCGCCCGACTTGAGGATGCGGTGGTTGGCCCCGAGCAGCTCCTCGCGCGAATAACCGCTGATCGTGCAGAACCGGTCGTTGACGTGCGTGATCGTGCCGGCGGCGTCCGTCGCGGCCACGATCGCGTGGGCGTCGATCGCCGACTCCAGGCCCGCGAGGAAACCGGACCACGGCGCGTCGCCGGCCCCCCCGGGACCGGGTTCGGCGAGTCGGCCCTCGGGCGCGGCGGGCGGGGTTGTGCGGCGGAGGGTCATGCGGCGACCGGAGGCTGGCAACCTACGCCGCCCCGATCGCGTCGCGAGTCCAAACCGGTCTTCCGCCTCGCGCGGCGGCCGGCGACCGTTATCCAACATCGGGGTCATGTCCGGGCTTCGCGCTCCGCTCTCCGCCCTCCTGCTCGCCGGCGCCGCGTCCGGCGCGTCCGTCGAGGCGCCGCTCCCGGACGGGCTCTACGCCGTCTGGCACACCGCGCACGGCGCGATCACCGCGCGACTCCACTTTCAGGATACGCCGCTCGCGGTCGCCAACTTCGTCGGCCTCGCCGAGGGCGCGATCGCGTTCGACGCGCCGGGGCGGGCGCCCGGGCGGCCGTTCTACGACGGGCTCGCCTTCCACCGGATCGTGCCGGGGTTCGTCGTCCAGGGCGGCGACCCGCTCGGCACGGGCGAGGGCGGGCCCGGCCACGCCTTCGCCGACGAGTTCTCGCCGCGCCTCCGGCACGACGCCCCCGGCGTGCTGGCGATGGCCAATGCCGGCCCGGGCACGAACGGCTCGCAGTTCTACTTCACCCTCTCCGAGGCGCGCCGGCTCGACTACAAGCACACCGTTTTCGGCCGCGTCGTCCGCGGGCTGGACGTGCTCGCCCTCCTCCGGCCGGGCGACGTGATGGAGCGCGTCGAGATCGTGCGCGCCGGCCCCGCGGCGGAGGCGTTCCGGACCGACGACGCCTCGTTCCGGCGGCTCCTCGGTTCGACCCCGCCGATCCCGCCGCGCGATCCGGCGCTGTCTCCACTTTTCCACGACGCAGCCGGGCTCGACCTTCCCGACTGGCTGCCCGCCTGGCTGGAGGAGAAGCTGCACCACTACGACGTCGTCCGCGACGTCCGCATCCGGGTGCGGGCGGTCCCGGGTTTCGGTGCGCCCCCGCCGGAGTCGGGCACGACCAACCCGCTGCGCCACCTCCACGCCACGCTCGCCGGCGACGACCCGCGCGCGGCCACCCTCGTCCACGTCGCGGACGAGAAGGCGTGGCGCCTCTGGCTGGCGGACGGGCTGCTGCCGCCGCTGGGCGTCGATCCCGCCGCCCTGCGCGACGACCCGGCCCCGCTGCACGAGCTGAAGCGGAGGCTGCTCGCCCCGGCCCGGGCCGCGCTCCTCGAGCCGGAGAACGCGCACGCCCGCTCGGTCAACGCCGCGATCACGGCGCTGATGGAAAAGCTGGACGACGCCGAGGCGTCAGCCGCGCGATGAGGAACGCGCGCGGCGCGCCGGCGGCTCGGAAGCGACGGGCTCCGCAAGCCGCGACTCGAGGTCCGAGGCGGCGCGGAACACGTAGATCCGCCCCTCTTTCGCCACCGCGAGCAGACCTCGTTCGACCAGGGCGAAGAGATCGTCCCGCGCCGTCTGGTGGGTCACGCCGTGGCTGCGTTGGTGGGCGGCGATGACGTAGCGCGTGTGCGGCTCCCGCAGCGCATGCCCGAGCAAGGCCTGCTGGCGGTGGTTCAGGCCGGCCATGGTTCGCAGCCGGCGATCGATTTCCCGCGTCTCGGTGATCTTGCGATCCACGTAGTCGTGCAGGGCTTGAACCGCTTCGCGGATGACCCCGGCCTGGTGAAGGATGAAGTAGGTCGCGTCGTTGTCGTCCGTCTCGGAGAAAAGAAACGCTTCGGCATACCGGACCGGGGCCCGGCGCAGGACCTGGGAGATCGAGATGAACTCGAAGAGCTCATACTCGTGCTCGAGCATGACCCAATAGAAGAGGGCGCGGGCGGTCCTGCCGTTGCCGTCGACGAACGGGTGGTCGTAGGCGAGCCAGAAGTGGAGGAGGATCGCGCGGATGACCGGATGGACGAAGTAGTCCGGCGCTTTTCCGTTGGCGAAGGCACACATGGCCTCCATCCGCGCCGGCAATTCGTCCGCGGGAGGAGGATCGTGCAGGATCGTGTCGTCGCGGTCGTCCACCACCCGGATCGACTCGTCCGCCTTGCGAAAACGGCCGACCCCGTCCGGACGCTCCAAGGTCTGGTCGGTGACGATGGTTTGGAGCTCGAACACCAGGTCCCGGCTCAACTCGAGATGCCGCAGCTCGCGGATGCGCTGCATCGTGCGGTAGTTGTTCAGGATCATCCGCTCGCTCACGTCGCGGGGCTCGCGGTTGGTTGTAAGCATTTCCTTGGCCACTTCGCGCGTGGTCGAGGCGCCCTCCAGTTGGCTGGAGGTGATGGCCTCCTCGATCAGCGAGCGGATGACGTAGCGATCGCGTGATTCCGGCGCGGTGACGACCGCCGGCACGTTCGGGATGAAACCGAGTCCGCGATCGATCTCGTGGAGCAGTTCAGCCAATGCATCCGGAAGGGAGAAGCCGAAGGCGTGTCCCGCTCTGTCGTGCAGCGCCAGGAAGCGGCGGCCTGCCTGTCGACCGAGTTTGAGGCCCAGCCACCACTCTTCGTGACTGAAGCCGTCGGGGGCCGGGCGCCGCCGCAGGTCGTCCCAGTGGAGGTAGCTATCCGTCCGGCTCCAAGGTTCTACGCGGCCGAACACCTCCAAGTACCGTCCGGGGGACCTTTGTAGTGCCCGGGCTGTGAGGTCGCCGACCTTTGGCGGTGACTGCGGAATCTTCATCTCATCCTAATCTTGGATGGATTAAGATGAGATTGGGATTGGGTGCAAATCCTAATTTTGGATCAATTAGGATAAGACTGGGATCACACTTCGAGCTGTGGCCGGTTCTTCTCCGGCCAGTCGATGTGGAAGAACTTCCCGCGCGGCTGGTCGACGCGCTCGTAGGTGTGGGCCCCGAAGAAGTCGCGCTGGCCCTGGAGGAGGTTGGCCGGGAGGCGGGCCGAGCGGTAGCCGTCGTAGTAGGACAGGGCGGAACCGAAGGTGGGCACGGGCACGCCGTGCACGACGGCGGCCGCGACGACCTTGCGCCAGTTGGCCTGGGCCTTGCGCACGGTGGCGTTGAAGTAGGGATCGAGGAGGAGGTTGGCGAGGTCGGGGGCGGCGGCAAAGGCCTCGGTGATCTTTTGAAGGAAGGCCGCGCGGATGATGCAGCCGCCCCGCCAGATCTGCGCGATCTCGCCGAAGTTGAGTTTCCACGAGTACTCCTTCTGCGCCTCGCGCATGAGCTGGAAGCCCTGGGCGTAGGAGCAGATCTTCGAGCAGTAGAGGGCGTCGTGGATCGCGCGGATGAAGGCGGCACGGTTGCCGGTGAACTTCAGGCGGGGGCCCTTGAGGACTTTCGCGGCGGCGACGCGCTCCTCCTTCACCGCGGAGAGGCAGCGGGAGAACACCGCCTCGGCGACGGTCGGGGCCGGCACGCCCATGTCGAGGGCGTTGACGCTCGTCCACTTGCCCGTGCCTTTCTGGCCGGCGGTGTCGAGGACGACGTCGACGAAGGGTTTTCCGGTGACGGGGTCGGCCTGCTGGAGGATGTCGGCGGTGATCTCGATGAGGAAGCTGTCGAGCATGCCCTCGTTCCACTTGGCGAAGACGCGGCCGATCTCCGGGGCCGACATGCCGAGCACGCCGCGCATCAGGTCGTAGGCTTCGCAGATCATCTGCATGTCGCCGTACTCGATGCCGTTGTGGACCATCTTGACGTAGTGGCCGGCGCCGTCGGGGCCGATGTAGGTGCAGCAGGGCACGCCGCCGGTGACGGGCTTGCCGGGCTTCGCGCCCTCGAGCGGGCGACCGGTCTTCGCGTCGACCTTGGCGGCGATCGCATCCCAGACGGGTTGCAGTTCGGCGTAGGCCGCGGGGTCGCCGCCGGGCATGAGCGAGGGGCCGAAGCGCGCGCCCTCCTCGCCGCCCGAGACGCCCGAGCCGATGAAGCGCAACCGGCGCGCGGCGAGGTCCTTTTCGCGGCGGATCGTGTCGGTCCACTTGGCGTTGCCGCCGTCGATGATGATGTCGCCCTTTTGGAGGAGCGGGACGAGGCCGTCGATCACCGCATCGGTCGCGGCCCCGGCCTTGACGAGGATGATGATCTTGCGCGGGCGCTTGAGCGAGGCGACGAAGGCCTCGAGGGTCTCGCAACCCACGAGCCCGCCGGGCGTGTCGGGGTTTTCCGCGACGAACTTCTTCATCGTGTCCGTCGTGCGGTTGTAGACGGAGATGCGGAAGCCGTGGTCGGCGACGTTGAGGGCGAGGTTCTGGCCCATGACCGCGAGGCCGATGAGACCGATTTCTGATTTTTGTTTGGCCATGAATGCTGGGGCTGAGAGGCGGGCACGTTGCCCCAACGGCCCCGGTCGTGCCGAGCAGAAAAGCCCCCGCGGACGGAAGGCGCGGGCCGTGAAAACAAAAAAACCGCCGCACTCGGGCGGCGGTCGTGGAGGCGGGCGGGCGGGCCGATCAGCCGCGCTCGGACTCCGCCACGGAGTGGTCGTGGGCCGGGCCGGTCGAGGCGGCGTAACTGCGCACGCCCTTGGGGAACCACGGCTCGACCACGTCGACCACCGGCTTGAGGAACGAGGGCTCGTTGCGGTTGTGGACCCACGAGGCCAGCAGGCCGGTCGAGCCGACCACGACGACGAAGAGCACGACGTAGCGGTTGACCCGGGAGATGAACTTCACCGTCTGGAGAAACGCCAGGAGCACGAGCAGGAGGATGCCGAAGCGCAGCCAGTCACTGTCGGGGATCTTGACCGGGAGGTCGGTGATGGTGAGCAAGAGGTTCATGGTGGTGGTGGTTTGCCACCTTGACCCATCGGCGGGCGGGGTCCGGACCTGACCCGAGGGCGTCAGCCGGCCGCGCAGTTGATCCAGCCCGAATCGCCTTCGGCGTAGCGCTCCTTCTTCCAGATCGGAACCCGGGACTTCACCTCATCGATCACGAAGCGACAGGCCTCGAAGGCGGCGGTCCGATGCCGGGAGGAAACCCCCACCCACACCGCCATCTCGCCGAGCTCGAGCACGCCGGTGCGATGTGCACAACGGATGTCAAAAACCGAAAACCGCCCCGCCGCCTCCTCGAGGATGCGGGCGCCTTCCCGGGCCGCGAGCGGTCCGAAGGCCTCGTACTCGAGCCGCACCACGGCGCGCCCCTCGTTGCGATCGCGCACCCAACCCTCGAACGCCACGAACCCGCCCGCGCGCACATCCGCCATCGCGGCGCGCAACGCCGCCGCATCCAGCGGCTCCGAGGACAGGGTGAACTCCATCGCGCCCCTCAGCCTCCGGCCACCGGGGGGAGGAACACCACCCTGTCGCCCTCGGCGAGCGGTCCCTCCCAGGAGGCGAAATCGTCGTTGATCGCGACCTTGAGCTGCGCGGGCTTCAGCGTGAAGGCGTGCCGCGCCGCGAGCTCGGCGTAGAGCGCGCCGGGGGAGGCGGCGGCGGTCGACACGCTCTCCTCGGCGCGCCCGGCCTGCTCGCGAAGCAGCGCGAAGTAGTGGACCGACACCGCCTTCATCGCGTCTCCGCCGGGCCCGCGTGGAAATCGCGTTTCCCGCCCGTCTTCTCCAGGAGCCGGATCTCGCCGATGCGCGTCTCCGGGCCCAGCGCCTTGACCATGTCGTAGATCGTGAGCGCGGCGATGCCCGCCGCCGTAAGCGCCTCCATCTCCACCCCGGTGCGGGCCTCGGCGCTCGCACGGGTCTCGATCACGACCTCCCCCCCCGCCTCCAGGCGGATCTCCACCCCGCAATCGTCGAGCGGGAGCGGGTGGCAGAGCGGGATCAACTCGGGGGTGCGCTTGGCCGCCATCACGCCGGCGAGGATCGCGGTCTGAAAAACCGGCCCCTTCTTCGAGCGCAGGTCGTGGCCGTCGAAACACGCCGCCGCCGCCGGGGCCAGCCACACGCTGGCCCGCGCCCGGGCGGTGCGGCGCGTGACGGATTTCGCGCCGACATCGACCATCGCCGGCCGGCCGGCCGCATCGACATGACTGAGCGTCCTGCCCGGGGGATTCATCGCGAGAACCAAGAGCCGAGACCCCGCACCAGCGCAAGCGCGCCGCCGAGGAGCAGGCAGAAGAGGATCGCGACGAACACCACCCGCGCGAGCGGCGCGGTGCCGCCGAGCGTCGGATGCGCGTCGCTCTTTTCCTCCTCGGGCTCGACCTCCCAGTCCCGCGGCTCCTCCTCGTCCTCGTCGGGTCGCCAGCTCATCGCCAGGGGGTGAAGGGAAACCGTTCGCCCGCCTCCGGCGCCCGCTCGCCGGGTGGGATCTCGACGAAGCCGTCGGTGGCGGCGACCGAGGCGAAATCGCCCGAGGTGTTGAACGGCGCCGGCCGGGCCGCGCGCCCGCCGCCCGAGCCCGCGACGAGCCGCACCGGGAGAAACAGGGTGAGCGCGGGATGCGCTCGCGCACCCGACTCGAGCGCGGGCCGCTCGGGCGGCGGCCCCGCCTCCCGCCCGACCATGCGCCCGAGCGCGGGCAGGACGTGCCGGTGCAGGCAGGCGAACGCCGAGACGGGATTGCCGGGCAGCGCGAAGACCGCGACGACGCGCGTGTCCTCCGGGTGCAGGAAGTCGCCCGGCCGCGGGAAGACGCCGAAGAACAGCGGCCGGCCCGGCCGCTGGGCCACCCCGTGGAAGACCTCGCGCACCCCGAGCTCGACGAGCGTCGCGGGCACGTGGTCGAAGCGGCCTTTCGAGGCCCCGCCCGTCACGAGGATCACGTCGGCCTGTTGGAGCAGCCGCTCGAGGTTCCACGAGATCGCCTGCGGGTTGTCGGGCAGGTGGTTGAGCTCCGTCTCGAGGAAACCCGCGGCCGCGAGCGAGGCGCGCAGGGCGAGGTCGTTGGAGCGCCGGATCTGGTGCGGCCGGGGCGTGTCCTCGACGTCCACGAGCTCGTCGCCGGTCGTCAGGATCGCGATCCGCGGTCGCACCGCGACCTCGAGGGCCTCGCAACCGCACGAGGCGGCGACCGCGATCTCCCGCCCCGTGAGCACGCAACCGGGCGCGACGAGCGGCTCGCCGGCCTTGAAATCCGAACCGCGCGGGTGGATGCCCTGGCCGGGCGCGAGCGCGATCCCGGGCCGCGCCCGCACGAGGTCCCCGAAACGCTCGAAGTCCTCGACCGGCCACACGCAGTCGCACGGGGCCGGGACCGGCGCGCCGGTCAGGATCTCCAGGCACGCGCCCGTGGGCGGCGCGCCGACGGGTTCGCTCCCGGCCGCCTGCACGCCGGCGACGGGAAACTCGCGCCGACCGGCCGCCCAATCGGCGTGGCGCAGGCACACGCCGTCGAGGGTGGCGCGGTCGAAGGGCGGCCCGTCGCGGTCGGCGAGGATCGCCCGCCGGAGCACGCGCCCGGCGGCGTCCTTCACACGCACGCGCCCGGCCGGCAACCGGCCCGCGTGCTCGAGAATCAGGCGCTCCGCCTCGGCCACGGAAATCATGCCGGAGAACGAAACCGAGCCCGGCCCGCTCCGCGAGCTCAACCCGGGGTCGATCGGCCCGCCGGTCAACAGGTGGAGGTGTGCGGCAGCCGTCGGTTCATGAAGACACCAACGTATTCAGCCGGTTCTTCCACTCGTCTTCGTCCACGATTTCGAACCGCATCGTCTTTCCGCGCATCGCCGGGGCGCATTCGCTCCACTCCTTGCGCTGCGCGAGTTCGGTGCAGAGTTCGAAGACGCTCCGCTTGTAGCCGGTGTCTGCATTGCCCTTCAGATGCCTGCCCTTGGTTTCGAGCACGAAGACCCGGGAAAACGCCTCGTCCGACGGCGTGTCGGCGTGCGACATCGCGAAGATGAAGTCCGCGTAGATGCGGCTCCGCTTCCAGCCCTGCACCGCGTAATCGTGTCGCGCGGCATTGCGGTACCAGAAATAGAGCCGTTCCTGATCGTCGAGATAGGAGGCGACGGCGTGTTCGAGGCCGTTGAGCTCGTCCTCCGCGACGTCGGGAAACAGCGACAGCTCGAACTGCCGGTTGTCCTGCGCGCGCACGGCCCGACGCTGCCGCGCTCGAATCCTCCCCTGCTTCGGCAACCGATTCGGCCAGCCTTCGGTCATGCCGAGATCCTGGGCCACGACCATGAAACGCATCTGATCCGTAGTCAGAAGGTCGTGGAAGACGGCCTGCGCCAGCCGGTCGCGCTCGGCCTCCAGCCGACGCCTCAATTCTTCGAGGATGAACACGTATTCCGCCGCCACGCGTTCCTCAGTGTAGCGCTCCGCCACGAGCGCGAATCCACGGCGGGCCAGATCCGCCCCGCGCCACGGATTCGGGATCACGTCGAGCAGATGACTCGCGGCAAACGCATACAGTCGAGCCCCGGTAAGCAGTTCGGGCAGCGCCTCGCTGCGTGCTTCCTCGTCGTCGGTCAGCATGCCGGCGTCGATGCCCATTCTGTAGCGACGACCCACCCCGCTTGCCGCCCGGTCGCTGAGCGAGACTTCGCGCATGCTCTCGACCGACACATCGTCCCAAGGCACGCGAGAGAGGATGTCGGACTCGTAGTGTACGAGCCGCCATTCGCCACCGTCGCGGGTCATGAACGCCGGCAGCACGATCTTGTCGGCCGCCTCCTTGCCGGGGCGGCGTTCGACCGCCACCCAATCGCCCACCTCGGCGGGCTCGCCGTCGAGCGCGAGGTGGCCGTGCAGGTCGCCGAGCCCTTCGAGATCGAAGCCCTTGCGCACGTCGGCCAACAGTTCGCGACCGTTGCGCTGGTAACAAAACACGTAGCTCTCATCGAGCGCCTTGCGCCCGGTCTTGCGCCCGCCGGGCTGCCGCAGGATGCGGCCGACGAGCTGGGTCAGCGCGCTCTGCGAGCCCGGGTTGGTCAACACCGCGAGCACATAGGCGAACGCACAATCCCATCCCTCCTGCAGGGCCTGTTTCGTGATGATGTATCGGATCGGGCAGTCGGGGGCCATGAGGCCGCCCTCGTCGTCCACCTCCTTCAACTCGTCCTTCTGACTCGTCTTGATCGCGACGTGTTCGGGCAGGATGCCCGGGTGGCGAAGCAGGTACTCCTTCGCGTCCTCCGCGTGAATCACACCCGCGCCGCGCTGATCCTTGCCGGTGCGCTCGACCTGGATGAGGACGATCGGGCGGATGTAGTGGTTGGTCTCCGCGCGATAGGTCTCCGCCTCGCGTTCCAGTTTCTCACGCTGCTCGATCGCCGCGAGCAGGGTGTCGCGCCAGCTCGGCAACTGGCTGTCGGCGATGTTCAGGTCGAGCTTGATCATCTCCTCGTCGAGCAACTCGCGGCCAGAGATGCTCACGAGGATATTCGCCTCCCTCGGCGGCGTAGCCGAGAGCTCGATGACCATGCAGGGATTGAATCCCTCGAGCGTCTTGCGGGCGTTGGCGCTGTAGGCCTTGTGCCCCTCGTCGAGGATGATGAGCGGGCGCTGCAGGCGCACGGTGTTGCCGAGCGAGGTCTTCACCTGCCGCCCCCAGAAGCCGTGCTCCTGCTCGAAGGTGTCGAGATTCGGCATCTGCTTGAGCAGGTCCGCGTGAGCCGCCGGATCGTCCTCGTGCGGGAAAAACCGGTCGAAGCCGCCGCTGTCGCGAAACATCCGGAGCTGTTCCTTGGATTCGCGATTGGCCGACGGGAGCATCAGCAACAACACGCACAGGTTTTCCTGCAAGTCCGCAGGCGCGAAGCCGCTCGTCTTCTCGAGGATCAGCGTGCGGCCAGCCGAGACCATGTCGAGGTGCTGCCGATAGGGATGAGCGCGATCCTTGAGCGCACGCCACGTCTGATCGAATAGCTGAACGTGCCACCGAGCCCGGCGCGCAGTGCGTCGTCCTTCGCGTCCGGCA
>DAIPIQ010000034.1:0-24674 GCA_036770745.1 Opitutaceae bacterium | reverse complement strand
GCCGCTACAAGCTCAAGAAACAGCAGGACTTCGAACGCGTCCTGGAGGTGTTCAAGGCCCACAACATCCGCTACTTCTTCTACGCCGGAGGCAACGACTCCCAGGACACCGCCGACAAGATCTCCAAGCTCGCCCAGAAGCAGGGCTACGAGCTCCGGGTGATCGGCATCCCCAAGACCATCGACAACGACCTCCCGATCACCGACCACTGCCCCGGCTACGGCAGCGTGGTGAAGTACGTCTGCACCACCGTCAAGGAACTGGCCTGCGACAACGAGGCGATGGGCCAGCACGACCTCGTCTCGATCCTCGAGGTGATGGGTCGCTCCGCCGGCTGGATCGCCGCCGGGGCCGCCCTCGCCAAACGCCGCGACCACCCGCACGACGCGCCGCACCTGATCTACCTCCCCGAGGTCGCGTTCTCCGCGGAGAAGTTCGTCGAGGACGTGCGCCGCGTGCTCAAACGCGAGCGCTACTGCCTGATCGTGGTCGGCGAGGGGCTCGTCGATGCCGACGGCAACTACGTCTCCACCTCCTCGTCGCAGACCGACTCCTTCGGCCACGCCCAGCTCGGCGGGGCCGGCGACTACCTCCGCGGCCTCGTCGAGCGCCACCTCGGGATCAAGGCCCGCTCCGCCAAGCTCGGGATCATCCAGCGCGCCGCCGCCCACTGCGCCTCGAAGGCCGACGTCGACGAGGCCTTCCTCGCCGGCTCCGCCGCCGTCCGGGCCGCCGTCTCCGGCGTGACCGACAAAATGATCACGCTCGTGCGCGCCGATTCCGACCACTACGCCTGCGAGACCGGCCTCGCCGACCTGAGCGACATCGCCAACGGCGTGAAGATGCTCCCGCGCGAGTGGATCAACGAGGACGGCGTGAGCATGAACCACCAGTTCGTGCGCTACGCGACGCCGCTGATCCAGGGCGAGAGCGCCGTCCCCTTCGAGCACGGCGTGCCCCAGTTCGCTCGACTCGACCGCGTGACGGTCGGCAAGCAGCTCGGGCCCTACGAGATCGGCTGATCCGGCGGTCCCTTGCCGGACCGTCCGCCAGCGAACGCGCGCATCTCCCCGATGCGCGCTTTTTCGTGCCCGACCACCTCACAGCCAGCCAGATGGAACGATCCTCCAAACGGCCCGGGATCGCCGGAGGCGAGGGAGAACGAGAGCGCTCGGCACACCTGGGATCCTGGTCTCGAACACGCCGGGCCGCGTCAGCTCGAGCAGGCGGTTTGACCGGACCGTAGCCGCCCGCGCTCCCCCCGATACTGGAAAACCCGGGTCGAGACCCGGCATTGCGAAGGAGGGAACAGCCTAGAGCCGCAACAACCGCGCAGCGTTGCCCCCGAGGATCCGTTCGAGCTCGGCCGGCGTGAGCGCGGCGCGGGGGCTGCGGGCGTCGTCGAGGTCGCGCTGAAACGTCACCTCCCTCTTCACCCGAGGGTGGGTGAAGAGCGGGTAGTCCGTGCCCCACAGGATGCGCTCCGGGCCGATCAGATCGCACACGCGGCGATAGACGCTCACATCGTAGAGCAGGGGCGAGGCCGCGGTGTCGTAGTAGACGTTCCCAAAGAGCGGGCGCACGCGCGGATTCAGCTCGTAGAACGGGAGTCCGCCGCCCCAGTGCGCGAGGATGAAGGTCGTGCCCGGATGGGCCTCGAGCATCCCGACGAAGGTCTCGAGCGGGGTGGGCTTCTGAGCGGCCCCCGGGGAGACGGCGAGCGGATCGGTGACGTGGAGGTTGACCGGCACGCCGCGCTCGGCGGCGAGGGCGAAGACCCGGCCCCAGTCGTCGTCGAGGAGGCGACCGCCCTGCACCTGGGGGAGGAGTTCGCCGATGCCGATCAGGCCGGCGTCGAGCGCGCGCGCGAGCGCGTCGCGGGCCCGGGCGCCGGCGGCGGGGTTCACCGCGGCGAAGGCCCGGATGCGGTCGGGGTGGGCGCGGCGCCAGTCGATGAACCAGCGGTTCTGCAGGTCGCAGGTGTCCTGGTTTTCCCAATACCAGCCGAGCATGACGACCTGGTCGACGCCGGCCGCATCCATGTCGCGCAGCAGTCGGTCGATCGTGGCCCAGCCTTGGAGCGTGGGCCGGTCGGGCGGGGCCACGCAGCGGGTCCACCACGGCTCGCGATGGGCCGCGCCCCATTTGACGGGATCGGCGAACACCTCGGGCGGGTAGGCGTGGATGTGGGCGTCGATGACGGGCATGGGCGGCGGGGATCGTTGATCCCGGCCTCCGAGGAAACGCGATCTCTCATCGTTCAGGCAAGCGGTTGGCGCCGGTGGGACCGTCCGCACGCCAACCCGGGCTCGTCGTGTCGGGTGATTCGGCGAATTCGTGGCACACCCGTCGCGGAGCGACGCCCGCGCACGGCGCGTGCTCCCTCGACCGCGATGAAACGCCCGCTCCCCGCCCGTCTCCCGGGAACCGCCATGCTGACCTGCCTCATGTTTCTCGCCGCTTCATCCGCGGCGGTCGCGGCCCCGACGACGGCCGACGGGCTCCAACCCGAATACGCGGAGATGCACCCCGAGCGCACCCGACCGCTCGACCTCGAAGAGCTCACCCGCGAGCTCGCGGACCTGCCCGGCTGGCGGGCCGAGGACGGCATGTTGTCCAAGATCTACGCCTTCCCGACCTTCTCCGAAGCCGTGGCCTTCATCGTGCGCATCTCCCACCCGCTCGAGGCGATGGACCACCACCCCGAGATCCGCAACGTCTACGGCAAGGTCTACCTCGGCTTCACGACCCACGATCAGGGCAACCGCATCACCGATCTCGATCTGAAGGCGGCCCGCACCGTCGAGGCGATCGCCTCGAAGCTCCCGCAGAAGCCCTGAGGCCTTCCCGGATCACCAATAACACCCGCCCTCGACCCGGTGCAGCGACGCCGGGCGCTCGCTCGCCGCCGGCGCCACCCAGTGCTCGTTGAAATGCCGGTTGATCTGCGGCCGGTCCTCCCAGCGTTTCCCGCGGATCCCGAAAAGCAACTGGAGCGAGCCGCCGATGTGGATGGCCTGCCGGCCCATCACCTTCACCCGCGCGGCGAGCGGCATCCCGTAGGCCCCGCAGGCGATCAACGCCACGTCGAAGTCCCGCGCCGCGACCCGGTCGGTGAGGTCGTCGAGCGCGTCGAACCACGTGGCGTGGCCCGTCCGGTTGCCCGCGATGCTCTGCGGTGCGCGCACCGTGAGCAGCTCGAAATCCGGGAGCACGCGCGGATCGGCGAAGAGCCGCTCGCGTTTCGCATACTGCGCGCGGATCGAATCCTCGAACGGATGCACGACCAGCACCCGGCGCCCCGCGAGCGCCGCGGTCCAGGGCGTGTCGAAGTGAAACGGCTCCAGCGCCGCGAGCGGGATCCGGCGCGCACCCGCCAGCTCGCGCGCGAGGAGCTGCTCGCCCTTGAGCCACGTCGCGAGGATGTCGATCCGCGGGAGCAGCTCGAGGATCATCGCGCCGTGGCGACGGATCATCGGGACCGTGTCCGGAAAGAACCCGGCGTTGTTGGCCATCGAGCGGAACCACCGGTGGTCCCACCAAAAGGCCCGGGTGCGGCCGGTCATGAAGTCGGCGTGCGCCTCCCGGAAGCCCGCCCGCCGCGTCACGGCGAGAAAATTGAGCAGGCATTCCAACTCGACGTAGCCGAAGCGGGTGACGAGCAACGGATCGGAGCGACCCAACGCCTCGACGAGCGGATCCGCGCCGGTTTGCGGCGTGCCATCGACGAGCTCCGGGATCCACCCGTGGTTGTCGGGCGGGGCGATCCGCCCATCCCGCCGCTCCTTGCGGCGCAGCAGCCACGCCGCGGGCGCGCGGTTGAGCAGGGGCGGCCGGAAAAGGGCGGCCGCGCGCCCGAGTTTGCGGAGGCCGGTTTCTAGTGCGGACATGACTGGATAAGCTCGGCGCGGTGCGCGCCCTCCTCAAGCCGGCTTACGAGCCCGTCCCGGGACCGTCAAGACGGGCGCCGCTTCCGCCCGGGGACGGATTCGATCTCTCCGCCCGCCCGGGGAATCGTGGATTTCGGGAAGGTGTTGTTTCGGCGCTTGACTAATTAAGTGATAGCTTAATTTTATCCCTCATGAAGTCTTTCGCCGCCCTCGCCGATCCGACCCGGCGCCGCATCGTGGAGCTCCTCGCCTCCGGCGATCGGAGCGCCGGCGAGCTGGTGGAGGAGTTCGACCTCTCCGCGCCGGCCATCTCCCAGCACCTCAACGTGCTTCGCGAGGCCGGACTCATCCTCACCCGGGTGGACGGGCAATCGCGCATCCAGAGCCTCCATCCCGAAGGCCTCGAGGAACTCGGCGTCTGGCTCGAGCGCACCCGCGCCCTCTGGAACCGAAGGCTCGACGCCCTCCAGCGCGAGCTCGAGGCCGCTCCCGCCCGCCCGCGCAAGAAAAGCTCGTCATGAAAAACACCAACAACGAACACGGCTCCTTCGATCGACCGGGCGAAGTCCGCCTCGAACGTCTCCTCCCCGGACCCATCGAACGGATCTGGGAGCACCTCACCGACCCGGAGAAACGCGGACGCTGGTTCGCCGGCGGCCCGATGGAACTGCGGCCCGGCGGTGCGCTCCGGCTGCACTTTCAGCACCGCAACCTCGCGCCCGGCGAGCGACCGCCGGAGCGTTATCGCGAGGCGCACGATCCGGGGATCCACATGGCGGGTCGCGTGCTCGCCTGTGAACCGCCCCGCCTTCTCCGCTACACCATGGGCGACGACGACTCGGATGTGACCTTCAAACTCGAGCCGCGGGGAGACCGCGTGCTTCTGACCCTGACCCACCGTTGCCGGGGCGCGGCGCTCGGCGACCTCGGCGAGTACGCGCCCGGCTGGCACCTGCACCTCGCGATGCTGATCGCCCTCCTCGAGGGAACGCCCCCGCCCCCCTTCTGGGCCGAGCACGCGCGGCTCGTCGCGGTCTACGCCGACCTGAAACCGGCCGCAGGCTGACCGGAGCGGCTCCGATCACGGAGCGGTCGCACCGGGAGGGCCGCCGCTTTCGTTCTTGTCGACCGCCGCGAGGCGTGGTCCTCGGCGCACGCTTTGGCTTCGACCGCACCCGGCGGATCGCCTCAATGGTCCTCGCCCCGGAGCCTTCCCCGCGGGTTGCGACCCCGAAAGACATGAGTTCCCCGATCCACGCGAAACTCGGCCTGATGATGTTCCTCCAGTTCTTCGTCTGGGGGGCCTGGTACACCTCGATCGCGGTCTACATGACCGCCGAGGGCATGGGCGGGCTCACCCACTGGCCCTACACCGTCAATCCGCTCGCGGCGATCCTCGCTCCGTTCTTCCTCGGGCTGATCGCGGACCGTTTCTTCGCCACCGAGCGGGTGCTCGCCGTGCTTCATCTCGCCGGCGGCGTCGTGCTCCTCCTCACGCCGCAGCTCGCCGACCGACCGGCGGTCTTCATCCTCGCGCTCCTCGTCTACAACCTCTGCTACATGCCGACGCTCGGCCTCGCGAACTCGCTCGCCTTCCACCACATCCACGACCAGGAGCGCCAGTTCCCGCGTATCCGGGTTTTCGGGACGCTCGGCTGGATCGTCGCGGGGCTGACGATCTCGTTCGGCCTGGGCGGCGCGCTCGGGACGGTGGCCGAGGCCACGGCCGCGCCCCTCCACACCGCCGGGGCGGCCTCGCTGGCGCTCGGGTTCTTCTGCTTCACGCTCCCGCACACCCCGCCCTCGGCGCGCGGACAGCGCGTATCCGTCGGCTCGATCCTCGGGGTCGACGCCTTTCGCGAACTCGGGAGCCGCTCCTTCCACGTCTTCCTCGGCTGCTCGTTCCTCATCTGCATCCCGCTGGCGGCCTACTACAACTTCACCCAGCTCTACCTCGGTGCGGTCGGCATCGCCAACATCGCCGGCACGCAGACGCTCGGGCAGGTGTCCGAGGTCGTGTTCATGCTCCTGATGCCGTTCTTCTTCGCGCGGCTCGGGGTGAAGCGGATGCTCCTCGTGGGGATGGCGGCGTGGGCCGCCCGCTACGCCCTCTTCGCGGCGGGCGCCCCGGACCAGGTGCGCTGGATGGTGATCGCGGGGATCGCGCTCCACGGCATCTGCTACGATTTCTTCTTCGTCACCGGCCAGATCTACGTGGACAAGAAGTCCTCGCCGCGCGTGCGCGGGCAGGCGCAGGGGTTGCTCGTGCTCGTGACCTACGGGGCCGGCATGCTCGTCGGCGCCCAGATCGCGGGCGCGGTCTTCAACCATTTCCTCGCCGACGGGCCCGCGCTCACGCTCGCGCAGTGGCGCTCGTTCTGGTGGCTGCCGGTCGGCTTCGCCCTCGCCGTCCTGGTGCTCTTCGCCCTGCTCTTCCGCGAACGCGCAACTCCTCCGGCGCGGACGGGCGGAGCCTAGCGGACCGCCCGCGGGATCCGGACGACGGGCGAAGCGCCGGCCGTCACTCCGGGCGCGTTTCGGCCTTCCGCACGGGCAGACCCGCGGCCTTCCAGTCGTCGAGCGTGCCGGCGTTGGCGACCTCGATTCCTCGCTCGGCAAGGGCGGCCGCCACGGCCCCGGCGCGGCGGCCCGAACGGCAGTAGGTCACGACCCGGCGGTCGCCGACGGTCGCGAGAAACTCCCGCCAACCGCCCGTCTGGTCGGCGTCGAACGCACTCTTGGGCAACAGCACCGCAGGCGCCGCGACCCCCGACTCGGCCCACTCGGCGGGCTCGCGGACGTCGACGAGCACGGCCTTGCCCTCGGCGACCAACCGGGCGGCCTCGGCGGGCGCAACCGTCGCGACCTCGGCCCCGAAAAGCGCACCGAACGGGCACAGCGAAACGAGCAGCGGGAGCAGTTTTTTCATGCTGCGACGATCGCACCGGATCCGCCTCGAGACAAGTCCGCGCCCGTGGACCGCCGCTTCACGGGAGGGCGTAGATCTCGACGAGCGCGATCCCTCCGCCGTCGGCGGAAGCGTCGGTGCAGACGGCGGTGTAGGCCCCGGCGGGAAGCTCGAGCAGGAGCGCGGCGTCACGGGCGCCGCGCGCCAGCGGAAACGCGCCGGTCGCGAACCCCGCGGCCTCGAGCAGCGCCGCGGAGCCCGGCCCGGTCTCCCAGCCCGCGTTGACGGCGATCGCACCTTCGACGCCGGCGCGGTGGACCTCCAGCCGGGGACCGGCCAACGCTCCGGCGACGCCGAACGCGGAGAGCCCGGGGCCGATGGCGCGGACGAGGAACCGTCGCACACCCGCGCCCTCGACGACGAAGCCGGCGACGATCCAGGCCTCCGCCACGCTGATCTCCGCGCGGATCGAGAGGTTGATCAGTCGGCCCACGGCGCTTTCCGGGAGCGCGTAGATCTCCACCAGCGCGACGCCGGTCGCGCCGGTCGCCTCGCGGGCGACCGCGGTGTGTCCGCCCGGGGCGGGTTCGAGGAGCACGGCCGCCGATCGCTCGTCGGCGGGCGACCCCTCGGGCTCGAGCGTGAACGCGCCGGCCCGCGCGCTCGCGGAGCGGATCGCCGCGGCCTGGGCCGGTTCGTTCCACGAATCATTGCCCGCGAGCCGGACGGCGGCGGGCCCGAACACTTCGACGACCGGATCGGGCAGCCAGTTCCCGACGCCGAAATCCGCGAGGCGCGGACCGACCGCGCGGACGAGGATCGGCCCCGGACCGGCGTCTCCGACGACGAAGCCGGCGATCACGGTCGCGTCTCCCCCGGCGGCCCGGGCCCGGGCCGAGAGGTTGACCGGACCGGCCGCCGTATTCATCGGAGAGATACGGGCGAAGAAGGCGTGGAGCAGGCCGGCCATGAGTTCCGGGACGTCCTCGCGGATGAAGTGCCCGGTGTCGGGGATCCGCCGGTGCGGCTGGCCGGCCGCGCCGGGGATCGCCTGTTGGAGGCGCAGGTCCGCGTCGGGGCTGATGTTGTCCTCGGTGGAGAAGAGGGTGAGGAACGGCTTGGTCCAGGCGCGCCATCGCTCGAGCAGGGCGCGGTTCTTCACGGCATCGGGATCGGCGGGATCGGTCGGGACCTCCAGCGGCAACTGGCGCGGGCCGGCCTTGTGGGCCTCGTCGGGAAACGGCGCGTCGAAGGCCGCGCGCTCGGCGTCGGAGAGCGTGGTGAAGGTGGCCGACTCGACGACCTGCGCGTAGGTGGGGATGACCTGAGAGGTGCGCTGCCACGTGCGGAAGGCGGTCGAGACGTGCTCGCCGGTCGGGAGGTCGGTGTTGGAGGCGCAGACCGCCTTGAACCGTTCGGGCATCTGCACGGCGAGCCGCAGCCCCAGCAGGCCGCCCCAGTCCTGGCAGTGCAGGTGGATGTCGCGGAGGTCGAGCCGCTCGATCAGGCTCGTCAACCAGGCCTCGTGCCGGTCGTAGGTGTGCGCGTCGCGGGCGACGGGTTTGTCGCTGCGCCCGAAGCCGATCAGGTCGGGTGCGATCACGCGGTAGCCGAACCCGGCGAGCAGCGTGACGAGTTCGCGCACGCCGTAGCTCCAGTTGGGATTGCCGTGCAGCAGCAGGACCAGCGGCCCCGCGGGCGGGCCGGCCTCGAGGTAGTGCATGCGCAGGGCGAACGGCTCCACCGTGACGTAGCGCGGCTCGAACGGGTAACCGGGCAGCGCCGCGAACCTTTCCTCCGGCGTGCGCAGGGTCGGGATCTCAGGCTGCGGCTGGGCGGAGGCGCCCGGGCCGGCGGCGAGCGAGCCGATCCCGGAGACCACCGCGAGGAGCGCGCGCAGGCGTGATCGATCGTCAGGGAAGTTCATAGAGCTCGACCAGCGCCACGCCTTCGCCCGACCCCGAGACGACCGCGGTGTAGCCGCCCGGCGGGAGTTCGACGACCACGGCGGAGTCGCGGCTGGCATCGGAGGAGAGACCGAAGGCGCCGACCGCGGCGAAGGCCTGCAGGAGTTCCGCGGCGCCGCCCCAGTCGTCGTTCCGGGCGAGGATCGCGTCGTCGCCGAGGGGACGGATGGTCAGCACGGGATCGGCGAGCAGACCGTCCACGCCGAACCGCGCGAGTGATGGACCGACGGCCCGCACCAGCAGCCGCAGCGGTGCGGCCCCGCCGATCACGAAGCCGGCGATCAACGCATCCTCGCCCGATCCGACACGGCTGCGCGCGGAGAGGTTGACGAGGCGCGGACCATCCGCCGGCCCGAGGTCGTAGACCTCGGCGAGGGTGATCCCGGCGGCGCCGCCGACGCCGCGCACCGTGGCGGTGTAGGCGCCGGTCCCGGGCGGGTGGAAGAGCGCGGCGTCGCGGCTGCCCGAGGCCGCGAAGGGAAACGCGCCGGCCGAGGCGAACGCCGCCGCGAGGGCCGGGTCGCCGGCCCAGTCGTCGTTGGCGCGAAGCATCGCACCGCCCAGCGGTGCGAATTCGATCGCGGGATCGGCGAGAAAATCCGCCACGCCGAGCGTTTGCAGCGAGGGGCCCGCCGAACGAACCAGGAGCGGCCGCGTGCCCGGGCCCGCGCCGAGGCTCAGGCCGGCGATCAGCGTCGCGTCGCCGCCGGCGGCGCGCGCGCGCACGGAGAGGTTCACCAACCGGCCCGGCGGAGTCGGGGGCGGCGCGGGGGGGACGACCTCGAGCGTGCGCCGGTCGAGCGCGAGCACGAAGGCGTCGAACGAGCCGTGCGGGATGCCGACGAGCGCGCCCTCGGTCAGGCCGCCGATGACGAGCCGGTCCCCGTTGAGGTGGAGCAGGCCGCGCTCCTCCCCGGCCGTGCCGAACTGCCGGGCGCGGAGCGGATTCAGATCGGCATCGAAGGTCTGCGCGAAGATGTCGCCGGTGCCGCGCGTGGGATCGGCGTTGGGCGCCGCGTAGTCGCCGTAGGTGTACCCGAGGACGTGGACCAGGCCGTCGGCATCGATCGCGATGTTCCAGCCGAGGTCGGAGCGGGCGGTGCCGAACTGGCGCACGACGGGATTCGTCAAGGTCGGGCTGTAGCGCGCCACAAAGGCGTCGCCATCGCCGAGTGCGGACGCGCCGGGCAGGGCGCCGGTCGAGTAGCCGGTGAAGTAGATCCGCCCCTGGGCATCCACGGCCGAGTCGAGGATCCACTCGGCGCTGGTCCCGGGCGCGGTGAGGATGAGGAAGTGGGGCCGGGTGGGAGCGGCGGCGGCGAGGTTCTCATAGATGGCCGCGAAGGCGTTGGCCCCGTTGTTCGCCATGTACCAACCGGCGACGACGAGACGGCCTTCGCCCGCCGGCGCCCCGGGGGTGGTGGACGGCACGAAGGTCAGGCCGCCCCAGGCCTCGGCCGAGGCGGCGAAGCCGGTGGTGGCGATGGGGTCGATGTTGCGCCAGACGTTGCCCAGATCGGAGGTGCGGTGCTTGGCGACGAGGTAGGAGTTGTCGTTGGTCGCGGGGCCCGGCGGCGAGCCCTGGGCGGAGACGAAGAGGTGGCCGGCGCCGTCGAGAGCGAGGTTGCCGTAGCCGTCGATGCCGGGGTTGCCCCACTGGTCCGTGGCGGCGATCGCACCGTCGGAGAGGCGGAGCTTGAGGAGGATGCCGTCCCACCGCCCGGCGTTGGTGAAGCCCGGCAGCGCGCCGAGCGTGCGCCCCGCGACGTAGAGATGCTCGGCGTCCGCCACCGCGGCCTTCAAGAGCGTGCCCTCGGTCGTCGGGAGCTCGGTGATCCAGACCTTGCGGCCGTCGGGGGCGACCTTGGCGACGAAGATCTCGTTGGATCCGGCGGTGGCGCCATCGAGGTTGCTGTCGGTGGATCCGACGAGGTAGGCGCAGCCGCTCGCATCGGTTGTGAGGCCCGCGACGTTGTCCTTGCCCGCGCCGCCGAACTGGACGATCCCGCCCGGCAGCGCCGGGGTGGCGGGGAGCGGTGTGGCGAAGCGGAACTGCACGGGGTTCGTCAGGCTCAACGCGGTCCCCGGCGGGCCGTAGGGAGCGGGGTTGCGGGGCGGATTGCCGCTCACGGCGGGCTCGATCGCGTCCACCGGGAAGATGAAGGCGACAAGGTCCGGCACTCCCGAAGCGATATGGAAAAGATACCACCCCGTGGTGGCGCAGCCCTCGGCGATCGTGCCGAAGAGGAGCGCGTAGTCCGCGGCGGCGCCACGCAACTGGATGTGGCCGGCCTCGTAGTCGAAGTGCTGGATCACGGCGTAGTCGTTGTCCACGCCGTCGGGCCCGCGGAGGAAGAAGGGCTGCGGATGATCCGCCGTGCCGAGGATGACGCGATCACCGACGGCCGCGCCGTAGGTCTGGTCGAGGTCGGAGTTGAGCGCGCAGCGGATGTACTTCACCCGGTCGGCGCCGGGAAACGCCAGCGACGGGTCGACGGGGAGAAAGGTGTCGTGGCCGCTGTTCTCCCCATCGATGTAGTCGGTGTCGAGGATCGTGAATTGCAGGTCGTTGAACGGCGCTCCGGAAGAAAACGTCGGGAGGCCGCCGACGAAGGGGATCATCTCGGCGGTCCCGCGAGGCATCGCGGGGAAAGTGCGCGCATGGGCAAGCAGCGCCGCCGGATCGGCCGCCGCCAGCGGAAGGGCGGTGAGGACGGAGGTCACGCAGAGCAGCAAGAGCTGTCGAAAGGTTCGCATGCCAACCTCTCGCATCCTTCATGCCAAAGACCCACGAACGCTTTTACGCACTGAAAAGGAACAGCTTATAGAATCTGGAGCGGAAATCCGTTCGCACCCCGTCGGGTGCCTGCACCCAATTCCCGACCCAGCTCTGGGCACCTCCGCCTAATCGGCATCGGTAGACCACCCCAAAGAAGTCGTACTCCACCGCTCCAGCCGGCGGCCGATCCGGCGTGAGAACCGTTCTCAAAACTCCTTGACGCGCGATTGAGACTCAGCCTCAGATAGATCTCCCATGAAGCCCAGTCCGCTCGTCTCGTGTGCGCGTACGACGCCCTTCCGCCGCATCAGCCCCGTCTTCGTTTCCCTGATCCTCGCCGCCACGGCGGCGCGTGCGCAGTCGCTTCCCGCGACGGGAAGCGGCGAGCCGCCGGTGCTGGAGTTGGAGGAGATCGCGATCATCGGCTCGAAGCAGAACCTCGAGCGACTGCCCGGCTCGGGGGTCTTCATCGAGGCGACCGAGCTCCGGCCGTTCTTCAACGACGACATCCACCACATCCTCCGCCGGGCCCCGGGCGTCTACCTCCGACAAGAAGAGGGCTACGGGCTCTTCCCCAACGTCTCCCTCCGCGGCGTCTCCACGACCCGCAACTCCAAGGTCACGGTGATGGAGGACGGCATCCTCATGGCGCCCGCCCCCTACGCCGATCCCGCGGCCTACTACACCCCAAACGCCGGTCGCATGAGCGGGCTCGAAGTGCTGAAGGGCTCGAGCCAGATCCGCAACGGCCCCGAGACCACCGGCGGCGTGATCAACCACCTCTCCACCCCGATTCCGCGCGAGCGCTCCGGCTTCCTCGACGCCTCCTACGGGAGCGACAACGACGTGCGCGTGCGCCTCGACTACGGTGGCCGCTTCGAAACCTCCCGGGCTTCGATCGGCTTCCTCGTCGAACACGCCTACCGCCGCACCGACGGCTTCAAAACGATCGCCCCCGCGACCGGCGGCGGCTTCGCCGGATCCGACCGCACCGGCTTCAAGCGCAACGAGCCGATGGTCCGCCTCCGCTTCGACTTCAAGACCGCCGCGCCCCAGACGCTCGAGTTCAAATACGGCCGCACCGACATGGACGCCGACGAGACCTACCTCGGCCTCACCGACGCCGACTTCCGGGCCAACCCCCACCTCCGCTACGCCTCCTCGCGCTTCGACCTCATCACGACCGGGCAGGAGCGGCTCTCCGCCCGCTACGCGATCCGCCCCCTATCCGACCTCAAGCTCTCGCTCACCGCCTACAAGACGGACTTCGCCCGCAATTGGTACAAACTCAACGACGCCGCGGAAGGCGCGGCCGGGGCCTTCCGCAACCCCGCCGAGATCCTCGCCGGCCAGCACGGCGCCGGGCTCATCGAGGTGCTGCGCGGCGGAGCCGAGGGCCGCCTCCGCGTCCGCGCCAACAACCGCGCCTACGGCGCCGAGGGCGTCGACACGAACCTCGTCTGGGACCTCGGCGACGGCCCCGTCGTCCACCGCCTCGAAGCGGGCGCGCGCTGGCACTCCGACTTCGCCGACCGTTTCCAGTGGGACGACATCTACACCCAGACCGCGACCGGCGCCGCCTCCCGCACCACCGCGGGCATCCCGGGCGCCCAGGAAAACCGCCGCGGCGAGGCCGACGCGTTCGCCGTGTTCCTCCAGGACCGGATCACCGCCGGCGCCCTCACCGTGACCCCGGGCGTGCGCTTCGAGAGCATCGACTACGCCGACATCCGCCGGAGCACCGCCTTGGCGACCCTGAGCGACATCACCTCCGTCTCCCGCAAATCGATCGACTACTTCGCCCCCGGCGTGGGCCTCACCTGGGCGCAGGACGAGAAACTCACCTGGCTCGCCGGCGTGCACCGCGGCGTCTCCCCTCCCGGCCCGGGCAGCGCGGGCAACGCCCTCGAGGAGGAGACCTCCCTCGGCTTCGAAGCCGGACTGCGCTTCAACAACCGCCGCGACTTCTCGGCCGAACTCATCGCCTTCCACACCGCCTTCAAGGACCTCATCGTGGAGGCCAACGCCGGCGGTGGCGGCGGCGCGGGCCAGACCAGCAACATCGGCCGCGTTGACACCACCGGCCTCGAGCTCGCCCTCGCCTACGATCCCGCCGCGGCCCGTGGCTGGAGCTTCCGCAACCCCTGGAACCTCAGCCTCACCTGGACCCGCGCCGAGCTCGCCAACGACGTCAACGCCACCGGCAACAGCGGCGGCGTGGCCGAGTCGATCTTCTCCGGCGGTCGCAAGGGCAACCGCCTGCCCTACGTCCCCGACTACCAGATCGCCCTCGGCACGGGCATCCTCTCCGAGCGGTGGGGCGTGCAGGTCGACGCCTACTTCCAGCCCCGCACGTTCACCTCGGCGAACAACAGCCCCCTCCCGATCAATCCCGACGCCAGCGCCGCGGCCGGGCTCCAGCCCGCGTTCGACAGCCGCTACGGGCGCACCGACGCCTTCCTCCTCGTCGACGTCGCGGCCCACTACCGCCTCTCCGACACCACCCGGCTCAAGCTCGCCTGCACGAACCTCCTCGACTGGGAATACATCGCCTCGCGCGTCCCGCTCGGGCCGCGGCCGGGCCCGCCCCGCGCCCTCCTCGCCGGCGTCGAGATCGCGTTCTGAACAACCCCGCCGCCTCCAGCCGATGAAACACCTCGCCGCCCTCCTTCTCGCCGCCGTCGCCCTCGCCGCGGGCCCAGCCCGCGCGGCGGAGATCAACCTGTATTCGCATCGCCATTACGAGGTCGACCGCGAGCTCTTCGCGGAGTTCACCGCCCGCACCGGCGTCGCCGTCAACGTCGTCCAGGCCTCCGCCGACCAGCTCATCGAGCGCCTCCGCAGCGAGGGCGCCGGCTCGCCCGCCGACCTCCTCCTCACGGTCGACGCCGGCCGGCTCCAGCGCGCCCGGGAGGCCGGCCTGCTCCAGCCGGTCGACTCCCCCGTGCTCGCCGCGCAGGTGCCCGCGCGGTTCCGCGACGCCGACGGCCACTGGCACGGGCTCACCGCCCGGGCCCGCGTGGTCATCTACGCGAAGGGGCGCGTCGAGCCGGGCGAACTCTCGACCTACGAGGCGCTGGCCGATCCGCGCTGGCGCGGCCGGCTGCTCGTGACCTCGGCCGGGAGCGTCTACAACCAGTCGCTCGTCGCCTCGATGCTCGGGGCCGTGGGTCGCGAGACCACCCTCGCCTGGGCCCGCGGCGTGCGCGCCAACCTTGCGCGCGAGCCGCAGGGCGGCGACCGCGACCAGGCGCGCGCCCTCGCCGCCGGCCTCGCCGACGTGGCGATCGTCAACACCTACTACATCGGCCTCCTCCACACCTCCGACGATCCGCGCGACCGCGCCGCGGCCGGGGCGGTCGGCGTGTTCTTTCCCAACCAGGACGGGCGCGGCGCGCACATCAACATCAGCGGCATCGGCCTGACCCGCAGCGCGCGCAACCGGGCCGACGCGCTCCGCTTCATCGAATACCTCACCTCGCCGGAGGTGCAGGCGCGCTTCGCCACCGCCAACCAGGAGTACCCGCTCTCGCTCGATCCCTCGGCCTCGCCGGTGCTCGCGGAGTTCGGCCCCTTCAAGGCCGACACGCAGGCGGTGCAGCGCCTCGGCGAGCTCAACTCCGAGGCGGTCGAGATCCTCAACACCGTCGGCTGGCCCTGAGCCGGCGGGGTGTGATCAAAAGTGGTGGCATGCCTCGGTTCCGCTGAAGATCGACGGGCTTCTGCGCGGCCGATTCGGACGCATCGACCATGGTGACCTTTCATGCCGTGGTCGTGGTACGGGGTTCATCCCCGGCTTCCGACTGAGAGAGCCGAAAAAGCCGGGGATAAACCCCGGCCCACGACTGCAGGTTGCCTCCAGTTTCGATTGCACCTGAACCGGCCCGCCGTGCGGGATGATCTTGCGCCCCGGGGGGTATCGTTTCCCCTCGGCGGGGAATGAACTCCACGCCCGCAACCGCCACCGCCCCGCCCGCCGGCGGGCGCCGCTGGCGACCCGCCTGGCCGTGGAGCGGGTGGACCGCGGCCCCGCTCGCCATCGCCGCCCTCGTCGCGCTCCCGCTCGCCTCCGTGCTCGCGGGCTTCGCCGGCCCTCCCGGGCCGGCGTGGGCGGGCACCCCGGTGTCGGTGATCCTTGGATACGCGGTCAACTCGCTCGTCCTCGTCGTCGGCGTGGTCGCGCTCACCACCGTGATCGGCGTCGCCACCGGCTGGCTGGTCGCCGCCTGCGATTTCCCCGGCCGCCGCTTCTGGGCGTGGGCGCTCGTCGTGCCGCTGGCCTTTCCCGGCTACATCGCCGCCTACGGGCACGGCGACCTCCTCGACCGGATGATCCCGCTGATCGTGTGGGTGCGCGGCCATTGGGGCGTGGAGGCGGCGCGGGCCTGCCACGACGTGCTCCGCTACGGGGCCGTCATGACCGTGCTCGCCTCGGTCCTCTACCCCTACGTCTACCTCGCGGCGCGCACCGCCTTCACCACCCAGGGCCGCACCGCCCTGGAGGCCGCCCGCACCCTCGGCTGCGGGCCGGCCGCGGCGTTCTTCCGCGTGAGCCTGCCGCTCGCCCGCCCCGCCCTCGCCGCCGGGGCCCTTCTCGTCGCGATGGAGGTGCTCAACGACTACGGGGCCGTCGCCTACTTCGGGGTGCCCACGTTCACGGTCGGGATCTTCCGCTTCTGGCTCTCCTTCGGCGATCCCGACTCGGCCGTGCGCGTCGCCGCGGCCGGCCTGCTGCTCGTCTTCGCCCTGCTCGGGGCCGAGCGCTGGTGGCGCGGGCGGCGGCGCTTCGCCGAGTTCGGCGGCGGCTCCCACGCCGTGGCGCGCTACCGGCTCTCCCCACGCGCGCAGGCCGCCGCCGTGCTCGTCTGCGCGGCCCCGGTCGCGGTGGGTTTCCTGTTCCCCCTCGCCCGCCTCGCGGGCTGGGCCTGGACGAGCACCCGCGGGTGGGATGCGGATTTCCTCCGCCAGATCGTGCACACCTTCCTCCTCGCCGCCGGTTCGACGCTCCTGATCGTCTCGCTCGCCGTCCTCCTCGCCTACGCGGAACGCGTCCACCCGCAACGCGCGGTGCGATGGGTGACGCGCTTCTCCATCCTCGGCTACGCCCTCCCCGCCGCGATCCTCGCGCTCGGCCTGATGCGCGGGCTCGGGCGCCTCGACACGGGCCTCACGGCGTGGCTTCTGAGCGGCACGGTCGGGGCCCTGGGCTTCGCCTACGCCGTGCGTTTCCTCGCCGTCGCCTTCCTCCCCGTCCAGGCCGGGCTCAAGCGGATCTGCGGCGACCTCGACGCCGCGGCCCGCTGCCTCGGATCCCCGCCCGCGCGGACGCTCCGGCGCGTGAACCTCCCGCTGCTCGGCGCCCCGCTCCAGGCGGCGGCCGTGCTCGTCTTCATCGACGTGCTCAAGGAGCTGCCGCTCACCCTGCTGCTCCGGCCGTTCAACTTCGAGACGCTCGGCACCCGCGCCTTCAACCTCGTCGATCAGGGCCGCCTTCAACAGTCCGCGCCGGCCTGCCTGCTCATCGTCGCCACCGCCCTGGCGTGCATCCTCGTCCTCCATCGCCTCCGGGAGCGGGCGGAGCCGTGAAGCCATCCGGAGCGGATGATGCACAAGCCCGCGGAGCGCGGCATCGCCCTCGTGCGATCCTTCCCCTCACCCGGACGGCGGGCCGAAACTCGAAACACCACTCCGTGAAACACCTCCGGGATCTCCGTGGCCTCCGTGCCCGTTCCGACTCCGTTTCCTAGGATGAAGCGCCTCGAACTCCAGGGCGTCTCCCGCCGCTACCCGCGCGCCGCCGCGCCCGCGGTCGAGGGCGTCACGTTCTCCGTCGAGGCCGGGGCGGTCGCCGCCCTCGTCGGCGAGAGCGGGGCCGGCAAGTCGACCCTCCTGCGCCTGATCGCCGGGCTCGAGCAACCCGACGCCGGCCGGATCGTGCTCGACGGTCGCCTCCTCGGCGACGCGCGCGGGATCGTCCCGCCGGAGCGGCGCGGGATCGGCTTCGTCTTCCAGAACCACGCGCTCTTCCCGCACCTCGACGTCGCGGGCAACATCGCGTTCGGCCTCGGCCGCCTGCCCCGCGCGCAACGCCTCGCCGAGGCGGAGCGGCTGCTCGCCCTCGTCCGCCTGGAGGGGCGGGGCCGCAGCATGCCGCACGAGCTCTCCGGCGGGGAACGCCAGCGCGTCGCCCTCGCCCGCACGCTCGCGCCCAAGCCCTCGCTCATCCTCCTCGACGAGCCCTTCAGCAGCCTCGACGTCGCCCTCCGCGCCGAGGTGCGCGAAGAGATCCGCGCGATCCTCCGCGGCCTCGGCCTCACGGTCCTGCTCGTCACCCACGACTCCGGCGACGCCCTCTCGCTCGCCGACCGCATCACCGTGCTGCGCGAGGGTCGTATCCAACAAACGGGCACGCCCGCCGAGCTCTACCGCCTCCCGGCCAACCGCTACGTGGCCTCGTTCTTCGGCCCGTGCAATTTCCTGCCCGGCCGGGTCTTCTTCAAGCTCCCGCCCGCGACCTGGCGGCTCTACCGTCCGGGCGAGGACGAGGTCTGGCTGCGCCCCGCCGACCTCCAGGTGGTCGGCGTCGCGCCCGCCGCGGCCGCCGGCGGCCTGGTCGGCCGGGTGCTCGACTGCCGTTTCCACGGCGACCACTGGGAGGTGCGTTTCCGGCCCGACGACCCGGCCCTGCCCGAGATCCTCGCCCACGCCCCGCAACCCGTCCGCCCCTCCCCCGCCGGCCTGCTCCCCCGCCGCCACGCACCGGTCGCGTAAGGAGTCGCAAGGGACGGCTCCGAGGGCGGGGCCCGGGTCTGCGGCCGGGGTGCGCGGAAGCCTTCGAGCACGGACCGGTGGGCCGGGCCCGGGGCGAGATCGAGCCGCTCGTGGCGATCTGTGAGGTGGTCGCAGGGCTCTTCGTCACCGTTGAGGTGGCGGTGGCGCTCGGCGCGGATCCTGGCGAGTTTGCGGTCGGAGTACGGCCGTGACCGATGTGCTTCCGCATTCACCTAACCCAGTTCCAACGCGGCGATCAGAGAGGCCATCAGGTCCCCGGCATGGCGATGGCGAATCAGCGGCGCCGCCTGGCCCGCGTAAAGCGGCAGCAGGCCAGGATCGTCGATTCGGAGCGCGTGGGTTTTGATGGGGCGCACGAGGGCGCTTTGCGCGGGGAACGGCAACGTCCGATCGCCGGCGGCTTCCAACTCGTCGAGCAGGGGATTTCCCATGAACCGGGCCAGCCGACCCGTAAAATGCCGGGTCAAACGGGTGCGGGCCGCCTCGGGAGAAAAGAGCGCCGCCCGATGCGGGGCGGAGCAGCCGGATTCTTCGCAGGCGAGGAAGGCGGTGCCGATCTGCACCGCGCGGGCGCCGAGCCGAAAAGCGGCGTTCATGCCGCGTGCATCCGCAATACCCCCGGCGGCGATGATCGGCACGCGCACCGCATCCACGATCTGCGGAATCAACGCCATCGTGCCGACCAGCGAATCCTCCGCGCTTCGTAGAAAACCGGGACGGTGACCGCCGGCGTCGGACCCGGTCGCCACGATCACGTCCACCCCGGCCGCTTCGAGCAAACTCGCCTCGTCCGGCGAGGTTGCCGCGCCGATCGTAACGATGCCGCGTCGCCTGCATTCCTTCAGGATCGCCGCGTCCGGGATGCCGAACACGAAACTGAAAACCGCGGGCTCGAGCGCGATGACGGCCTCGGCCTGTTGCCCGAAGGTGAACGTATCCGGCGCGAGCGACGCGTGCGCCGGCGGCACGATACCGAGTCGCTCGTAGATCGGGGCCAATCGGGCGAGGGCGGCCTCGTACCGTGGAGCATCCAAGTCCTCGGCGGCAGGATCGTGCCGCGACACCCAGAGGTTGATGTTGAAGGAGTGCGGGGTGGCGGTTCGCAGTTCGCGGATCACCCGCCCGATTTCATCCGGCGCCAGATCATGCGCTCCAAACGAGCCCAGCCCCCCTGCGTTGGAGACTGCGGCGGCCAGTCGCACCGAGGACAGGCCGCCGCCGAAAGGGCCCTGCACGATGGGATGCCGAATGCCGAGGCGGTGCGTGAGCGTCGTCATCGCATCAGATCGGAAACCGGTCGGTGATCACCGTCTCGGCGGCGTCGAGTCGATCGCCGCGCGGCCAGGGCTCTCCCAGGCTCTTTCCGATCGCGACCATGAAGCTGATCGCGTGACTGCGAGGAAGGCGGATCAAACTGGCGACGGCCTCCGGGTCGAAACCGACCATCGGGCACGACTCGTAACCGAGACCCCGCGCAGCCAGCATCAGCGCCATCCCGGCGAGTCCGGTGGAGCGCATGCCCTCGTCGCGCACCAGCGCGGGGTTTCCCGCGTAGAACGCTTTCAAGGCGGGCACCAAAAAATCCTGCACGGGCTGCGGCGCATGGCTCCAGTAACGTTCGGGATGGGTGGAGTGGGCCTCGAGATCGGCGCACAGGACCACGAGCAGGGAGGCGTCCGTGACCTGGGCCTGATCCCAGGCGGCGGCGCGGATTTGTCGGCGCAGTTCCGGATCGCGCACGAGCACGAACCGGTAGTTCTGGATGTTGAAGGAAGTGGGCGTGAGCCCGGCGAGCCGCATGAGCGCGGCGATGTCAGCTTCCGGCATGAGTCGAGCCGGGTCGAAGTGCTTGATCGAACGGCGACCGTCGATGGCGGCGAGGATGTCGAGGGATGGCATGGCTTCACAGGAGAGCCATCGGGTTGCCTTTGTAAACCGGACTGCTTGCCCGTGGGGAAGAATGAGGTAACCGTCGGGTAACCTCCCTTCCCGGCCTCATGGTCCCGCGTCGTAGAAACAAAGCTGTCCCGCCTCCACCCGAGTGCCCGCTCGAGCTCTGCATGGGTTATCTCGGCGGGGCGTGGACGCCCAGCATCGTATGGTATCTCAGCGGGGGACCCCGGCGTTTCAGCGAGCTCGAGCACGACCTCGCGGGGGTGTCGGCGAAGATGCTCGCGCAACGTCTCCGTCAATTGGTCGGGGTGGGCATTTTGACCCGGGTCGAGCAACCCACCTCGCCGCCGACCGTGGAGTATGCCCTCACCGACCTTGGCCGGGAGTTGAAGCCGGCGATCGATGCGATTGTCAGCGTCGGGCGCCGACTCAAGATTCTGCAGAACTCCCGACGAGGAGCGGCCGATGCCGAGGGCGTTGCGGAAAAACCGACGGGGCGTCGTTCGCTCGTTCTGAATCCGGTTTGAGAAGGAATAGACGCACGAACCGAGGCCGAGGCCGGGTGCTCGACGTGCTGGCCGCGCTCGGACTGGCGCAGGACACCATCGTGGTCGTGGGGGCGATCACGGCATGTGGTGCAAACACACGAACTACGAACAGGCGACGCGCTCGCCGGCCTGGTGTCGCCGCACCATCTGCAAGGCACGAGTCTCGCACCGTTGCTCGAAGATCCGGCGGCTGAGGGGCGCGATGCCGCTTTCCAAGTCTTTCCGCACCGCAGGCAGGACTCGGTGCGCTGCTCGGCCACGCGGTGCGCACGAACCTCTGGCGCTACATTGAGTGGCGAGACCCCGGCAGGTCCCCGTCGCCTGCGAACTCTTCGATCCGACCGGGATCCTGGGGAGACGCGCGCCGCCGCAACCGACCGCGCGCACCTCGAAACCGTGGCGCCGCACGCGGCACCGCCGCCACCGCACTTGCGGCTGCTCGATCTTGCCGCCGACCTCCCCGCGGGACACGCGAGGCATGATTTTCCGCGGCGTTGGTCTTGGGTTGGCGCGCTCGCCATTGGAAGCGTCTCCGTGACGACCGCAGCGGACGACCGGCCCGGGCATGGGGAGCGCCCTCCGCGACCGCGGTGGAGACACCATCACGAACCTGAAGCGGAGGAAAGCCCGGCGGCGGCGCGGGCGCGGCGGAGCAGTTCCTCGTGGAGGGCATGGGCGTGGGCGCGGAACGCGTCTTCGTTGGCCCGCTCGCGCACGGCGGTGTTGGAGCCGTCGGGCGGGATGTCGTCGAGCGTCACGCCCATCGTGCCGAGGAGGACCCAGTAGGTGGCGGAGTCGGAGTGATCGACGCCGCCGTTGACGAACTTGCCTTCGGCGAAAAGGCGGCCGAGACGGCCGACTTTGAAGGCCTCGTAGTATGCGGCGCCGCGCGGGGCGCCGCCGACGATGCCGTGCTGCCCGATCGCACCGCATTCGCGGTAGTCGATCCTTCCGGCCGCAGCCATGCGTTTGAGGTAGGCGCAGGCGGCGGCGTCTTCGCGACAGTTGGCGACGCGCTCGGGATGCTCGGGCGTGCCCTGATGCAGCGGAGAGTCGGTCCAGTGCGCGATGAAGCGGAGTTTCCCGAGGACATCGGCGCGGCCGGTGGCGAGGCAGTGGTTGACGAGGATCGCGGGTTCGGTGAGCGAGCCCCAACAGAGGACGTTGACGAGGCCGCCGGCGGGCTCGCGCTCCGCCTCATCGAAGAGGGCGCGCACCGTGGGATGCGCTTCGAGCGAGGCGTAGGTCCGCGCCGGGTCGTAGCGCTCCGCGGTCTCCTTGATGCAGGACTGGACGAAACGGATGTCGGCCGGGTAGCCGCCGATCCGACGGTCCAGGTCGGCGACCTCGGCACGGTAGGCGCCGCCGAACGTGCGGTCGGCCCACGCCGCCTGATCCGGCGTGGTGGCGTGCTCCGGACGGTGGGTGCTGGCGACGACGATGCCGCGGGTGTCGAATTCGTTCGCGAGGAGCAGGTAGCCCGCCATCGCCGAGATGTCGTCGGGGTCGTTGAGCGTACCCATGTGGTTGTCGCCCGGGATGCCCTTGTCCGACATGTCGGTGTAGATCCAGACGGCGGGTTTTCCGGCCACGGCGAGCGTGGCCGCGGTGCAGAAGAGCGGGAGGAGCAGGGAGCGCATGGGTGAGAGGAGCCGGGGCGGCGGTCGTGGGGCGATGCCGGCGGCAGGGACCGGGCGGTCCGGCGTAACCGACAGTTGGATACACCTGCCGCCGGCCGGGCCGGGAGGCGCGGTCACGGCGGGGCCGCCACGGCGGACGAACCGCCCGGTCGGGCGAGCCGCGCGTCGATGCGGGCGGCGAGGAGGAGAAGGACGAGCGGGATGCGCATGAAGGAATCCTCGGAAGGGGTGGCATGGACCCGACGACGGAAATCCGCCGAGGCCGAGCCTGGGGCGATGTTGCCGTAATGCACGGGCGGCGAGGATTACCGTCACCGGGATCGGAGGTTGGAGCGGTGTTCGGGCGCCACAGCCTCGGGCCGTGAGACGACCCCCGATGCGCCTGCTCGCCGTGATCTCCTCGTTGCTCGACGCGCTCGCGCCGACCCGATCCGCGGAAGCGGCTCCGGCAGGCGGCTTCGCACCCCTCTTCAACGGCCGCGACCTCGAAGGCTGGTACGTCGTGGTGAAGGAACGCGGCGTGGTCGGGGAACAGGATCTCTTCATCGTCCGCGACGGCGCGATCCACGTGTATCCGACGCAGCCCGACGGTTCGGAGCAGCCCTTCGCGGGCCTCGTGACGCGGGCCGCACACTCCGACTACCACCTGACGCTGGAATACAAGTGGGGGAAGCGGAAGTTCTCCCCGCGGGCCGACGCGGTGCGGGATGCGGGGGTGCTCTTCCACCTTCACCGCGACGACATCATCTGGCCGGCGAGCGTCGAATGCCAGATCCAGGAAGGCGACAGCGGCGACATCTGGGCGATCCGCACGCGGGTCACCTCGACCGTGCAACCGGTCATCCGGAACTACGCGCCCGCGCCGGAGGGCGCGCCGGAGACACGCGGCGTGCCCGGGCGCTTCCAGCGCTTTCATCGCAGTTACTGCCACGAGACGCCGGGCTGGAACCGGGTCGACCTCGTCGTCCGCGGCGACCACGCGGTGTTCAGGATCAACGGCCGCGTCGTCAACGAGGCGATCGCGATGAAGCGTTGGGACGCCGCCTCCGGATCCTGGGAGCCGCTCACGAGCGGGCGCATCCTTCTCCAGGCGGAAGGCGCCGAGGTCTTCTACCGCGACGTGCGGCTCCAGAGCCTCGCGCCCGAGGGCTGATTCCCGACCCCGGCGGAGAAGCCGGGCGGCGGGAAACGGGACGAGGTTCCTGTCGTTTCAGGCAGTCGGAATGGACACGGAGGCCACGGAGATCGCACAGGAGACTCACGGAGCGGCGCTTCGGAGGGATCCGTACTTCAAGCACCGGCCCACCTCCCGGGTGAGGCGAGGAGTCGCCCGAAAGCGAGGCAACGCCTTGTGAACCCTGTATTTGCTCCGAGCCCTCCGTGGTCCAACCGCTCGGAACAGGTTCAGCCTTCCCGTTTCTGCCAGTCGCGGGCGCGGAGGTCGAAGTGGATGCCGCCGGGCGGGTGGGCGGCGAGGACGGCCTCGTCGACCTCGACCCCGAGGCCGGGGCCCGTGGGAAGCGCCACGCAGCCGTCGCTCCCGAGGGTGGGGTTGCCCGGGGCCGCGGCCATGACGTGCGGAGCGTCGGAGTCGTTGAAGTTCTCCTGCACGAACGCGTTGGTCGTGCAGGCGTTGAAGTGGAGCGCGACGGCGGTCGCGACGGGACCCCCGACGTTGTGCGGGGCCATCCGGATGTGGGCGAGGTCGGCCAGGGCGGCGATCTTGCGGGCGTTGGCGAGGCCTCCGAACTGGCTGATGTCGGTCTGGAGGATGTCGCAGGCCTGGCGCTCGATCAGCTCGCGCGCATCGGCCGGCGTGTGGATGCGTTCGCCGGTGGCGATGGGGATGCCGAGCGGAGCGATCGCCCGGGCGAGCTTGCCGAGGGCGCGAAGGTTCTCCGGAGGGACGGGCTCCTCCAACCAGCCGGGTCGGAGCGGGGCGATCTCGCGCGCCATCCAGGCGGCGCCCGACGGGGTGAAGCGCCCGTGCATCTCGATGTAGAGCTCGATATCGGGACCGACGGCGCTTCGCACCGCTTCGATCGGGTGGAGCGAGCGACGCCGCTCCGCCGGCGTGAATTCGAAGAACGAGGAGCCGAAGGGATCGAACTTCAAGGCGCGGTAGCCCCGGGCGACCGCGGCGAGGGCGGCCTCGCGGGGGCGGCCGAAGTCGCCGGTCGTCATCTCCTGGACGAGCCGCTCAGTGTCGAAGGGGTCGCGCCCGATCGCGTAACGCGGGGCGGCCTCGCGGAGGTGG
>DAIPIQ010000033.1:21024-24745 GCA_036770745.1 Opitutaceae bacterium | reverse complement strand
CACCCGCTCGAAATCGGAGACAAGCCCCCGGAGACCACCCCCTTCCCGGAAGCCCCATGAAACCCCTGGCCCTGCTTCTTCCCGTCTCGCTCGCCCTCAACCTGGTCGCCGGCGCCGCCTGGATGCTCACGCGCGATCCGTCGCCGGAAACGACGCCGCCCCGGCCGCGCTCCGATGTCGCGGGGACGACCGGCGCCACGCGGACCGCGGGCGCGACGCCCGAGGCCGCGTCCCGTTCCCGGGCGCGCTCCCGGATCATCATCCGTTCGCCCTGACCGTCCCGCGGGCCCGCATACGAATCGACCGGAGCGGCGGATTCCCAACCGCCGATCGAACGTCGCACACGCCGGCAGGGATGCCGCCGCTACCTCGGAAACCCGCTCACTTGTCGGGCCGCTTGTATTCCTTGTGCGAGGCGCGCTGGTGGGCCCCGATGTCCGCGACGAGCTTGGTCGCCTCCTCCGCACGGCCCGCGCGCAGCGCCGCCTCGAGTTTGCCGAGCATCTCGATGAAGGCTTTCATCTCCTTCTTGTAACCGGCGAGGAAGGCCGCGCGCTCCGCCTCGGGGACGTCCTGCATCCGCACCGGCTCGAAGCCTTCGGAGGCCTTCGCGTTCTTGAGCATGCCGGCGACGATGTCCGCGGCCGCCTTGCCGTCGGTGCCGTCGGCGACGGCGCGGCGGACCTTCCGCCAGGCGCCGCCGATGTCCTCCATCTTCTTGCCCAGCTCCGTCTCGGCCTCCTCGGCCGAAGCCGGAGGCGGGATGGCGAGCAGCACGGCGAGACCCAGGGCGAGGGGGAGCGAACGGAACGAGAGGAGCTTCATGGTGGAGGATGGTTGGGGAGCGGACGGGGCGATCGAGCCACCGCCCTCCCTGTGACGGCAAACCCGAAGCGCGGTTTCCGCAATCTTTGCGCCGCCTCAGCCTGGACGATGAGTTGAAAGGTGGACGACGGCCTCCGGACGGCGTTTCTCGCGGACGCCTCGCACGCGGACGTCCCCACGCCTCTCGGCGAGAGGCGTGCCACCTCGGTCGCTCGAAAAACGTCCTCCCGGTGGCGCGCCTTTCGCCGAAAGGCGCGAACGCATCGCGCGGTCCGGAGGCCCGCCGCCACCTTCGCGTGCGCACCTTTCCGTATCGGAGGTCGCGCTCGCAGCCGCCGCTCCTACCGCACGTCCACCACTTGGCGCAACGCCCCCAGCACGACCGCGGGCGTCGCGTCGGCGCCGCGCCCGGCGAGCCCGGCCGCGAACACGCCCTCCAACTCCGCCGCCGGCATCGGCGAGGCCACGAGCACGATCCGGTCGTCGCGCATCCAGGTGATCGAGGCGAACTCGCCGACCTGCTCCCGCGCCGGGCCGCGGGCGAGCGTCGACTCGTCGGCCACGCCGCGCGCCACGACGAAGAGATGCACCAACCGGCCGTCGGCCGTCTGGAAGCAGGTGAACGAGACCGGCTGCCCCCGCCAGCCGAGGATCTTGCAGCCGACCGGGAAGACGACGCCCTCGCGGAAGGGGAGCGCCCCCGCCACCGGCGTGCCGCCCGCGCGCAGGTAGGCCTCGAGCGGCGGATAGCTCTCGTCCATCAGGTCGAGGGCGAACTCCGGATCGGCGAAGATCGCGAGGCACGCCTCCTTCCATTCGCGCAACGGCGCGCGCTCCGCCACTTCCGGCGCGTCTTCCCGGCCGCCGGGGGCGAGAAGGACCACGCCCGCGACGAGCGCGAGGGCGGCCGCGAGTCCGAGGCTCCAGAAAAGCACCGGTCGGCGCGAAGGGGCCGCACGCCCGCCCAGCCGCACGCCCGCCGCGATCCGCGCGCGCAGGTGCGCCGGCGGTTCGAGCGACTGCATCCGCGAGGCGATCGCCGCGTCGAAGCCGCGCTCCTGCTCCAGCCAGCGTGCGAGCGCGGGATCGGCCGCCGCCCGCGCCGCCGCCGCCGCGATCTCCGGATCGTGCGTATCCGCTCCGTGGGGACGGGCTGCGCCGAGGAGAAACCTCACCCTCTCGTCATCCATGGCGCACCCCCTTTCCATCCGGGAGCGGGACGATCCGGGCCTCGCCCTGCGCGCCGCGCTCGAGCACGAGCCGCCGCAGGTGCTCCTTGCCGCGCGAGAGGCGCGACATGACCGTGCCGAGCGGCACGCCGGTCGCCTCGGCGATCTCCGCGTAGGAGAACTCCTCGAGGTAGAAGAGGCTCAACGGCACGCGGAAGACCTCGTCGATCCGGGCGAGCGCCGCGTAGACGGCCTCGGTGTCGAGGGTGAGCGCGGCGTCGGTGGAGACCGCCCGGCGTTCGTCGGTCATCTCCTCGGGGGCCTCCAGCGGGACGAGTCGCACGTCGCGCCGGAGGTGTTGGAGGAACTCGCGATGGAGGGTCGTGAAGAGCCACGTCTTCACCCGTCGGCGGTCGCGGAGCTGGTGGCCCTTGGCCGCCCACTTGTAGTAGGTCTGCTGCACGAGGTCGCAGGCCGTGTCGGGATTGCCGCTGAGGCTGCAGGCGAACCGGTAGAGGCCGCGGTAGTGCGCATCGACGATCTCGTCGAAGAGCACGGCGTCGGCGGTCGCGGGGTCGGCTGCGGGCATCGGCGGGGCTGGCGCGAGGGCCGGATGCGGACGAATCCGCCGCCGGCCCCCGCAGCGGAGGGACTACTCGCGACCGCGGCCGCCCCGGCGCTGCGCCTCGACGATCACGCCGGCGCTCGTGCAGGTCCAGTAGAGGTCGCCGTTCTCGTTGACCGTGACGTCGCGCGGCTCGGGATCGCCGGCGTCGACGAGGAGCTTGCGGCCGTTGCGGAGGTTGTACTCCCAGACCGCGTTGCGGCCGCCGTCAGCCCCGCTCACGCCCGGCGTCGGGACCTCCGTCCAGAAGAGGCGGTCGCGGGTGCGATCGATCGCGATGCCCAGCGGGCGCTCCAGGCCGGAGAGCAGCACGCGGACCTCGCCGAGGCGGTTGCGCTCCACGATCACGCCGGCGCTCGTGCAGGTCCAGTAGGTCACCCCGCCGAAGCCGACCGCGATGTCGTAGGGCTGCGGGTCGCCGAGATCGAGGATGCGCTGCTCGTCGCCGTGGTCGACGCTCACGGTGTTCATCCCTCCGGCCGGGCCCGCCACGCCGGGCGTCGGCAGCTCGGTGTAGAAGATGTTGCCGAAGTAGTCCGTCGTGAGGCCCGTCGGGCGGTCCAGATCGGTGAGCAGCGGAGTGATCGCGCAGGTCACGCCGTCGCGCCGGAGGATCACGCCGGCGGTGCGGCAGGTCCAGTAGAGGTTGTCGTCGAGATCGATCGCGAGGTTGAGCGGCTCGGGCTCGCCCATGTTGATCACCTCGATCTTGCCGCGGCGGGTGTCGAGGACCTTGACGCCGTTCGTGCCGCCCGAGGGTCCGTTGACCCCGGGGGTGGGCACTTCGGTGAAGTAGACCTCGTGACCGTGGCCGGCGACGATGCCGGTGGGTTTGTCGAGGCCGGAGGCGATGACCCGCACGCGGTAGCGCGAGTCGGAGCGACCGCCCTTGTCGGCGAGGGCGAAGGATGGAATCCACAAGGCGGCGGCGAGCGCCGCAAAGACGAAGGAAGAAACGTGCATGGTGACGGAAGGATGAAACTGACGATGGATGAAGAAGCACCCGGCCCGGGCCCGGTGCGGGTTGTGGAATTCCGCGCATGAGATGCGGGGCCCCGGCGAAAATTCCGGAGACCGGAAAAAACCGCACACGCCCTGCGAT
>DAIPIQ010000033.1:6832-21014 GCA_036770745.1 Opitutaceae bacterium | reverse complement strand
CGGCCGGCCGCGCCAAAGTGGTCGCCGGCATGCAACTCGACCTCTCGACGCCGGCGCTGCTCTTTCCCGCGGTGAGCCTGCTCCTGCTCGCCTACACCAACCGCTTCCTCCACCTCGCGGCGCTGATCCGCAAGCTGCACCAGGATTTCCTGGAGGGTCGCGATCCGATCGCCCGGGCCCAGATGGCCAACCTGCGCACGCGGCTCCGACTGATCCGGTGGATGCAGACCTTCGGCGTGGCGAGCCTGCTCGGCTGCACCCTCTCGACGGCCGCGCTCTTTTTCGGCCAGCCCCTCGCCGGCCAGGGACTCTTCGGCGTGAGCGTCGTGCTCATGGCGGTCTCCCTCGCCCTTTCGCTGCGCGAAGTCCTGATCTCCGGCGGCGCCCTCGCGATCCTGCTCGCGCAGGTCGAGGAACAACGGCGATCGGGAGGTTGACGCGCCGGCGCGGCGGGGCTACCGACGCCCCATGGATTCACCCCGATCCGAGCAGGCGAGCTGGTTCGCCGAAGTCCTCGCTCCCCACGAATCCGCGCTGCGCTCCTACCTCCGTGGCTTCGTCGCGCCCGCGGAGGTGGACGACGTGGTGCAGGAAACCTACCTGCGGGTGCTGCGCGCCCGCGAGCGCGGCGCGATCGACTCGCCCCGCGGGCTGCTCTTCGCCGTGGCGCGCAACCTCGCGCGAACGCTCCATCGCGACCGCAGCCGGGAGCCGACGACCCCGATGTCGGATTCGGTGGCGGCGCAGGCCGTCGACGAGTCCACGCCGGTCGACGAGACCGTCTGCCGAAGACAGGAGGCCGAGCTGCTCGAGGCCGCGATCTCGGCCCTCCCGCCGCGCTGTCGCGAGATCCTTCTCCTGCGCAAATACGAGAACCTTTCCCACCGCGAGATCGCGCAACGGCTGGGGATCGCCGAACACACGGTCGAGGCCCACATCGGTCGGGCGTTCCGCGGGTTCGCGGAATTCTTCGCTCGGCGCGGCGCCCTGAAATGAAATCCGCACCCCGATGACGACACCCGATCAGCGACCGGAATCCTCCGCGGCGATCGCCGATGCGATCGCGCTCTGGACGACGCGACGCGACCGGGGACTCTCGGCGGCCGAGGCGGTCGAGTTCGAGCTCTGGCTTGCGGCCGACGAACGGCACTCCGCCGCCTTCCGCGAGGCCGCGAAGGCGTGGTCGGCGCTCGATCGCATCCCCGATTCGTTCGGAGCGCGGGCGCTCGCCGGCGCGACCCGCCAGCGAAGACGGCGGGAACGGGTGCGCCGCTGCACCGTGCTCGCGGCGGCGGCCGTCGTGGTCGTCGGCGCGGGCCTCGCGCTGCGGGAGGCGCTCCCGTCGCGGGATCCGGCGCCGGTCGTCGCCGCCTCCGCGACCGATCTCCCGCGGGCCTGTTCCTTGAGCGACGGTTCGATCGTCCGACTCAATGTCGCGAGCGAGGTGGTCGAGCGTTTCGTCGACGGCGAACGCACGGTCCGACTGGTCCGCGGATCGGCCCACTTCGCGGTGACGAAGGATCCCGCGCGGCCGTTCGTCGTCCACGCCGCCGGGGTGGCGGTGCGCGCGGTCGGCACCGCGTTCGGCGTGTCGCTCCAGTCGGCCACGGTCGAGGTGCTGGTGACCGAGGGCGTCGTCCAGCTTCATCCCGCCGCCGGCGGCGAGGACGGCGCACGCGGAGCGGACGCGGCGCTTCCGCTCCTCGACTCGGGCCACCGCGCCGTCCTCGCGCTCCGGCCCGTCTCGCCCGAGACGGCGGTGGTGATCGCCCCGGTGAGCCACGAGGAGATCGCGCGGGCCCTCGCGTGGCGCGAGCCCCTGCTCAGGCTCGGCGGGGCCACGCTCGCGGAGATCGCCGCCGATTTCTCGCGGCGGAGCGGGCGGCGCGTCGTCTTCGACGAGCCTTCGTTGGAGGAGGTGCGCGTCGGCGGTCGCGTTCCCGCCGACGACGTCGAGGGATTCGCCAGCCTTCTCGGCACGATGCTCGACGTCGAGATCGTGTCCGAGTCCGACGGCTCGCTGCGGCTGAGGAAAAAAACTTCACGTTCTCACTAACGGAACCTCCGTCGGGCGGAGTCCTCCCCAGTGCCGCCGCCCACGGGCTCGCGGGTCCCCCACAATGCCTCACCCCGTTTGCCAGTGGCTCCCGTGCCTGCGACGAGCCCTTGCCCGCCGGCTGCTCCCCTGCCTCGCGCTCCTGTCTCCGCTCCTCACGGCCGCGGAACCGGAGCGCCTCTCGTTCGCGATTCCCGCGACGGATGCGATGGCGGCCCTGGAGTTGTTCTCCGAGCAAAGCGGCGTCGCCGTCGTCTATCTTCTGGAAGACGTGCAGGGCAGGAGCACCCGTCCGGTGAAGGGCAGGTTCGCGTCGCAGGACGCGCTTGTCCGGATGCTCGGCGGGACCGGTCTCGAGGTGGTGCAGGATGTGAAGACGGGGGGATTCGCGGTCCGTCAGGCGCCGGCGACCAACACCAAGCCCGAAACCCCCAAGATGAAGACATCCTCCTCCCCGCTCGCCCGCCTCGTGATCGCCTTGACGGCCCTCACCTCGCCCTTCGCCACCGGCCAGAACCCGACCTCGCCCGCCGCCCCGAACCGGCCGCCGGGCAACGAGGCGGACGCGATCCTGCTCTCGCCCTTCGACGTGAGCGCCACGACCGACAACAACTACCTCGCCACCAACTCCGCCACCGGCACCCGCATCTCGATGCCGCTGGTGGAGCTGCCCTTCACCGCCACGGTGATCACGCAGGCCTTCATCGAAGACCGCGGCGCGCTCTCCCTCACCGAGGCCACGCGCTACGTGCCGGGCATCCGGCGCAATGCGAACAACACCGAGGCCTTCACGCTCCGCGGCTTCAACTCCGGCTCCCCGCGGCGCAACTACTTCTCCAACGTCGGGGCCGGCCGCTCGCGCACCGACAACGCAGAGATCGACCGCATCGAGGTCATCAAGGGTCCGACCTCCGTCCTCTTCGGATTCGGCAACCCCGGCGGCGTGGTCAACATCCTCACCAAGAAGCCGCTCCCCAAGCCGTCCTATAGCCTGAGCGCGGAGTACGGCAGCTTCGACCACCGCCGCCTCACCCTTGACGCCACGGGTCCGATCGTCAGCCGGGATGATTCCCGGCTCGCCTACCGGGTGATCGCGGCCCGGCAGCGATCCAACGGATACCGGGACTTCGAGCGCTACGACCAGACGTTCTTCAACGGGCAACTCCAGTGGTCGAACCGCCAGACCGTGGCCCGCGTGGAGTTCCGCTTCCAGGATCTCGACGAGGGCGAGACGTTCATCCTCCAGCCGTTCGACGAGGCGACCGGTACGATCGCGCGCACGGAAAGGTCCTTCAACGTCGCCGGCCCGGAGGCCTTCGCCCGCTACAAGGAGATCAGCACCTACCTCGAGCTCACGCACAACTTCACGCCGTCGCTTTCCCTGCGTGCCGCCGCCGTGAACGGGGACCACTACTTCGACGCCCTCCGCCGGGTGGGCGCCTCGATGACGCCCGACTTCCAGAACGTCGTCCTCACCGGCAACCGCCACGACGACAAACGCCAGCTCCACGGCTGGCAGGTCGACCTCACCGGGAACTGGTCGCTCCCCTTCGGCACCGCCCGCCTCGTCGTCGGCGCGAACGAGCAGGACACGAAAGGCCGCGTGCGCACCTGGGCCAACACGCGCCTGCCCCAGCGCAACTTCCCGATCTACGATCGCGCCGCTCGCAACTACAGCACCGGACTCGCCTCGGATTACGTGCCGCAGACGAGCGGTTGGAACAACGACACCGGCAAGGACCGCGTTTATTACGCCATCACCAGCCTCGAGACGCTTCAGGAACGCCTCACGCTTTTCCTCGGCGTGGGCCGGATGGAGAGCGACACGTTCCAGTGGAGCTTCCTCAGCGCACCCGCGCCCACGCTCGGCGAGTTCACCACCACCAAGCCGCAGGTCGGGGCCTCGTTCCGGATCGCCTCGGGCGTCCACGTGTTCGCGAACTTCACCCAGTCCGCTTCGCCGAACGCCCGCTTCCCGACCACCCCGGAGACCGGAGAGAGCATCGAGATCGGCGTGAAGGTGAGCCGGGAAAAGATCAGCGCCGGCCTGACCCTTTTCGATTCCGTGCGCGAAAACATCCAGGTCACGATCTTCAACAACCTCACCAGCGCCACGACCTTCGAGCTCTCCGGCGAGGAGCGCGCCCGCGGGCTCGAAGCGGAGGTCCAGTTCAACCCGACCGCGCAGCTTCAGATCCTCGGGTCGTATGCTTTTCTGGATACGGAGGTCGTCTCCGATCGGCAGCGCCCCGCCCGGGTCGGCACCGAACTGGCCAACGCGCCCGAGCACGCGTTCCGCTTCTGGGGAAAATACACCGTGAAGGGAGGCCCGCTCGACAAGCTCTGGGCCGGCCTCGGCTTCCTCTACACGAGCTCGCTCCGGCCCGGAGACAACCCGGCGCGTTTCCGGCTCATGGCCGACTCCTGGTCGCGCTTCGACGCCGCGATCGGTTATCCCACGAGGTTCGGCGACCTCCCGATCGAGTGGCGACTCAACCTCGAGAACCTCACCGACGAGGACTACATCGGCGTCGCGCTGCACCGGGGACAACCCTTCGGGGCGAAACTGTCCGCGACCCTGCGCTTCTGAGGATGCGGCGACTCGTCCCCTCGATCGGAATCGTCCGCCGGCTTCTCGTTGTCGTGTTGCTGACTCCGGGTCTCCGGCTCGCCGCCTCCTCGGCATCCGGCGACCAGGGCTTTCCGGAAGTCTTCGATTCCGAGAAGGCGCCGGGAGGACCGATGTCCGGGGCCGAGTCGGCCGCGACCATCGCCGTGCCTCCCGGTTTCCGCTCCGTCCTCTTCGCCGCCGAGCCCGAGGTGCGACAGCCGATCGCCATCACGACCGACGCCCGCGGGCGGCTCTGGGTCGCGGAAAACTACACCTATTCCGAGCGCGGCGTGGGCTTTCACCCGGAATTGCGCGACCGGATCGTCATCCTCGAGGACGTCGACAACGACGGCCGCCACGACAAGCGCACGGTCTTCCAGAACGGCGCGCAACGACTCACGAGCGTGGAGATCGGCCTCGGCGGAGTCTGGGCCCTGACGTTGCCCCATCTGGTCTTCATCCCCGATCGCGACGGCGACGACCGACCGGACGGCCCTCCGGAAGTCCACCTCGACGGCTTCGATTTCGAGCGGGCCCGCCACAATGTCGCCAACGGCCTGCGCTGGGGCCCGGACGGCTGGCTCTACGGGCGGCACGGGATCCTCGCCACCTCGGCCGTCGGTCCGCCCGGGACCCCGGAGGCGGAGCGCACGCGCGTGAGTGTCGGAATCTGGCGTTACCATCCGCAACGACGCGCGTTCGAGGTCGTGGCCCACGGCACGACGAATCCCTGGGGCATGGATTGGGACGCCCACGGCGAGCCCTTCTTCATCAACACCGTCATCGGCCACCTCTGGCACCTGATCCCCGGCGCGCACTACCGCCGGATGTACGGAGACGATCCGGATCCCCGCGTCTACGAGCTCATCGACCAGCACGCCGATCACGTGCACTGGGCGACGGGGGAAGTCTGGACCACCGTGCGCCAGGGGGTTTCGCAGGCGACGCTCGCGGCGGGCGGAGGGCATGCCCACGTCGGCCTGCTGGTTTATCAGGGCGGCCAGTGGCCGGAGCCGTGGACCGGCAGGCTCCTCACGGCCAACTTCCATGGTCGTCGTCTCAACGTCGAGCGCCTCGACCGCGTCGGCAGCGGCTTCGTCGGCCGGCACGAGCCCGACGCCTTCCTGTTCGCGGATCCGTGGTTCCGCCCCACCGACATCATCGCCGCGCCGGACGGCGGCGTCTTCGTCAGCGATTGGAGCGACACCGGAGAGTGCCATGACAACGACGGCGTCAGTCGCTCCACCGGGAGGATCTACAAACTCGTTCACGGCGATGGCGCCCCACGGGAACCCGCGGACCTCACCACCCTTTCCCCCCTCGAGCTCGTCGGTCTGCAGACCCACGCCAACGACTGGCTCGCGCGCCAGGCGAGACGCGTCCTCGACGATCGCGCGCAGGCGGGGCGCGATCCGTCCGCGGCGGTCGCGGCGCTGGCCGAGCTGGAGCGGACCTCCACCGAGTCGGTGCATCGCCTCCGCGCCCTCTGGGCACGACACGTGATCGGCGCGAGCGACGAGGGCAGGTTGACGGCGCTCCTCGACGACGAGGACGAACACGTGCGGATCTGGGCGATCCGGCTGCTCCTCGATCTGCGCGCGGCGAGCGCCGACGCGCTGGCCGCCTTCGGCCGGAACGAGCTGGCCGTGCGGGCCGCGATCGAGCCGAGCCCGCGCGTGCGACTCGCCCTCGCTTCCGCCCTGCAACGGCTGCCCGAACCCGTCCGCGCCCCCGTCGCCTCCGGTCTGCTGCGTCACTCCGCGGACGAGGCCGATCACAACCTTCCCCTGTTGTTGTGGTACGGGATCGAACCGTTGGCCGGCCTGTCGGAAGCCGATGCGACGGCGTCTTTCGAGAGCCTCCTCGCCGACGCCCGCATCGCGACCGTCCTGCGCCTGGGCGCGAGGCGGTTGGCCGAGGAGATTGAAACGAATCCACACCGGATCGATCGTCTCTTGACGGCCGTCGCGAAACGCGACGACCCGGCGGCGCGCCGCGCCGTCCTCGAGGGCCTCGGCGCGGCCCTGAGCGGCAGGCGTCGCGTCGCGGCGCCTCCTTCGTGGCACGTCCTCCGCGAATCGTACGCCTCCTCCGGCGACGAGGTCACCCGGGCGCGCGTCCGCGACCTCGACGCCCTTTTCGGAGACGGCCGGGCGCTCGAGGAGATTCGAGCCGTGGCGCTCGACCCCGAGGCCGACCTCCCACAGCGCCGGACCGCGCTGCAATCCCTGATCGACGCGCGCGACCCGGGAGTGCGCGAGGTCTCCGAACGCCTGCTGCGGGTGCGCGACCTCGCAACGACCGCGGCGGCGGGCTTGAGCCGGTTCGACGACCCGGCCATCGCCGACCTCCTCCTCGACGAATGGGCCAGGCTCTACGGCCACGAGAAGGCCCCGGTCATGGATGTGCTCGTCTCCCGTCCACAATGGGCCGCCCGGGCTCTCGCCGCCCTCCGGGCGGGCAGGCTCGCCCGCACCGACATCACGGCGACTCAGGCCCGACAAATCCGCACGCTCGACGACCCCGCCCTGCTCGGGCTTCTGACCGAATTCTGGGGCGAAGTCCGCGATCGCTCGGAGATCGAGCGGGATCACGCCTTCGAGACCTGGAGGCGACGTCTCTCCCCGGAATCCCTCTCCTCCGCCGACCTCGCTCGAGGACGGGAAACCTACCGGATGCTTTGCGCCGCCTGCCATCGGCTCGAGGGCGAGGGCGGGGCCTTCGGACCCGATCTCACCGGCTCGAACCGGGACAACCTCGAATACCTCCTGGAAAACATCCTCTTCCCGAGCGCGATCGTCCCGGACGAATACCGGCTGACGACGCTCACGATGAAGGACGGGCGCGTGCTCGGCGGCGTCGTCGTCGGTCGCACCGAGCACACCCTGCGCTTCCAGACGGAAAGCGACATCGCCCCGCTCGATCGCCGCGACATCGCGAGGGAGGAACGTTCCGCCCTCTCGGTGATGCCCGAAGGATTGCTCGACGCCGTCGGCCAGGAGGAGGTCCGCGACCTCGTCGCCTACCTGATGAACAAATGAGGATGCTCCACGCGTTCCTCTTCTGCCTGCTGGCGGCTGGAGCCTCCGCCGCCACCAGGCCCAACATCATCCTCATCCTCGCGGACGACCTCGGTTACGGCGACATCGGCGCCTACGACCCGCGTTCGAAGATCCCGACGCCGCACCTCGACCGGCTCGCCGCCCAGGGCATGCGCTTCACCGATGCGCACTCCCCTTCGGCCGTGTGCACGCCGACGCGCTACGCCCTGCTCACCGGCCGCTACGCCTGGCGCACCTGGTTGAAGAGCGGCGTCCTCGACGGTTTCGATCCGCCGCTGATCGAACCCGGGCGGCCCACCCTCGCCGGTTTCCTGAAGGCGCACGGCTATGCGACGGCGTGCATCGGCAAGTGGCACCTCGGGATGACCTGGACGACGCTTTCCGGCGAACCCGTGCCTTACCGCGGCACGGGCTCCGGTGAATTCCGGGCCGGGCACGAGGTGGACTTCTCCAAAGCGGTGAAGGGCGGTCCGCTCGCCGTCGGTTTCGACTCGTTCTTCGGCATCTCCGCGTCGCTCGACATGTCGCCCTACGTGATGATGAGGGACGAGCGCGTGGTCGCGCACCCCGGCGAACGCACGCCCGAAAGGAAGGACCTCTACTACAACCAGGTCGCCGGCGTGCAGGCGCCGGGTTTCGACCTCTCGGAAGTCCTGCCGCGGACGATGGCCGAAGCGCGCGCCTTCGTCGTCGCCCAGGCACGAGTGAAGAAGCCGTTCTTCCTCTACCTGCCTCTGTCCTCCCCCCACCTGCCGATCACGCCGAGCGCGGCGTGGAGAGGAAGGACCGGCGCCGGACTCTACGCCGACTTCGTCGCCGAGACCGATGCCGAGACGGGGGCGCTGCTCGCGGTCCTGGATGACGAAGGCATCGCCGAGGACACGGTCGTGATCTTCACCAGCGACAACGGCGGCTTGTGGCACGAGTGGACCCCGCGCGAGCACGACGACCTCGCCGCCTACGAGCCCACGGCCCGGGCGCGCTACAACTCGGAACGGGGACACCACAGCAACGCCGGGCTGCGCGGCACCAAGGCCGACATCCACGAAGGCGGGCATCGGGTCCCCCTGCTCGTCCGCTGGCCGGCGCGGGTGCGGCCCGGCGCCACCAGCTCCGCGCTCGTCGAACTCAACGACGTGTTCGCGACCCTCGCGGAAGTCCTGCGGAAACCGCTGCCCGCGGATGCAGCGGAGGACAGCTTCAGCTTCCTCGCCGAATTGACCGGGAAGCGTCCCGCGCGAAACCAGCCGCCGCGCAGCTTCGCCGTGCACCACTCCCTGCACGGTGCGTTCGCCTATCGCGAGGGTCGTTGGAAGCTCGTCCCCACCCGGGGGTCGGGCGGGTTCAGCACACCCAGGAAGGTGGAGGTCGGGAGCGACGAACCGGCCGGACAACTCTACGACCTCGCCGCCGATCCCGCGGAAAGCCACAATCAATGGGCGGAGCGAACGGACCTCGTCCACCAGCTCGCCGGAAAACTTCTCCGGATTCAGCAGGGCGAACGCACGCGACCTTGAAAGTCGCGCGGCGCCCTCCGCAACCGCCCGCCCTTGACCCATGAAAAACCCGTTCCTCGCCGCCCTCGCCCTGTTCGCGCTCCCCGCCGCCGCCGGCTCGCTTCCCAACCTCGTCTACATCCTCGCCGACGACCTCGGCTACGGGGAGGTGCAGGCCCTGAACCCGGAGCGCAACCGCGTGCCCACGCCTCACATGGACCGCCTCGCACGCGAGGGGATGATCCTGACCGACGTGCACAGCGGGTCGGCCGTATGCACGCCCACGCGTTACGGCGTCCTCACCGGACGCTACGCCTGGCGCACCCGGCTCCAGTCCGGCGTGCTCTGGGGGTTGAGCGGGCCGCTCATCCCGCCCGATCGCCTGACGGTGGGTGAACTCCTCCGGCGCCACGGCTACGAAACGGCCGCCTTCGGGAAGTGGCACCTCGGGATGGAGTGGGCGGGAGGGACCTCCGACGCCGTCGAGATCGACGCGGTGAAGGTCGACTACGCCCGCCCGATCCGCCACGGCCCGGTGGCGCGCGGCTTCGACTCGTTCTTCGGCATCAGCGCCTCGCTCGACATGGCCCCGTACCTCTACCTCGCCGACGACCGCGCGCAGGGCGCCCCGACCGTGCGCCAGGACGAGTGGTTCCGGGCCGGCCCGGCCGCGCCGGGATTCCACGCGGTGGATGTCCTGCCCGACCTGAATCGCGCGGTCGTCGACTACATCGGGCGGCGCAAGGCGGCGGACAAACCGTTCTTCCTCTACTACGCGCTCCCTTCGCCGCACACGCCGATCGTCGTCGCCCCGGAGTGGAAGGGGCGCAGCGGACTCGGCGACTACGCCGACTTCGTGATGCAGACCGACGGCGCGGTCGGCGCGGTCATGGAAGCCCTCGGGCGCGCCGGCCTCGCGGAGAACACGCTCGTCATCGTCACGAGCGACAACGGCTGCTCCGCCCGACCCGCCGACGCCGCTTCGCTGGAGCGGGCGGGGCACTTCCCGAGCGGACCCTACCGCGGCTACAAGGCCGACCTCTGGGAGGGCGCCCATCGCGTGCCGTTCCTCGCGCGGTGGCCGGCGCGCGTCCGCGCCGGTTCGGTCTCCGACCGCACCGCCTGCCTGACCGACCTGATCGCGACGTGTGCCGAACTTGTGGATACACGCCTGCCCGACGACGCCGGGGAGGACAGCGTGAGCCTCCTGCCCACGCTGCTCGGTCGGGACCAGCCCGCGCGCGCCGCGGTCGTGCACCACTCGATCTCGGGTCATTTCGCGATCCGCGAGGGCGACTGGAAACTCCTCCTCGCGCGCGGTTCGGGAGGCTGGACCTCGCCCACCGAGGCGGAGGCGATCGCCGCCGATCTTCCCGCCGTCCAGCTCTACGACCTGCGCGCCGACCCCGGTGAGCGGGACAACCTCGCCGCCCGCCATCCCGAGGTCGTCGCCCGGCTCGCCGCGCTGCTCGGGCGCTTCGTGGGCGAAGGCCGCAGCACCGCGGGCGCTCCGCAGTCGAACGACGCTCCGGTCGAGCTCTGGAAGACCGCCGCCGTCCCGATCCGCGCCCCCGCGCCCGCCGGCCGATGAACGTGCGCCCGCGGCTGCTCTTCGCGTGCGTCCTCCTGCTCGGCGCGACCGCCTTCGCCCGGCCTCCGAACTTCGTCGTGATCCTGGCCGACGACCTCGGCTACGGCGACCTCGGATGCTACGGCGGCACGGGCTTCGCGACGCCGCACCTCGACGCCCTCGCCGCCGCCGGGCTTCGTTTCACGGACTTTCATTCCAACGGCCCGGTGTGCTCGCCCACGCGTGCGGCGCTCCTCACGGGCCGCTACCAGCAGCGCAGCGGGATCACCGGCGTCGTCTTCGCCGATCCCGCGCGCGGCCACCGCGAGGACCACGGGCTGGATCCGACGGAGACGACCTTCGCGCGGCTGCTCCGCGCCGCCGGTTACCAGACCGGCCTGATGGGCAAGTGGCACCTGGGCTACGCGAAGAGGTTCAATCCGCTGCACCACGGCTTCGACGAGTTCCGCGGCTACGTCAGCGGCAACATCGACTTCCACTCCCACGTGGACGGCGCGGGGTTTCCCGACTGGTGGCACGACCTCGAGCTGCGCGACGAACCGGGCTACGTCACCCACCTGATCACGCGCCACGCCGTGCGCTTCCTCGAGGAGAACCACGCCCGGCCCTTCTGCCTCTACATCGCCCACGAGGCGCCGCACTACCCGTATCAGGGCCCGAACGACCCTCCGCTCCGCGAGCCCGGACGCACACCGGTCGCGGAAACGTATCCACCGGGCCACGTCGCGCGCGCCTACCGCGAAATGGTGGAGGAGATGGACCGCGGCATCGGCGAGATCATCGCGACCCTCGAGCGGCTCGGGCTCGGGAGCGACACGCTCGTCTTCTTCTGCTCCGACAACGGCGCGACGCCCGACGGGAGCAACAGTCCGTGGCGCGGCCACAAGGGCGGCCTCTGGGAAGGCGGGCATCGCGTGCCCGCGATCGCCGCCTGGCCCGGCCGGATCGCGCCCGGCACGACGGACGCGACGGCGCTGACGATGGACCTGATGCCGACGGTGCTGGAACTCGCCGGCATCGAGCCGCCCCCGGGACGATCCCTCGATGGAACGAGCCTCGCCGGGCTCTTGCTCCGACGCGAACCGCTGCCGGCGCGGACGCTTTTCTGGAGCTACTCGGAACGCGCCGCCGTTCGCGACGGCGCCTGGAAGCTGCTGGTCGGCGAGGGTGAGCAGGCGCCGGCGTCGTTACCGCGGCTCTTCCATCTCGAGTCCGATCCCGGCGAGACCCGCGATCTCGCGCAAAACGAACCCGGCCGCCGTGCGGAGATGCTTGCGGCCTTGGAACGCTGGCGGAGGGAAGTCGCGCCACGCTGATCTCCAACAATGAAGTTGGAAGGTGGACGTTGCGCTCGCAGCCGCTGCTCCAACGGCATGTCCACGTGGCAACCTACACTCGTGGGCCGGGGTTCATCCCCGGCTTCTGCGGTGTCTCTTGTTCGGAAGCCGGGGATGAACCCAGGCCCACGAATGTAGGGACGACCCGGGACGACTTTCTTCTTGTTGCCCGCGCCGCGCGGGAAGCAGACTGAACACCCACTCCCGCGCTCATCGCGCCTCCCTTTCGACACCCCATGCTCCCACGAATCCTCGCTCGTTCCCCCTTGGTTCGGCGCGCCGTCCCGGCGCTGCTTGGTCTTGCGCTCGGCGCGCCCCTCTTCGCGGCTGAAACCCCGAGGGTCGTCTTCCTCACCGGCGACGAGGAGTACCGCTCCGAGGAGTCGATGCCGATGCTCGCGCGCATCCTGCGGCGCGATTTCAAGTTCGACGTCCACGTCGGCTTCTCCGTCGACCCCGAGGGCTTCGTCGACCCGCAGGCCGCGACCTCGCTCACCGGGACCGAGGCGTTGCCCGAGGCCGACCTGCTCGTCCTCTACCTGCGGTTCCGCCGTCCCGAGCCCGCGGTGTTCCAGCGCATCCTCGACCACCTCGCGGCGGGGCGGCCGGTCGTGGCGTTCCGCACCTCGACGCACGCGTTCCGCTTCGAGGCGGGTTCGCCGTTCGCCGACTGGGGTTTCCAGGACGATCCGACGCGCGTCCACGGCTACGCGGGCGGCGACCCGGTGCGGTCGCTGCTCGGGCAGAAGTGGATCGTGCACCACGGGCATTTCGACGACGGAGCCTCTCCCCTCACCGATGTTTCGCTCGATGCCGCATCGGCGGCCCACCCGATCCTGCGCGGCGTCGCCCCCTTCAAGGCCTACTCGTGGCTCTACCACGTCCAGGGCGGCGGCGACACCGTGGCCGGCGATCCGACCTTCCTCCTCCACGGGCGCGCCCTGCGCTCGAACCACCTCGAGCGCGGCCGCACCGACCGCTACCCGCTCGACAACCCGGTCGCCTGGACCGGGACGCACCGCTTCAACCCCGCCCGGCCGGCCCGCGTCTTCACCACCACCCTCGGCCACCCCTATGATTTCCGCGAGGCCTCGATGCGCCGGCTCGCCCTCCAGGGCGTGCTCTGGGCGCTGGGCCGCGAGGAACTGATCCCGGCGGAAGGCGTCGCGGTGGATCCAGTCGGTGAATACGCGCCGAACAACTCGGGCTTCGGTCCCGACAAGCACAAGCCCTGGCGGCGCCCGGAGGATTTCTTCCCGCCGATCGAGATCGACCCCGCCCTGCCGACCCACCCGCGCCCGGGATTCCTCGATCCCCGCGCGGCCGCGCCGACGACGCTCCCGCTCCCGCCCGCGACCGGCGGGACGATCGCCCTGGTCGGCGGCGGACTCGGCGAACGGCTCCAGTACCACGGCGGCTTCGAGACGCTCGTCCAAGGCGCGTTTCCCGACGCCCGGATGCGCGTCCGCAACCTCGCGAACTCGGGCTTCACCGCCGGCCTCCAGCCCCACGCCGCGCGCAACTCGCCCTGGGCCTTCCCCGGGGCGGCCGCGTTCCACCCCGACCACCGCGCGCACCGCGGGCAGGGGCATTTCCCGACGCCCGACGAGTGGCTGACGATCGTCGGGGCCGACGTCGTGGTCGGGTTTTTTGGATACAGCGAGTCGTTCCGCGGCGACGCCGGGCTCGACGGTTTCCGCGGCGAGCTCCGCGCGTGGATCCGCCACACCCGCTCGCGCGCCTACCACGACGGCAGGGCGCCGCGGATCGTCCTCGTCAGCCCGATCGCCTTCGAGGACCGCTCGGCGGTGGACGACCTGCCCGACGGGCGCGCGGAGAACGAGCGCCTCGCCGCCTACACGCGGGCCCTGCTCGAGGTCGCGTCCGCGGAGGGCGTCGGCGCGATCGACGCCTTCACCCCCTCGCTCGCCTGGTTCGCCGAGGGCGGGCCGTTCCTCACGGTCAACGGGTGCCACCTCAACGACGCGGGCTACGACCGCTTCGCCCGCTTCCTCGCCGCAACGCTCTT
>DAIPIQ010000033.1:0-6822 GCA_036770745.1 Opitutaceae bacterium | reverse complement strand
CGCCACGGCTGATGCGCCGGTGATCGGCGATCAGGCCGTCACGCTCTTCGGCGGGGCGATCCCCGCCGCGCCCTCGCCGCACACCCGGGCGATCGCCGCCGCCGTCGCCGAAAAGGACTGGATCTGGGACAACGACCACCGGATGCGCAACGGCGTGCACGCCTTCGGCCGGCGCTGGCAGCCGTTCGGCGACAAGAACTACCCCGAGGAGATCGAGAAGCTCCGCCAGATGACGCTCCTGCGCGACGAGGCGATCTGGGCCGCCGCGCGCGGCGAGGCGCTCGCGATCGACGATGCGGCCGCGACCCGGCCGCTCACTCCCGTCGTGACGAACTTCAACCGCCCGATCACCTACCTGCCGGGCGACGAGACGCTCGCGCGCTTCACCGTGCCCGAGGGCTTCGCGATCGGGCTCTTCGCCTCGGAGGAGTTGTTCCCCGATCTCGCCAACCCCGTGCAGCTCACCTTCGACAACCGCGGCCGCCTGTGGGTCGCGGTCATGCCGAGCTACCCGCATTACCAGCCCGGCGGCCCGCGGCCGAACGACAAGCTCCTCATCCTCGAGGACACCGACGGCGACGGCCGCGCGGACCGGCAGACGACCTTCGCCGACGGACTGCACCTGCCCATCGGCTTCGCCCTCCAACCCGACGGCAGCGTGCTCCTCTCGCAGCAGCCGCTGCTCGTCCGCCTCCGCGACACCGACGGCGACGATCGCGCGGACGAACGCGAGATTCTCCTCACCGGTTTCGACAGCCACGACACCCACCACGCGATCGGAGCCTTCGACACCGGGCCCGACGGCGCGCTCTACATGCTGGAGGGCATTTTCCTGCACTCGCAGGTCGAGACGCCGCGGGGCACGGAGCGCGCCGTCGAAGCGACGGTGTGGCGCTTCGAGCCACGCTCCTGGCGGCTCGACCAGTTCAGCGTCGCGGACTACGCCAATCCTTGGGGCATCGCCTTCGACGAGTGGGGCCAGACCTTCCTCGCCGACGCCTCCAACGGCAGCAACTACTGGCTCACGCCGATGTCGGCCCGGCTTCCGCACGGCGCGCAGCACCCGCGACAGACGGAGTTCACCACCGCCAAGGTGCGGCCCACGAGCGGGGCGGCGTTCGTCTCCAGCCGGCATTTCCCGGCCGACCAGCAGGGGGATTTCCTCGTGGCGAACTCGATCGGCTTCCTCGGGATCAAACAGCACACGGTCGTCGACGACGGCGCGGGCTTTACCGGGAAACTGCGCCACGACCTCGTCTCGTCGACGGATCCGAATTTCCGCCCGGTCGACTTCGAGTTCGCACCCGACGGCTCGCTCCTTGTCGTCGACTGGCACAACGCCCTCGTCGGCCACATGCAGCACTCGGCCCGCGACCCCAACCGCGACCGCGAGCACGGCCGCATCTTCCGCATCACCCGGCCCGGCGTGCCGCTCGTCGCGCCGCCGCCCGTGGCGGGCGCGCCCGTCGCCCGCCTGCTGGAGAACCTCGCCGAGCCCGAACAGCAGACGCGCGTGCGTTCACGCCGCGAACTCCGCGGCCGGCCGTGGTCGGAGGTCGGGCCGGCGCTGCGGCGCTGGGTCGCGGCGATCGATCCCGCCGATCCGCTCGCACCGCGACATCTGCTCGAGGCGCTCTGGGTGACCGCGAGCCGCGGCCCCGCGGATCCCGAGCTCCTGGAGCGCTGCCTCGCCCACCCGCGCGTCGAGGTCCGCGCCGCCGCCGTGCGCGTGGCGCGCCACCAGCGCCACCTCGATCCCGCCGCCACCGTCGCCCTCGCACGACGGGCCGCGGACGACCCGCACCCGCGCGTGCGCGCCGAAGCGATCGCCCTCGCCTCCTGGCTCTCCGATCCCGTGGACGGAGCGGGCGTCTTCCTCGCGGCCCTCGCCCAACCGGTGGATGCGACCATGGCGTTCGGCGTGGAAGCGGTCTTCAAGACCTTCGACGCACCCCTGCGCTCCGGAGCCTTCGATCTCGCGAAACATCCCGCCGCGGCGGGCTTCCTCGCGGGCACGAAGCGTTTCGTCCCTCCCGGCGTCGGCCACTCGCGACAGGTGCTCAACCTGAGCGAGCGCGACCTGAAACGCTTCGAACAGGGCCGCGAGATTTTCAATCGCGACGGCCACTGCGCGACCTGCCACCAACCCGACGGCGCCGGCATCGCCGGGATCTATCCGCCGATCAACAAGAACGAGTGGGTCACGGGCGACGAGGAGCGCCTGATCAAGCTCGTGCTCAAGGGCGTCTGGGGGCCGATGACCGTCGGCGGCAAGCTCTACGATCCCGCCAACGGCGTCCCGCCCATGCCCGGCTACGAGGGAATGCTCAACGACGAGGAGATCGCCGCCGTCCTCACCTACATCCGCACCGCCTTCGGCTCGTGGGGCAAACCGCAACCCGTCGCAACCGAGACGGTCGCACGGGTCCGCGAGGCCGTGAAGGACAAGACCGGTTTCTACATGGCCGACGAACTCATGCCCGCGGACAAATGACCCGCAAACCTACCGTCCCCATGCGCACCCTCCCGATTCTTCTCGCCCTTCTCCTCGCCGGCCCGGCGGCCGCCCGCATCCCCGTCGTCCTCGACACCGACATCGGCAGCGACGTCGACGACACGTGGGCGCTCGCCCAGCTGCTGCGCAGCCCCGCGCTCGACCTGAAGATGGTGCTCACGGAGACCGGCGACCCCCGGTTCCGCGGGGCCGTCGCGGCGAAGTTCCTCGAGGTCGCCGGCCGCACCGACGTGCCCGTCGGGCTCGGGCCGGGATTCCTCCCGATGAACCCCAACAACAAGAACCAGGAGCCGTGGGTCCGCGGTTACGACCTCGCGAACTATCCGGGAACGGTCCACGAGGACGGCGTCGGCGCGCTGATCGACCTGGTGATGAACTCGCCCGAACCGATCACGATCCTCGCGATCGGCCCGGCCCCGACGCTCGGGGCCGCCCTGCGCCGCGAACCCGGCATCGCCGCGCGCTGTCGCTTCGTCGGCATGCACGGCAGTTTCAACATCGGCTACAACGGCGGCCCGCCCTCCGCCGAGACCAACGTGCGCCACCACACCGACGACCTCCGCCTCGTCCTCGCGGCCCCGTGGATCGACATCCTCCTCACCCCGCTCGACACCTGCGGCCTCGTCACCCTGACCGGCGAGAACTACCACCGCGTCTGGAGCGCGACCCACGACCCCGTCGCCCGCGCCGTGATCGAGAACTACTGCATCTTCGCCCCGCGCGTGCGGTGGATGCACTGCGACTTCTTCGCCCTGCGCTCCACGGTGCTCTTCGACTGCGTCGCGGTCCACCTCGCCGAGTCCGAGGCGTTCCTCGAGATCGAGCCGGTGCGCTTCCGCATCACCGACGGCTTCACCGTCGCCGATCCCGAGGGCCCGTTCCAGGCCCGCGTGGCGATGCGCTGGACCGACCGGGCCGCCTTCGAGAAACACCTCACCGACCGCCTCCTCGGCGTGGCCCCGTGAACGCGCCGGCCGGGGCGCGCCGCATCCTCATCGTCACCGACGACGCGGGGGAGTCGTTCGAGATCCTCTACGCGCGGCACCGTTTCCGCGAAGCCGGCTTCCTCCCGGTGATCGCCGCCACCGAGAAGAAGCTCCTTCACGGAGTGATCCACGACTTCGAACCCGGCTGGAACACCTACGTCGAGCGGCCCGGCTACCGGATCGCGAGCGAGCTCACGTTCGCCGAGGCGCGCGTCGACGACTACGAGGCCGTCCTCCTGATCGGCGGCCGCGCCCCCGAATTCCTCCGCCACCGCCCCGAACTCGTCCGCCTCGTCCAGGCGTTTCACCAGGAAGGCAAATGGATCCTCGCGCTCTGCCACGGCATCCAGATCCTCCTCGCCGCCGGCATCGGCCGGGGACTGCGCCTCACCTGCTACGAAAACGTGCGCTTCGAACTCGAAGCCTGCGGCGGCACCTGGATCGACCGCGAGTGCGTGCGCGACGGTCGCATCATCACCGGACAGACGTGGGACAGCCACGCGGACTTCTACCGCGAAGTCTTCGCACAGCTCGGCTCCTGACGAATCCCGCGCCCCGCCGCAGGCGCGCTTCCGGGTCCCATTGCGAGGGCTTCTTTCGCTCCGGCGGCGCAGGCGCGCCTTGTGCCCGCGCCGACGGCCGGCAAGGCTCCGCGGCATGAGCACCTTCGACCCCGCCCGCTCACTCACCCGCCGCGACGCGATGCGTCTGCTCGGCATCGGCGCCGCCGGTTTCGCCCTCGGCGGTTATCGCGCGCAGGCCGCGGGATACCCCGCGAACGAAACCCTCAACGTAGGCCTGATCGGTTGCGGCGGCCGGATGCGCGGCCGCCTCATGCCCGCCCTCCGGGAAATCCCCGGCGTGCGGATCGTCGCCGTCTGCGACGTCTACGACGCCTTCGCCAACTCCGCCCACGTCCAGGCCGGCGGGCGCGAGCGCGACGTGTTGAAGACCCGCCACCACGAAGACGTGCTCGCGCGCAAGGACGTCGACGCCGTCATCATCGCCACGCCCGATCACTGGCACGCCCCGATCACGATCGAGGCGATGCAGGCGGGCAAGGACGTCTTCGTCGAGAAGCCGCTCACGCACAAACTCGAGGAGGGCGCGCGGCTCCTCGAGGCGCAGCGTCGCACCGGGCGGATCGTCCAGGTCGGGGCCCAGCAGCGCACGATGCCGCACCTCGTCGTGCTCAAGCAGAAGCTCGACTCGGGAGAGATCCGTCTCGGCAAGGTCAACCGCATCCACATGCAGTGGTGCCGCAACCCCGGCCCCTACCCCGGCGATCCGACCTTTCGCATCACCGAGGGCGAAGTGGACTGGCGGCGTTTCCTCGGCAACTCCCCGCGACGGCCCTTCGACCCCCTCCGCCTGCGCGACTGGCGCTGGTTCTGGGACTACGGCTGCGGCCCGCTCGGCGACCTCATGGTCCACTGGCTCGACACCGTGAACTGGCTCTTCGACCTCCCGATGCCGCGCTCCGTGGTCGCCTCGGGCGGGATCTATCACCGCAAGGGTCGCACCGAGACGCCCGACCTTGCGACCTGTCTCATGGAGTATCCCGATCTCGAGCTCCAGATGGGTTTCGTGAGCTCGTGGAGCAACAATTTCCAGAAGGCCTGCACGATCGTCATGGGCCGTGAGGCCACGCTCTACTTCGACCGCGGTCGCTACGAAGTCGTGCCCCAGGGCCGCAACGAGGACCCCGTCGCCGAACCCTCCGATTCCTTCGTCGCGAGTGAAGGCGAGCGCGGGGCGGATTTCTTCAACGGCTACGACGGCGAGGCCCTCCACCTCGGCGACTGGATGGCGGCCATCCGCGAGCGCCGGGAACCGGCCGACCCGATCTCCGCCGGCGTCCAGGCCGCGGCCGTCTGCCACCACGGCAACCTCTCCTACCGCCGGCGGCGCTTCATCCAGCTCTGATCCACCGGCCTCGTCCGACGCCGGGGTGCGGGCCTTGCCCGGAGCGGCGACATCCCACCCCGCGTCCCCCTCGGGGATCGCTCCACCCGCCGATCGTGCGCATCCCCGATCGATCCGTTCTTGGCGTATCCACGAAGCCCCGACACCGTACCCCCGCCGTCACCCCTCTTCCCGCGCCATGCCCCAGCGCCCCCTCCACCCCGCCCTCCCCGCCTCCGGCCCGACGTGCGCCCGCGGACCCGTCGCCGGCGGACCTCCGCGGATCTCCGCACGCGCGCCCTGAGCCTCCGGCTCCGCCAGCTTTCCGCCACCCACGCAGCGCCCCTCATGCCCACCCCGCCCGACGCCATCTTTTGGAAACGCAAACTCGCGGCGTTTCTGCACGATCCACCGGAGAAGGCGTTCGACTACGGACCTCATCACGTTGAGCGCGCCAACATCTACGCTCAGAATCTTGGACTCGATCTTGCGGAATGGCTCCGTGGCCGGGACAAGGCCGATTGGTCTGCTGCCGCAGCCGACCGCTTTCTGTTCCCTACGGTTCGCCTGGGCGGTGCCCCCGCGTTTCAGCATCCGCTGTCTCCGAATCGTGACGTCCCGTTGCTGAGCATCGAAGACTTTCCGGATCAATCCACCACCGAGGAAATCGTTGGAAACGTGCTCCCCGGCATGAAGGGAGACGACACCACGACCTTCTTGCGTGTCTGGAGAAACTGGTTGCAGGCCGTAGTGCAAAATGGAGCAGAGAAGAAAGGTGCGGAGTGGATCGGCTATTTGCCCGCAGACACCCGGATTCCCGACGCCACCATCTGGCATCACACTGCGATCACCTCTGCACTGGAAGCGACCCGCGGCACCGACGGCCGCCTTCATCCCGCCTTCCTGCTTGTGCAGCTCGGTCCGGTGCAGGAGTTCATCGCCCAAGCCCGCAGCACTCGTGATCTGTGGAGCGGCAGCTACCTGATCTCCTGGCTGATGATGCACGGCATCCTGGCCGTTGCTGACAGGATTGGACCGGACAATCTCGTCTTCCCGAGTCTGCGCGGGCAACCGCTCTATGACTGGCTCAAGCGCGACTCGCTCGCGCTTGCCAGCCACGCTCCGACCGACGACGCCATTCTCGTTCCGAACCTCCCGAATCGCTTCCTCGCCGTCGTTCCAGCGGATTTCGATCCGACCACGATCATCGAAGCGATCAAGCAGGAGTGGCTGAAGATCGCCCGCTTTTGCCGTGACTGGCTTGCCAAGAAATCCGGCCAGTCCCTTTCCACCGAACTCACCGCACTTTGGGACGAACAGGTGGGCACGGACGCGAAAGACGCACCACTTTCGTTCTGGCAGGTGCAGTGGGCAATGCATCCGTGGGAAACCGCCAGCGAGGCGCTGGCGGCGCTC